>CALFZM010000301.1 GCA_937952235.1 uncultured Opitutia bacterium | reverse complement strand
TGATTCCGAAACAGCTCGGCGGGGCCCGCTCCGAAGACCGTAAGCTGCGGATCGGCGACCACGCCGGAGGTGCCGAACTGCGTGAGCCCGGGTCCGATGGCGCGAACGAGATACCGCTTGGTGGCGGCATCCGACACGACGACGCCCGCGATCAGGGAGTTCTCGCCGCTCCCGACCTGGCCCCGGCTGGAAAGATTGGCCACCCGGGAGGCGGGGCGAAGCGGGGACGAGGCGGCGGTGCCGACGGCGCTGCTCCAGGGGCTGCCGGGAAATGCGTCGCGCGCCGACGCGCGGTAGCTGCGCGCATGGAGGTTGGTCGCCGCGGGCAACGTCACCGCGCTGGTGGCGACCCGCGCGTTGGGTGCGATCTCTCCCCCGACCGAACGGGGATCCGATCCGTCGGTGGTGTAGATCACCTCCGTATTCGCGGCGGGCGCGAGCCGCAGCGTCGTCCCGGTCTCGGTGACCACGGGAGGCGGCACGAACTGCGCGTCGATCCAGCGCCCGCGCTCGACCAGCCAGTTGCGCAGGTGGGCGATTTCGCCCGCGTATGTACCTCCGGCGAGGCTGACGTTGTCCGGCCAGCGATCCGCGTCCCGCGCGGCGGCTTCCGCGCCGACCCCCGCGGCGAGCGTGTCGACGAGTTCGCCGAGCGCGGAATCGCCCAGCGCGCCACGGCGCAATTCCTGCCAGCGGTCGACCCAGTCCTGCATGAATTCGGGATCGGTCGCGATGACACCCCACCACCCGAAATACCACGGCTGCACCGCGCCCTCTCCGTACCAGAGATCGTAGCGGAAGGAGCGCTCGTCCCAATGGGAGCCCATCGCACGATCGAAGTCCCAGATGGGTCCGGCCTGCAGCTTGTCGCCGCGGGGCTTGTGGAAATACGCGCTGCGTTCGAAGGCGTCGGGGTTGGAGGCAAAGGTGTTGAGCAGGTGGTGATCGACCCAGGAGGCGCGGTCGAGGTACTCGAGGTAGCGCCGGGTGCGCCAGCCGGTGGCCTGGTCGGCATGGAGCGCGTCCTCCATCCGCTGCACGTAGTCACGGATGTACGTGCGCTGGGCCTCCGACAGCCGCGCGGCCTTCGGCGAGGTGACGACCACGGACGACTGCGTGTCGGGATCGAGGCCGCCGGTGGTCTTCCAACTGTATTCGTCGGGATCGGGCGCGTCGATCTTGAGCACATAACCGCCCGTGATGGCGGACGCTGCGGTGGCGTTGGACGCCATCCGGTCGAGCGCAAGGCGGCTCGGATGCAGATCGATCTTGTCAGTCAGCTGGTACACGCCCGCATAGGTGGCTGCGTCGAGGGCCCCGCCTTCCGGGTGGAGAAACAACTCGACCGGCTGCGTCCGCGGCGCCCACCGGCCGATGCGGTTGCTGAGGGCATAGATCACCGCGTTCCGGATCAGGGACGGGTCGTAAAGCCAGGGGCCCACGAGCGCCCATTCGTCGAAGACAGCGGAGCCGAAAAGCGACAGGCCGGTGGACTGGCCGAGATCGTTCACGAAATCGACGTTGAAGCTCTGCTTGGGAAAGTTTGCCGAGGAAGAGCCGCGCACCCCTGCCAGCACGGGCGCGATGAACTCGGGCCCGGTGGCCAACGGCGCGCCCGCGGGGGAACGGCCGGGCCAGCCATAGAGCCAGGCGGGCTGCTCTCCATCCTCCTTGCCGATCGCGCCGCGCCCGTGCCAGTCGAGTACCAGGACGGGCAGGCGCGTCGAAAAGTCTGCGAGCCCCCCGGCTCCCGCCGCCAGGGGCACATAGTGCGCCGTGCTCGAGAGCCCGCGGCCGCGGAGGTCGTCGTTGAAAATGGCGGCGCGAAAGAGGACCGGTCCATTGACCGCGATGGGGCCGCTGTAGCGCGGGGAGGACTCCGTCGGCTCCGGCGCCACCGCGCCCGTTTCCCCGGCCGGAATCGTCACGTAACGGATGTGCTGACCTGCCCCGGCACCCGTCAGTTCGAGCAGGAAGGGCGCCGCGAAGGGACCGGAGGGCCGCGAAAAACGCACGCGAGTGGCGAGGGTGGCGGACTCGGGCGTGCCATTGGCCGCGCCGGGCGTGGGCTGGCGAAAGTAGCCCTTCAGCCCGGGCCCCGACGCGGCCGGGTTCTGGCCGTAGGAAACGTCGGGGGTCTGGGGGGGGAACGTCGGCGCGAACTCCGACGCCACGGTGACGCCGTCCGGCTGCACCAGGGCGAGGTACTCGCCGTCCGCCGCCAGGGCGAAATTGGTGTGGAGATCGCGAGCGGGGTCCCGGCGGTTCTTGTCGGAGGCGAACACGACGAGGTATCCGCCCGGAGGGAGGGTGACGGCGGGAAACTGCCAGCGCGTGCGGTTGGAGGCGGAATCGGTGAGGTACCATCCCGCGAGGCTCGCCGGTACTGCGTCGGGATTGTGGAGTTCGACCCAATCCGGCGTGTCGCGATCCGCGTCGAACAACGTCGCCGCATTGCTCGCCATGAACTCGGAGATGTAAGGGGCGGCCGGGGCGGGCTGGCTCGCCGCGAGCAGGACGCAGCCTGCAGCCAGCGCGATTCGGAAGAGGCGGCGGGAGGGCGGAGAAACGCGACGTGGCATGAGCAATTCAACGACGACGCCGCACGGCGGCGTGTTGCACGAAAGCGTCTGGGGGCACGAATCCGTGCGCAAGTCTTGCCGCAGAGGTAGGTTGAGCGAGAGAGGCGGTCGATCCGGGCTGCCTGACTTTCCCGTCAGGGGAGCGCCTCAAAGTCACCTTCGCACTTGCCTTGCCTCGGACCCCGCGAAGGTTGGGTCACTGTGCACCTTCCGCGACTCCTGCCCCTGGTGATCGTCCTGCTTGCAGCATGCTGCCCCGCGGCACCGGCCGCCGAGACCGGCGCCGCCAACGCCTTGTCGAAGTGGAACGGTTTCGACCGCCTCGATTTCACGCTCGAAGGCCGGGCCGGCATCCTGGTGCTGCCCGCGGAGGCGGCTCCTGGCCGGCCCTGGATCTGGCGCACGGAGTTTTTCGGCCATCAGCCGCAGGTTGACCTGGCGCTGCTCGCGCGCGGATGGCACGTCGCTTACATCGATGCGAAGAACCTGTACGGCGGGCCTCGCGCGATGCGCATCTTCGGGCAGTTCTACGCGCACGTCGTGGCCCAGGCGGCACTTTCCCCACGCGTCGTCCTGGAGGGCTTCAGCCGCGGGGGTCTCTATGCGGCCAATTTCGCGGCGACGCATCCCTCGCGCGTGGCGGCGCTTTACCTGGATGCGCCGGTACTGGATATCCGGAGCTGGCCCGGGCGCGATCGCTCGTCGAAGGAATGGGCCGAGTGCCTCGAGGCCTACGGCCTCACCGAGCAGACGCTGGCGACGTTTCGCGGCAATCCGATCGATCGGGTCGCCGCATTCGCCCGCGCCGTGCCGGCAATCGTGGTGTGCGGCGACGCCGACACGGTCGTGCCCGTGGCGGAGAACACGGCGGTGTTGGAGCGGAAATACCGCGAGCTCGGCGGCACGATCCAGGTGATCATGAAACCGGGCGTCGGTCACCATCCGCACAGTCTCGAAGATCCGGCTCCCGTGGTGGAGTTCCTGCTGCGGCACGCGCGCTTCTGACGCGCCGTCAGGCGGGCGGAAGCGCGCTCAGGTGCATTCGCCGGCCGGCTTGGTGGGCGAGATGCCGAAGAACTCGACGATATGCCCGAGGTGGGTGAAACCGCGGGCCGTCAGGTCCGCCTCCACCGCTTCGACTGCCCGCCGCACGGCTTCGGCCGTGGCCACATCCAGCTCCATCACCTGGTTGGTCCGTTTGCAGACGACATGGTATCGCGCGGGCCGCCCCAGGGCCATTTCGTAGAGAGCCGTCCCATCGTGAAAGAAGGCCCGCCGCACCAGGCCGATCTCCTCGAACGCCGTCATGCAGCGATACACCGTCACGAGGTCGCAGTTGGCGGGCCCCACCAGGCCGTGGATCTGCTCGATGCTGATCGGTTGTTCCCGCCGGCTCAGGACGGTCAGGATTGCGATGCGGGGCTGCGTGATGCGCAGGCCGGCAGACCGCAGCCGGGCGGTGGCGAGCTCGACCGGGCCGGGCGCTTTGGCGCTCTTCCCAATGCCGGCCGGGGGGTAGTGCAACGGTTGGGGCGCCGTCATCTTTTACACCATTATGACGCTTCCTAGGGAAACTGCCAGCAGATTGCCTAGGGAAATAGCACGAAGCGTCCCCGTGACCGAGTGGGGGATTGCGCGGTCTGCGCCGGTGTGCCAACATGCTGGCGCTGGCATGCAAAACCCGGAATTCAGCGAAATCGTCGCCCTGATCTGCAAGGAGGACTCGCGCTTCGACCGCCGCGCATACGAGTTCGTTCGCTTGGGCCTTGATCACACGGTCAAGGAGTTGCGGAAGAAGGATGCGCCCCGGGCCGAGAAATCCCGTCACGTGACGGGGCCGGAGCTGCTCGACGGCCTCCGCGTGTACGCCCTCGACCAGTTCGGGCCGCTGGCCAAGACCGTGCTGAACGCGTGGGGCGTGACGCGCTGTCGCGACTTCGGAGACATCGTCTTCAATTTGATCGAGTACAACGTCTTCTCCAAGACCGAGAGCGATCGTCCGGAGGATTTTGCCGACACGTTCGATTTCGACGAGGCTTTCGTGAAACCGTTCCAGCCGTCGCGTCCCCCGCGGGGCACCTCGGCGGCGGAGGCGTTCGGTACCGCTTGAAGCAGCCGGACCATCCCCGCGGGTGTCGCGGCCCGATGCGGTTCTGGTGCCTGCCGTTGGCCGCGGGAAGGCGCGCTTTCCCGCTCGCTCCCGTTGCCGCCCCGGTTCGCCCGGATGAAGTTTTCGCCCATGCCCAAGACGCCCACTGCCGCCGCTGATCTTCGTCTGCTCGACGCCTTCTGGCGCGAGCCGGTCGAGCGCACCGTGCTCGCCAACGGCGCCACCCTCATCGTCAAACGCGACCCTTCCGCCGCGCTCGCCTCCGTGCAGGTCTGGGTCAGGACGGGCAGCGTGCATGAGGGCGCCCACTTGGGTGCGGGCCTGTCGCACTACCTCGAGCACATGCTTTTCAAGGGCACGGGGCGACGCGCGGGCCGGGAAATCAGCGCGACGGTCCAGGCCCACGGTGGCTACATCAACGCCTACACGACGTTCGATCGCACGGTTTACTATATCGACCTGCCCAGCGAACACACGGGCGTGGCGCTCGACCTGCTCGCCGACGCGGTGCTGCATTCGACGCTGCCCGCGGAGGAAGTCACCAAGGAGCGCGACGTGATCCTGCGCGAGATCGCGATGACGCGCGACGATCCGGACAACCGGCTGTGGGAGGCGGTCTTCGCCACCGCCTTTCGCGAACATCCCTACCGGCAGCCGATCATCGGGCACCAGGACGTGTTCTCGGCCGTGTCCCGAGACGACCTGCTCGCATATTATCAATCCCGATACGTGCCCAACAACCTCGTCGTGGTCGTGGTGGGCGACGTCGACCCGGCCGCGACCCGCCGGCAGGTGGAGGAGCATTTCGGCCGTGCCCCCCGCGTGCGGCTCGCGCCCGTCCTCGTGCCGGACGAGCCGTTGCAGCTCGCGCCCCGCACCGAGCATCGCTACGAGGACGTCGAGCTGACGCGGGGCGTGCTCACCTGGCCGATACCGGGCCTCGCACACGAGGACGCGCCCCTGCTCGAACTGCTGGCGATGGTGCTGGGCAATGGCGACAGCTCGATCCTCTGGCAGGAGATCCGCGAGCGCGCCGGGCTCGTGCACTCGATCGATGCGTCGGCCTGGAACCCCGGGAGTTCGGGCCTGTTCTGCATCACGTTCACCTGCGAGGCGGACAAGCGCGCGGCGGCCGAAGCCGCCATCCGGCGCACGCTCGATCGCTGCGCCTCGCAGGGCTTCCGTGCCGGCCAGCTCGCGAAGGCGGTCCGGCAACTGGTCGTGGGCGAGATCAATTCGCGCAAGACCATGAGCGGCCAGGCCGCGCGCCTGGGCGTGGCGGAGGTCGTCGTCGGCGACCTCGATCACAGCCGCACGTTCTTTGCCGTGCTCGGGCAGGCGCGTCCGGCGGGCGTGCAGCGCGTGCTCCGTCGGTACCTCGTCGCCGCGCGGCTCACGACCGTCTCGCTCAACCCGGCGGCCGCCGCGCCGCGCTTCACCGACGGCGTCGCCACTCCCGCCGGCGCCGCCGATTTCACCGTCGAGGTGCTGCCCAACGGCACGCGCCTGCTCCTGCAGCCGGATCGCCGGTTGCCGAACCTCCACCTCCGCCTGCTCATGGAGGGCGGCCCCCTCTACGAGGATCCGGCGCGGCGCGGCGCGACGGCGCTTCTGGCCACCATGCTCACGAAGGACACGCGGCGCCGTTCCGCCGCGGCCGTCGCGCACCACATCGAGGAGGTGGGCGGTTCGTTCTTCCCCTTCTCCGGCAACAACAGCATCGGCCTCGCCGCGGAGGTCCTGCCGCCCGACGTCGATCGCGCGTTGAGTGTCCTCGGTGACGCCCTGTTCGAGCCCGCGTTCAAGCCGGCCTCCGTGCAGCTCGAGCGCGAGGCGCAGGTCGCCGGGCTGCGGCAGGACGACGACGACGTGGTCACACTCGCCCGCAAGCGGCTGCGCGCAAAATTTTTCGGCGCCCACGCGCTCGCGCTCGACGCGCAGGGCGACGTGGCGGGCGTGAACGCCCTCACGCCCGCCGACCTGGCGGCGCTGCACCGCAAGCTCTCCGTCGGGCCCAACGTCGTGTTCGCCGTCGCCGGCGACTTCGATCCCGCCCGGCTGGCACCCCGGCTTCGGCGGCTGCTCGCCCGCGTGCCGGCCGCGAAGTCGCCTCCCCCGCGCGCCGTGCAACCACCGCCGGCCGCGCTGCCCGCACTCCGCGGCGAGTTCGTCGAGCGCGAGCCCCGCGAACAGGCGGTCGTGCTCCAGGCGTTTCCGGGACCGGCCGTCAACGACCCAGACTTCTATCTCAGCGAGGTGATCGACGAACTGTTCAGCGGCATGGCCTCCCACCTCTTCGAGCGCGTGCGGGAGGAGAAGGGGCTGGCTTACTTTGTCCGCTCCGGCCGCGTGGTCGGGCTCGACACCGGCATGTTCTACTTCATGGCCGGCACCCAGCCGGACCGGGAGACCGAGGTGATCGCCGAAATCGACGCCGAGATCGCGCGCGTCCAGGCGGGCGACATCGCCGCTGCGGAGCTGCTTCGCTGCCAGACGCGCCTCAAGGCCGCGCGCCGCCAGAGTCTGCAGACCAATTCCGCGCGCGCCATGCAGGCCGGGCTCAACGTGCTGCAGGGGCTACCGGCCAACGACTGGCGCAATTACGACGCGCGCGTCGATGCCGTCACGGTCTCCGAGCTCGCGGCCTTCGCCCGCGCGCGGCTGGTGCGGGAACGCCGCACGCAGCTCGTCGTTCGCCCCTGAGCTTCCGCCGATGCGCCTCGAGGATTTGTTTCCCGATGGCGACCACCGCCATCACCTGACGCTCCGACGCGAGCGCCCGGAGGAGTTTTTCGCGGCGCAGGATGCCACCGGCGCCATTCTGGCGGAGCGGCGACGCTGGCTCGACACTGCGCCCGGGCGTTACGCCGCGCTCGCCCCCGGCTTCGAGCCGCTCGTGGCGGAATTTGTGCGCTGCCTCGGAGACTGGAGCCTGCCGCCGCTGGCTCCCACCGCGGCCGCGATCGGTCGCGCGCTCGAGCCCGACGTCCTTTTCCTGGCGCGGGACGAAGCCGGCGACTTTCGCCTGCGCGGAGGCGCCTTGTGCTTTCCCACAGGCTGGGCCCTGGAGGAAAAACTGGGTCAAACGCTCGACGCGATCCACGGCGTCGTGCCCGGATTGAACGCGGCCATCGGGCCGGCGATCCGCCAGTTCCTCGGTGCCCTCAAGCCGGGCGCGGCTTACCGGCGCGACAACTGGGGCATCGCCGCGAGCCCTGAGCTCAACCTCCACCCGGCGCGCAACATTCCGCCGCCGGAACCTCCGGTCGAACCGTCTGCATGGTGGCTGCGCGTCGAACACCAGGCCCTCGTCGCGCTGCCGGAAACCCGCGGAATCGTCTTCGGCATTCGCATCGCGCTGCATCCGCTCGACGCGGTGCTGCGCGGGCCCGCCGGGCCAGGCCTGAAGCGGGCGCTCGGGTCGATGTCGCCGGAAATGCTTTCCTACAAGCGACTTGATAAAGTGGCGGTTCACCTCGTAAACGGGGTGTAAACCTTCTGGCGTTCGCCGCCGCCTCAGGTCAGACTCGTTTTGCCCATGAAAAAACCAGCCTCGAAACTCACGCTGATTGCCAGCATGCTTGCCGTTGCCTTCGCGGTGACGGTTCCCGCCGTTCAGGCCGCCGACGATGCCGAGAAGGCAGCGAAGAAGGCCAAGAAGGCGGCAGCCGACCTGAAGAAGTACGACAAGAACAAGAATGGTAAGCTCGATCCCGACGAGCAGGCCGAACTCCAGGCCGACGTCGAGAAGGCGAAAGCGGCGAAGAAGAAGAAGCAGGGCAACTGAGCCCGTTGCTTCTCATTGGTTCAACCTCCAAGCCCCGGCAGCGATGCCGGGGCTTTTTGTTTCCCAGGAGGCGCAGCCCCGCTCCGTCGGGACAAGGCCGCTGGCCTTCAAATCAACGCTGAAAACGGCCGCACGGAAAGGTGGAGCAGCTTGTCCTCAAGCTGCTGCGGACCGGTCCGTCGCACGTCAGCCG
>CALFZM010000300.1 GCA_937952235.1 uncultured Opitutia bacterium | reverse complement strand
GTGTAATCCTTCTTGGTTTTCGCCCGGAGCATATCGATGATCTGGGACACAGTAGAGAGATGGTCTGGGTTTTCGAGGTCGATGCAGTGACCCAATTCCAAGGTTGCAGAGAGTATTGCGAGAGGCCTGTCGAGTTCGCCTTTCCTGACTTGGCCTTCCGCGTGATCTCTCGCGTATTTTGCAGCATCGTTCCCGTGAGCAAAATAAACGCCTTCACCTAGAAACCCTCGGCGTCCCACCCTAAATCCGTCTCGCAGAATTGAGTCTGCGTTCGTTTTTGAGGTTCCGTGGAGAGCATCGGAGACGAGTGTCTTTGTTGCCGACTGTGCTGGAGATTCGGGATCAGCCACGGAATACAGACTGCATAAATGCCTTCGGCACAAACGTTGTCAATTAAAGGACAAATGCCGAACGGCTCGCGCCGCTCGCCGTTCGGCTCCCTTTGGCCTTTTACCCGGTTGCGCGAGCGCTTGGTCTTCCCGAGTCTGCATCGGATGGGGCGACGTGCAGAATAGGCAAGGTGTCGAGCGCTGCCGCCAACGGCAGCTGCGACGGGTCGGTGTAGACCTTCATCGTGAGCTTGATGTCGCTGTGGCGCATCAGCTCTTGGACGACGCGCGGGTGGGCGCCGGCGTTGAGCAGGTTCGTGCAGAACGTCACGCGCAGGGCGTGCAGGTCGATCCGGCCGCGCTCGTTCTCGAAAGCGATGCGGGCTTTCGCCAGGTCGCGCCGGATCGTGGAGATTCGCGGCACCCGGTTGTGAAAGACCCACTCCGACGGCAAAGGCCTGTCGGGGAGGATCGACTTCACCGCGGCGACGACGTGCGGACGGAGCCGCATGTGCGCTGGCTTCTTGTTCTTCGTGATCGACGCGGGCAGCAGGACGAACGGGGCGGGGGTGTCGAAGACGAAATCCCCCACCTTGAGCTCGTTGAGCTCCTTCCGTCGGATGCCCGTCACGAGCACCAGCAGGTAGATCACGGCGCGAAAGGGCGGGGCCACGGCGAGCAGCCGGCGTTGCTCGTCCTCATCCAAGGCGCGCCGGAACCGCTCCACAAGCCGGGTATCGACCCGGCGCACGGACGCGAGCGGGTCTTCCGGGAGCACGCGCTGGGCGACGAGCGTGCGGAAGAAGCCGCAGGCGTTCTTGAGCACGTCGTTGAGCGTCTTCGGAGCCAGGTCGCTGCGGGCGCGCCAGTCGTTGAAGGACCGCACCGAAACGCACGCCAGCGAACGCCAGCCCGTTCCGGCTACCAGCGTCCGGAAGTTGCTCGCGTACTTGTCGAGCGTCCCGGGCGACACGCCGGTGCTGCGGAGTCCGGTCAGATAGGCCTCGTGCAGGGCCGCCAAGGGCTGTTTCGCGGCCTCCCGCGCTGCGCGAGGGGGAAGGAGGCCGGCGTGTTCCTTTTCGCGCTCGATCCGAATCGCGTCGAGGAGCCGGACGGCCTCCCTCTTGTCCGGAGTGTGCAGGGCGATGACCTGCGGACAGCCCGATTCCCATGCCATCCGGAGCTTGCCCGAGTAGTTGGCAACGCGATGAACCTTGCCGTTGATCCGCCGGCTGGGCCGGAAAACGAAGCAGATCACGACGCACCTCCCGTTGTGGTCGGGCCTTGGTGGAGGCCGTTGACGAACCGGACGAGTTCGGCGACGGCGATGCGGGTGGCGCGCCCGATCTTGCAGGCGCGAAGTTGCTGGCTGGCGATCAGGCGTTCAACGCTGCGGCGGCAGAGGCCGAGACGCTGACCCACTTCGTTGACGGTGAGGAGCTGAGGCAGCTCCGGAGACTCTGAGTTCAAGGTGAAGGTACATGATGGTTCGAAGTTACGACACGTCACCGGGCACCGCAGGGTGCCCGCTCGTATCGCGTCTTTCTCACATCCACCACGTCCTCCATCTTTCCACCGCTCGTTTGAGCGTCCCGCTCCCTCGGGGGGATTAAGGAAAGAAGATTCTGCGACTAATGGACCGGCGACAACCGGTGTTGGCCGGCGAGAAAAAGTGTGATCGGTCGCTTGGCAAGGTGAAACGACCTGCTGCGCATCGTCGCGACTCAGTGTCTCGCGCGGGGGTGCATTTTTGAGATATGGCACAATGACTAAAGGGCGGCCTCGGGGGCACTGCGCGCTCCGCGCGCACTGCCCACCTCGCCGCCCGCGCGGCCCAAACCCGTATTCGGACATCCGTCCGGCGCCATCCGCGCGCGGGCGTTGACCGCCTGCCGACGTCCCGAAGGGCCGATCCGCTGGGAACGGGGCGGGTTGGGCTACCCCTCGGACCTCCGTCCCCGACTCGCTCGGGGGCGTCGCAGCGGATGTCACGCCGCGCGCCCCGCCGCGCTCCGAGCCGCCTAACGGCGCGCCGTCGCTGCCCGTCAGCCGCGCTTCACCTGTCAGGGGGCCCCTCGACTCGCTGGCGCACCTGGCACGCGCAGCGCGCAGCGCACGCAGGACACGCAACGCGCGTGCCGGGCGCTCGCCGCCGTCGGGGTTTTCGAGCGCGCGTCCGGCCGACGCGGGCGCTGCGTCCGGCGTGCGGATCTCCGTCCTCCTGCCACGGCGCGCGGCGTGTGTGTGTGCGTGTGTGCGAATTTGTGTGTGTCTCACGGGCGACGCTCCCTTTCTCCTTGGAGTCGCCAGCGGTTGGGAAAGGCCCTAGCTGAGTTCGAATCTCACCAGCCCGACCATTTTCCCCGATGCGCATCGTGATTTCGCGGTGCGCATTTTTCGTTTCCGGGCCCGGGGCGCGGGTCGAACGCTGGTCGCAGGAGGGAACCACGCGTTTGCGGTTGAGGGGGGCGGGCGCGCTGCTCTCGTGGAGCGGCCTTGTCCCGGTTCATGCCGGCTCGCGGCTCACGTTTCCCCGCCCATGCACCCCCTGCACCTTGCCGGTCTCCTGCTCGCACTTGCCTTGCCTGCCGGCGCCGCGCCCCTGCTCGAGTTCAGCGAGGTCTTTCCGTCCCCGTCCAACGGCATCGCGCGCCACCGCATTCCCGGCGTCGTCGTGACGCCCCGCGGCACGATCCTCGCGTACTGCGAGGCACGGAAAAACAACAGCTCCGACTGGGGCGAGATCGAGGTCCACCTGCGACGTTCCGTCGACGGTGGGCGCACCTGGGACGCACCCCGTCAGATCGCGCACCGCGGTCCGCGGCTCGAGGGCAATCCGCGCAAGAAAACCGGCGGCGAGCGCGAGCAGACGGTCAACAACCCCGTCGCCATCGTGGAGCGCACGACGGGTGCGATCACGTTTCTGTACTGCGTGAATTACGCGCGCTGCTTCGCCCTTCAGAGCACCGACGACGGCGTCACGTGGAGCGCCCCCGTCGAGATCACGGCGACGTTCGAGCCGTTCCGCCGCCGCTACGATTGGAAGGTCATCGCCACCGGTCCGGGGCATGGCATCCAGCTTCGTTCCGGCCGGCTGGTCGTACCGATCTGGCTCGCGTACGGCGGGGTCGGCGACCACGGCCCGGCCGCTGCCGGTACGATCTACAGCGACGACCGGGGGCGGACCTGGCAGGCGGGCGAGGTCGCCGTGCCCAATGCCGGTGAATTCACCAGCCCCAACGAGACGATGCTCACGGAACTCTCCGACGGTCGCGTGATGCTGGTGACCCGCAGCCTGGCGAAGCAGAACCGCAAGATCGTCACGATCGGACCCGACGGTGCCACCCGCTGGGAAACTCCCTTCTTTCACGACCAACTGTGGGAGCCGCGCTGCATGGCCAGCATCCTGGCGCATCCGGCCCGCCCCGGGCTGCTGTTGTTCTCCAACCCGCACACGCTGCCGGACACCCCCGGTGGCAAGAGCGCGCGACAGAATCTCTCGATCAAGCTCAGCCGCGACGATGGCCGCACCTGGCCGGTCAACCGGACGCTCGATGCGGCGCCGTCCGCGTACTCCGATCTCGCCGTCCTGCCCGACGGTACCGTGCTCTGCCTCTACGAGGCCCGCAGCGACATCCGCCTGGCGCGGTTCAACCTCGAATGGCTCGGCGAGAAATCGTGACGTGCTCCGGATTGGCTTCGGGGGCCGTCGCGATCATCGTGACGGCATGAACGTTCCAGCTCCCGCCCGGCCGATCGATGCCGGGGTCCGCATCGGCCATGTGCACCTCAAAGTCGCCGACCTCGAACGCGCGCTGGCGTTCTACGTCGGCGTCCTGGGGTTCGAGATCACGCAGCGTTACGGTCGACAGGCCGTGTTCGTTTCCGCGGGCGGTTACCACCATCACCTCGGGCTGAACACGTGGGAAAGCCGCGGCGGGTCGCCGCCTCCACCCGGCACGACCGGGCTCTATCACGTGGCGATCCTGTATCCGACCCGCGCGGCGCTCGCCGATGCGTTGCGCCGGTTGATGGAGCACGACGTGCGCCTGGAAGGTGCGGCCGACCACGGGGTGAGCGAGGCGCTCTACCTGCGCGATCCCGACGGCAATGGCGTGGAACTGTACTGGGACCGGCCTGAGGCGCAGTGGCCGCGGGCCGCCGATGGAACCCTGGCGATGGGGACGGCGGCGCTCGACCTGGCGGTGCTGCTGCGCGAGGCCGGGAGCGCGCCGCGTGCGACGTAGGGCCGGGAATGGCTTGCCGGCGCGGGTGAGGGGCGGAGCGACGTCTATCGGGCGGACCCGCCGCCCTGCCGCGGGCAGTAGAGCGGGCCGTCCTCGAGCGCGTACTTCCGTTCGAGGTCGACGTCGTTGCGGCTCCGGGCGCGGCCCCAGGCGAACACTTTCTCGAACCACGGCAGCAGCCGGCTCTGCTCCACCTGCGCGAGGAAGTAGATTTCGTGCTCCTTCTCCTTCATGCCCATCTCGTACAGGACGGCGTCGTGCTCCCGGATGCCGAGCGACCGAAAGTGCCGCATCATCACGAAGTATTCGCACACGTTGCCGCTCTCGAGCTTGCCCGCGAAAAAGTAGGGCATGAACCAGCCGATGACGTGACAGCTCGCGGCGATGACCTGGCCGATCCAGTAGTATTGGATCTCGAACCGCCGCGAGACCGGGATGCCGTAGTGCTGCAGGATGCCGAGCACATGGCGGCGGTGATCCCATTCGTCCTGCTCGATCGCCTTGATCCGCGCCTTGGCCGCCGGGTCGCGCAGCGAAGCGGCATGCCCGATGTAGGCGAGCGAGGCGGCCCGTTCCGCGGAGTACGCGCGCTGCAACGAGCGCACCAGGGGGCGGTGGGCGAGGACGCGCGCGCGGGCGGCCGGCGAAGGCGTGGACGCGGAGCTCATGGTGCCATTCGATGCCGGCCGGAGCCCGGCGGCAAATGGCAACCGTGCCGCGGGACGGATAGTAGGAGGCTTCCGCGGATACAGAAGATTCTCGGCGGAGCCGCGAGCCCGGCATGAACCCATCCAGTCATCCGCTGCGGAACGAAGCAGCAGGGTGGAGCCGCCTGTCCCCAGGCGGCTGACGTTAGACGGACCGATTCACAGCGGCTTGAGGACAAGCCGCTCCTCCTTTCAGGACGGCCCTCTTCAGAGTTGATTTCAAGGCCCGCGGCAGGGTCCGGCTGATTGCCGGCCGGTCACGACGACAGCCCGCCGCCCGCCAGCCAGCGGCGGAAAGCCCTGATTTCGGAGAGCGTGCCGGCGACGAGCACGTTGTCGCCGGGTTCGAGGCATTCCGCTCCCGAGGGGGCGATGATCTTGTGGCCCTGCCGGTCGATGCCGACCACGCGCGTGCCGGTGATCTGGGCCAGCTTCAGTTCCGCCAGCGACCGGCCGGCATGCGGCCCGGTGGGAATCAGGAACGTCTCGAGCACGGAACCTTGAAACTCGGCCGCTTCGTCGCCCGCGGGCTGGGAACGCAGCAGAAACTCGCGCGCGCGGGCCAGTTGATCCGTGGTGCCGAGCAGCAGCAGCTTGTCGCCGGGATAGACGCGCAAGTCCGGCCGGATCGCCGTGATGACATGCCCGTTGCGTTCGAGCTCCAGCACCGCGCAACCGAACGTGGCGGGGATCGACAGCTGCGCAAGCGTCTGCCCGCCGAAGGCCGCGGCGTCGGGCACCACGACTTCGCTGAGATGAAGCTGCCACTGCTCGAGGTCATGCAGCCGCTTGCCCTTCGCCGCGGCGGCGGCGGCCTCCGTCGCGGCCCGGGGATCCTCGGCGAGCACGTCCCGGACGGTCGACTGCCACTGGCTGTGCCAATAGATCAGCTTGTGGGAAAAGACCGCCACGACGACGGTGGCGGCTCCGCCGATGACCACCCAGCCCCAGATGCCGAGATGATTGAGCGGCACGAGGGCATAGAACCAGATGCCGAGGCCGATCGCGACGAGGCCCTGCAGGGTGTTGCGCACCACGCCGGCGGAGAGCCGGGTGTCGCTGCCGACGCTCTCGCCCACGATCATCGCGATCGCGGCGAGGTTGCGCCAGACGGCCACGACCGGCACGAGCACGATCACGCCGATGACGCTCCAGAAAATCCAGCCGAGCGTCTGCGCCTCGAGCCCGAAAGTGGCGGCGTTCTCCTGCAGCCGCACCAGCAGCGGCGGCGCGAACAGCATCACGCCGGTGGCGAACAGCAGCTCCACGCCGGTCTGGAGCAGCCTGCCACGGGTGAGCTTCCAGGCCAGCGAGCGCGTGGGCTGCGACTGCACGTGCCCGATCCAGCCGTGGTAGGCATCGAGCGTCCGCGTGATCCAGCGCGGCTCGATCCGCTCCGCCAGCGTCAGGATCGGCCCGGCGTAACGGTTGACGAGGGGGACGACGAGCACCGTGAGGATCGAGACCCCGACCGCCATGGGATAATAGCTCGCCGGCAGGATCGCGGCGCCGACGCCGAGCTGGGCGATGATGAACGTGAATTCCCCCAGCGGCGTGAGCAGCAGTCCGGCCCGGCGCGCCTCCCGCGGCCGCATGCCGCAGAGGATGAGGGCCAGGCCCAGCGCGAGCGAACGCCCGACGACCACGAAGACCATGAGCCCGAGGATCATCGGCCAGACGGGCAGCACGAGCTTCAGGTCGATCATCATCCCGATCGAGACGAAGAACACGCTGCTGAACAGGTCCCGCATGCCGGTGAAGGCGCGCTCCACCGCACCCTTCTGCGGGATCTCGGCCACGATGGCCCCGAGCAGGAACGCTCCGAGCGCGAGCGAATAGCCGGCCTTCACCGCGATCAGCGCGAGCAGGAAGAGCAACCCGGCGACGATGATCGTCTGCAGCTCGGGATCGGCGCGGGCCTCGAGCCGGCGCATCAGGCGCGGCACCATCAGCAGCCCGGCGCCAACCAGCAGGACCACGAACGCGGTCATGGTCGTGAGCACGGTGCTGACCTTTTCCCCACCGCCGCCCTGGGCCTGCGCGCCCAGGATCGTCAGCATGATCACCGCCACGATATCCTCGAGCACCGTGACGCCGAGCGCGAGCTGCCCGGCGCGGTCATGCCCGAGGTTTTGCTCCTGGATGATCTTCGCGATCACGGCCGACGACGACACCATGAACATCGCCGCGAGGAACAGGGCCTGCGACGGCGTCCATCCGACCGCCATGCCCAGGGCGCGGGTCAGCAGCAGCATGAAAAAGGCGCCGAGCGCCGTCGCCGCCAGCGTCCCGCCGCCCATCCGGCCAAGCTTGCTCAGGCTCAGGCCCAGCCCGATCGCGAACATGAGAAACACCAGCCCCACCTGCGACAGCGTTTGGATCCGGCCCACGTCCTGGACGAACGAGAACGGCGGCGTGTACGGCCCGATGATCGTGCCGGCGACCAGGTATCCAACGATCACGGACAACCCGAGCCGCCGGCAGAGCGTCCCGGTGATGCCGGCGGCGAGCAGCACGATGGCGAGGTCTTGAATGAGGCCGATTCCGTCCATGGGAGGGTGCATCGCGCCGGCGGGAACGGTGCGCGGGTGCGACGATTGTGCGACGCGCGGCCCTGTCGAGTCCGGGCGGAGCATTCCCGGCAAAAACTTTTCCGGCGACGGGCTCCAGCCGCGCGCACGACGCACCCGCGTGAAGCCTCCGGGCGGACGACGCCTTTCTCCGCCGCTTCGCGCGGCGCGGGCTGGACTGGAACGGGTTCACCGCAACACTGCGGCCGATGTCCCCCGCCGAGGCCCAACGACGCATTGCCGAGCTGCGCGCCACCGTCGCGCGCCACGACGAGCTCTATTATCGTCGGGCGCAGCCGGAGATCGCCGACTACGACTACGACCGGTTGAAGGAGGAGCTCTCCGACCTCGAGCGTCTGTTTCCGGAAGCGGCGCGGGCGGCGGGGGGCGAGACGCCGACGCAGCGCGTCGGCGACGACCGCACGGAGGGTTTCGCCCGCGCGAAACACCGGCAGGCGATGACGACGCTCGACAACACCTACGATGAGGCCGAGCTGCGGGAGTTTCATGCCCGGCTGGCGAAAGTGCTCGGGGACGAGCAGCTCGCCTACACGGTCGAGCCCAAGGTGGACGGCGTGGCCGTGAGCCTCACCTACGAGCAAGGCCGGCTCGTCCGGGCGGTGACGCGCGGTGATGGCGAGGAGGGCGACGACGTCACGGCCAACGTCCGCACGATCCGCGGCCTGCCCCACGCGCTGAAAGGAACGCCGGTGCCGGCGATCATCGAGATCCGCGGGGAGATCTACCTGCGCGAGGAGGAGTTTCGCCGGATCAACCAGCAGCAGGAGGAGGCGGGAGAGCCGCCGTACGCGAATCCGCGCAACCTCGCGGCCGGCACGCTGAAGGCGCTCGACGCGCGGTTCGTGGCGGAGCGACGGCTGGAGATCGTCTGCTACGGGCTGGGTTGGTGCGAACCCGAGGTCGTTGACGCGCAGACGGCGTACCGGCGTCAGCTCGAGGCCTGGGGCCTGCCGGTGGTGGAGAGGTTCTGGAGCGTGCGCGGGATCGACGCGGTCTGGGCCGCGATCGGCGAGCTGGACCGGGTGCGGCGCGGGTTTCCCTACGGCACGGACGGCGCCGTGGTGAAGCTCGATGCCTTCGCGCAGCAGCGGCATCCGAAGATCGGATACCGGGGCATGTCGGCGGACGGCCGGGTCGAGGCGGCGCGCAAGCTCTCGCCGCGGTGGGCCTGCGCCTACAAGTTCGCGCCCGATCGCGCCGAGACGCGCGTGCGCGACATCACGATCCAGGTCGGGCGCACGGGGGCGCTGACGCCGGTCGCCGAGCTCGAGCCGGTGTTTCTCGCCGGCACCACGGTGAAGCGGGCCACGCTGCACAATGCCGACGAGATCGCGCGGAAGGACGTGCGGGTCGGCGACGCGGTGCTGGTGGAGAAGGCCGGCGAGATCATTCCCGCCGTCGTCGCGGTGCTGCTCGAGAAGCGTCCCGCGGGCAGTGCGCCGTATGCGTTTCCCCGGCATTGCCCCGTTTGTCAGACCGAAGCGGCGCGCGGGGAGGGCGAGGTGGTGTGGCGGTGTCCGAATCCGCAGTGCCCGGAGAAGATCCGCCGCCGCATCGAGCACTTTGCGTCGAAGGGCGGCGTGGACATCGAGGGGCTGGGCGAGGAGATGGTGGCTTTGCTGCTGGAGCGCGGGCTGATCCGCACGATGGCCGACATCTACCGGTTGAAGGTGGAGGACCTGCTGCCGTTGAAGAAATCCGGTGAGGTCTGGGCCGCGAACCTCATCGCGGGCATTGCCGCGAGCCGGAAGGCGGACCTCTGGCGGGTGGTGTACGGTCTCGGCATTCCCCAGGTTGGCGCCGCCGCGGCGAAGGACCTCGCGCGGACATTCCGCTCGCTGGAGGCGCTGGCTGCGGCCTCCGAGGCGGACCTGGTGCGCGTGGAAGGATTCGGCGAGAAGACGGCGGGGGCCGTGGGAGCGTGGTTTGCCGATCCGGCGAACCGTGCGCTGCTGGCCGACCTGCAGGCGGCCGGGCTGGAGCCTGCGCCGCCCGCCGCGGGCGGCCGTGCGCTGTCCGGCAAGACCTTCGTCCTCACCGGAACGCTGCCGACCCTTTCCCGCGAGGAGGCGACCGCCCGGATCGAGGCGGCCGGCGGGAAAGTGAGCGGGAGCGTCAGCAAGAAGACCCACTACGTGGTGGCCGGCGAGGAAGCCGGTTCGAAGCTGGAGAAGGCGCGGACCTTGAACGTGCCCGTCCTCGACGAAGCCGGGCTGCTCGCGCTGCTCGGGAGCTGAGGCGGAGCCCACGGAGTGGGCCTTCAGGTCACCGCTGAAGAAGCCCCGCGGGAAGGGACATCGGCTTGTCCTCGGGCCGCAGCGGGCGGAGCTGCCGAAGGTCAGCCGCCTGGGGACAGGCGGCTCCACCAGCGATCCTGTTCATCCTGCCCAAGAAAAAACGCGCTCGGGACGGAGCTTGAGCGCGCGAATGAGGTTGAGAGACAGGATGAAGGGGATGGTCAGGATGCAGCCCGCGTCAGCCGAGGGTTGAGCGGCTTGTCTTCAAACCGCTGTGGACCGGTCCATCAAGCGTCAGCCGCCTGGGGACAGGCGGCTCCACCTGGCACGTCGTTGGCTCAGAATCCGCGCTGCTGCAGCGCCCGGCTGAGCTGCTGCATGAACGACTGGGCATCGCCCGGTTTCGGGCGGTAGCCGGGCTGGCTCACCTCGGTGAAGCCCGGCCGGCCATACTGGTCGACGATCCACTTGCCGGTGACGCCATCGCTGAAGGTCACGCTGCCGCTGGCGAGGGCGCCGGGGATCAGGGTGACATTGTCGACCTCCACGCTCACGCTGGCGGGGGCATCGGCTTCGTCGGGGAAAGCGCCGTCGCCGTTCTCCCCTTCGTCACCCATCGCACCCTCGGGCGCGCCGGGCAAATCGTCTTCCTCCAGCTCCGCTTCCGTTGCCGGGGCCGGCCGCGCGCCGGGCTGACCCGCAGCGGGTGGGGGAGGGGGCGGTGCCGCCTTGGTGACGTCGCTCGTGTCGGTCTTGGGCGCGGCGTCCTTCAACTGGAGGTCGAGATCGTCCACCAGGAATCGCACGTCGCGGTAGGTGAGCGACAGCTTGAAGAGCTCCGTGAGCTTCTTCTGGACCGTGGACAGGTTGTCGCCGGCGGCGACCCAGGAAGCGACCGCGGCTTTCTGCTCGGAGGTGAGGGACATGGGAGACAAGGAGTGGAAGGTGACGTAGAAGGAGAAAAGTCTCAAGTCGAGGGGCGACCCGCGACGGTCCTCCTCCGCGCCGGGGGCCACCCCCGGAAGCCTGCCCGCTCCCTCTCCCCGGCAGCCCGCGGCCGCCTCGCCCGCCTCACTTCGAGAGCTGCGTCTTCAGGAACTCCACGCTGCCGCGGGTGGTGGCGTCCTGCTCGATCATGTTGTCGACGGCGCGGCAGGCGTGGATGACGGTGCCGTGATCGCGCCCGCCAAAGGCTTCGCCGATCTCCTGCAGCGAGTGCTTGGTGAGCGTGCGGGCGAGGTACATCGCGATCTGACGGGGGATGGCGATGTTATTGGGCCGGCGACGGCTGGTCATGTCGCTGAGGCGAAGCTGAAAATGATCGGAGACGCGCTTCTGGATCGTATCGATGGTGAGGATGTTCTGGGCCTGCTCCATCAGCACGTCCTGCAACAGCTTCTCCGCGGTGGGGAGGTCGAGCGGCTTTTGCGTCAGCGCCGAGTAGCTCGAGACCTTCAGCAGGGCTCCCTCGAGCCGGCGGATGTTGCGCGTGATGTTCTGCGCGATAAAGTTAAGGATCTGGTCCGGCAACTGGCAGTTGAGGGACTGCGCCTTGGTGCGCAGGATGGCGAGGCGGGTTTCGAGATCCGGGGCCTGGATGTCGGCCGGCAGTCCCCACTCGAAACGGGAGATGAGGCGCGATTCGAGCTTCTGGATCTCGCTGGCGCGGCGGTCGCTGGTGAGGACGATCTGTTTTCCCGATTCGAACAGGTCGTTGAAGGTGTGGAAGAACTCCTCCTGGATGCGCTCCTTGCCGGCAAGAAACTGCACGTCATCGAGCAGCAGCACGTCGGCGTGCCGGTAGCGCTGGCGGAAGCGAGTGAGGCTGTTCTCCTGCAGCGCCTGGATGAACTCGTTGGTGAACTTCTCGGTGGAGAGGTACGCGACCCGCGCATCCGGGTTGTGCCGGATGATGGTGTGCCCGATGGCGTGCATCAGGTGGGTCTTGCCGAGCCCGGTCTCACCGTAGAGGAAAAGCGGATTGTACGCCTGGGCGGGCGCTTGTGCCACCGCCAGGGAGGCGGCGTGCGCCATCTGGTTGTTGGAGCCGACGACGAACGTCTCGAAGGTGTTGCGCGGATTGAGCGAGCCGGCGGCCGGACCGCGATCGTCGAGCCGCGAGCCGCGGCGGGGCGCCATGACCCGGGCGCGGGCGGAGGCTTCGTTTCCCTGCCGCGGGGTGGCATGCGGCACACCCGTGCCATTGCCCCGCGCGGGACCCTCGGTCTTCCGCAGCGTGACATTGACCATCCGGCCGGCGGTGAGCCTCAGCCGCTGGGTGATGAGGTCGAGATAGTTGTCGTGAATCCAGATCGCGGCGAAGTCGTTGGGGACCCCGAGCGTCATGCTGTCGGCCGTCGCCTCGAGGCATACCACCGGTTCGAACCACATCTGAAAAACATCTTCGGGAAAGAGCGACTTGAAGTCGCACTTCACCGTCTCCCAGAGGTTCGGCGTGAGGATCGAGGAAGACATGTAAGGCGGAAGGAAGCGGATTTATTCACATAGCGCCCGGTTGGGCTCCTTCGACATGTCGGCGGGACTTGGCAAGCGACGGCACGCAGTAACGAAAGGGAGGGAGCGCCGCCATGGCGTAAAAAGGGGATAGGAGTGGGTGCATCCTAAATATTTGGCGGCGAACGTTTATTGGGAGTGTTACAGCGAGGCGTCGCCGGGGTGGGTGGCAGGCGACATGGAAAAGAGCGAAGCGAAGGCGCAGCGGAAACTTGAAGAGGGCGGAGTAACTGAGAACGCAAAAACCATTTCAAGGCGAACTTTCCCACAAGTTGTTAACACGGATTTGGGGGAAACTTTTTCCGTTTTTTCGTTGCGTTGACCGCCCGAATTCAGGCGCGGGAAGCAGGGGGGGGGAATTACGTATCGGCGACGGCGCTACATCGGCCGCGGGGCGGCTTCGGAAGCCGGGCTGCCGGAGGGCGCCCGGGTTACGGACAGGTGACGGCAGCAGAATTTCGAATACATCCCCGGATCAGGGGGTGACGGGCGGAGGCTCCACCCACCGCCCGTGCTCCCGGATGAGGGCGATCAGGCGGGAGTCCGCCTCGGCCTCGGGGATGTTGTACTGCACGCAGGTCTTGCCCACGTAGAGGTTGATCTTGCCGGGTGCGCCGCCGACGTAGCCGAAATCGGCGTCGGCCATCTCGCCGGGTCCGTTCACGATGCAGCCCATGATGGCGATCTTGACGCCCTTGAGGTGCCCGGTCTGCGCGCGGATGCGCTGGGTCGTCGTCTGCAGGTCGAAGAGCGTGCGGCCGCAGCTCGGGCAGGCGACGAACTCGGTCTTGGAGCTGCGCGCGCCGGCGCCTTGGAGGACGTTGTAGGCCAGCTGGGTCGCCCGGGCGGGATCGGGCTCGGTCTCGATGCTGACGAAATCCCCCGCGCCGTCGCAGAGCAGCCCGCCGGTGAGAAAGGAGGCGTCGAGCAGACGGTCGAGAAACGCACCGCCGGGTTCGAGCCCGGTGGCGGCGGTGTTGCGGATCCACAGTGGCGCGCGCGAGCCA
>CALFZM010000299.1 GCA_937952235.1 uncultured Opitutia bacterium | reverse complement strand
CTGCCCGGCTGGCACACGACGATCTTCCCGCCGTACTTCGTCGCGGGCGCCATCTTCTCGGGCTTCGGCATGGTGCTGACGCTGATGCTGCCGCTGCGCGCGATCTACGGGCTCCAGGATCTCATCACGCAGTATCACATCGACTGCATGTGCAAGATCACGTTGGCGACCGGCACGATCGTCGGCTACGCCTACTCGATGGAGTTCTTCATCGCGTGGTACGGGGCCAACCCGTACGAAGGCTTCGCCTTCATCAATCGCGCGTTCGGTCACTACTCCTGGGCCTACTGGTGGATGATCGGGTGCAACGTCATCACGCCGCAGCTCTTCTGGTTCAAGTGGGTGCGTCAGAACACGGCTCTCGTCTGGGTGCTCTCGATCTTCGTCAACGTCGGCATGTGGTTCGAGCGCTTCGTGATCATCGTCACCTCGCTGGCCCGTGACTTCCTGCCGTCGAGCTGGGGTTACTACAGCCCGTCGATCGTCGAGATCTTCACCTTCTTCGGCACCTTCGGCGTCTTCTCGGTGCTCTTCCTGCTCTTCATCCGATTCCTGCCGGTGATGCCGATGGCCGAGCTCAAGGCCGTCACGCCGCAGGCGGACGTCCACGGCGGCCACGGGGCTGCGGAGAAACACTAAGCACGACCATGGCTGCCCAACCTTACGGCCTGATCGCCACCTTCGAAACCGCACCCGAGCTCTACCACGCGGCGGAGCAGGTGCGCGATGCCGGCTACCGTTTCTGGGACTGCATCACGCCCTTCCCCGTGCATGGCCTCGACAAGGCCATGGGCGTGAAGCGCTCCATCGTTCCACGCATCTCGCTTGCCGGCGGCATCACCGGCTTCATCACCGGCATGTCGATGATCTGGTGGACCGGCGCGGTCGACTATCCCCTGGTCGTCGGCGGCAAGCCGCTGTTCAGCCCGATGTTCGCCTTTCCGGTGAGCTATGAGCTCACGATTCTTTTCACGGCGTTCGCGACGATCATCGGCATGTTCGTCCTGAACGGTCTCCCGATGCACTACCATCCGGTCCTCAAGTACGACCAGATCAAGCGCGGGATGGACGACACGTTCTTCATTGTGATCGAGGCGCGCGACCCGCGCTTCAATCTCGCCAACACCAAGGCCCTGCTCGAGAAGGCCGGCGGCAAGGCGATCACGGAGCTGGAGCCCTGAGCATGCGCCACGTCTACCTCGCCACCTTCTTCGCCTGCGTGCTGCTGGTCTCGATCCTCGGTTTCCGGGGCCGGACCTTCACGCAGCCTCCGATCGACCTCTTCCCGGAGTGGGGTTTCCCCAGCATGGAACACCAGCCCAAGCTGCGGCCGCAGGCGACCAGCGCCTTCTTCGCGGACGGCCGGGCCGACCGGACGCCTCCGGCCCGCACCGTTGCCCGCGGCATGCTGCGGGAGGACGATCACCTCTATCGCGGCAAGGACGCCGGCGGCGCCTTCACCGCGGGCTTCCCCTCCGGGCTGAGCATTGATGCCGGCTTCCTCCAGCGCGGCCGCCATCAGTACCAGATCTACTGCGCGCCGTGCCACGGGGCGACGGGCGACGGCAAGGGCATCACGAGCCGCTACGGCATGGGTGCCACGCCGACGTATCACGACGATCGCCTCCGCACCATGCCCGACGGCGAGATCTTCAACACGATCACGAACGGCAAGAACACGATGTTCCCGTACGCGGACAAGCTGGTCCCCGAGGACCGCTGGGCCGTCGTCGCCTACGTGCGTGCGCTGCAGCGCGCGCAGCAGGGCAAGCCGGCCGACGTCACCGACGCCGCCGCCAAATCCTCTCTCGGCCTCCAATGAGTTCGCACGCTGTAACCGCTCCCGCGGCCCTGCCGGCCGACTCTGCCGCGCCCCTGGCGGGCAAGGCCTTGATGGCCGGCCTCGCCGGCATCGCCCTGACCGCGATCGGGCTCTTCGTTTCGGGCCCCTCGGCCGTCGCGCTCTCCTGGCTCGTGGGCGTCACGTTCTGGACCGCCATCGCGATCGGCATGCTGATGCTGGTGATGATCCACCACATTTTCGACGCCTCCTGGTCCACCGTCATCCGGCGTCAGTTCGAGCACGGTCTCTCGGCCTTCAAGTGGCTGGCGCTGTTGTTTCTCCCGCTGGTCCTCGCGACGTTCTTCTTCGACCGCGACATCGTGTGGCCCTGGATGGACCTCAGCCGGGAGATCCACGGCGGTCACACCGTCGGGCACGATCCGTTGTACCTGAAGAAGTCCGGCTTCCTCAGTCCGTCGATGTTCGTCGGCATGACGGCGGCGTTCTTCCTGATCTGGATGTGGCTCTCGGCACGGCTGCGGAAGGCCTCGTTCACGCAGGACGCCGACGGTGACGTGAAGTGGACGTTTTCCAACCGCGTCACGGCCGCCATGGGCCTGCCCCTCGGCGCGCTGTCGCTCACCTTCGCCGCGATCTACTGGGTGAAGTCGCTCGAGTACCACTGGTTCTCCACCATGTACGGCGTCTGGTTCTTCGCCAACTGCGCGCGCGGCGCGCTCTCGTTCGGCGTGCTCATCATGGTGTGGCTCTGGCAGCGCGGCGATTACAAGGGCATCCTGAACAACAACCACTTTCACAGCATCGGCATGCTGATGCTGGCGTTCACCGTTTTCTGGGCGTACGTGACGTTCTCGCAGTACTTCCTGATCTGGAACGCCAACGTCCCGGAGGAAACCTTCTGGTACAACCTGCGCGAGCTCAACCACGACGGATCCACCAACCAGTGGTGGTACGTGGGGTTGGTGATCCTGTTCGGTCACTTCGTCGTGCCGTTCCTTGCACTGCTGTCCTACCGCTACAAGGTCACGAAGCCCATCATCCGGCGCATCGCGATCTGGATCCTCGCGATCATCCTGATCGACATCGCCTACAACATCATGCCGGTGCTCAAGGATTCGCACGGCGACGCCGCGCCTTTCCTTTCGCTCAACCTGGTCTGGATCCTGTCGTCGGTTGTCGGCGTGGGCGGCGTCTGCGTCTGGTCGTATCTGCGCAGCTTCCCGACCGCGAAACTGATCCCGATCCGCGATCCGCGCATCGGCGAGAGCCTCACGCACCATGAGTGATTCGCCCGTCATCCCGGCTCGTCCGGTATCGCTTTTCACGATCGTGTTCGTGTTCGCCGTATTTGCGGCGTTCCTGCTGGTCATCCGGTGGGGCTACAAGCCCGCCGAGTCGACGACGTACAACGCCGCCCCGGCCAACCTGCCGAAGGAACTCGAATGGCGTGCGACGATCGACGCCCGTCGCAAGGCGCTGGTGGACCATCGCGCGGCGGAGCAGCAGAAGGCGACCAGCTACGGCTGGGTCGACCAGAATGCCAAGACGGTGCAGCTGCCGATCGCCCGGGCGATGGAGCTGACCGCGGCCGAACTCGCCGCGAAGCAGTCGGGCGGCGCCCGGCGCAACCCTTAATCCTTTCGAGATGACCAACGTTTCGACCCCTGCCGGCTCGGCGGAAGTCACGGCCATCGACACCCAGGCGCGCGGTCCGCTGCTGTACCTGCTGGTGTCGGGTGTCGCCTGGCTCGTCGTCAGCGGCTTCCTCGCGCTCATCGCGTCGATCCAGCTCCACTCGCCGCACTTCCTCGCGGACTGCGCCTGGTTCACCATCGGCCGCACGCAGGCGATGCGCGACACCGCCTTCATCTATGGCTGGGGGGGCAACGCCGCGCTGGGGATCTCTCTCTGGCTGCTGGGCCGGCTCGGCGCCTTTCCGCTGCGTGGGCTCAACTGGACCGTGGTCGGGACCGTGTTCTGGAATCTCGGCATCTTCGCCGGGCTGGTCGGCATCGCGGCGGGAGACATGACCGGTTTCTCGTTCCTGCAGTTGCCGCGCTATGTCCTGCCGCTGCTGGTCGTCGCGTATGCCGCCGTCGGCATGACGGGGGTGCTGGCCTGGTCCGGCCGTCGCTACGACGGCATGTATGCCTCGCAGTGGTACGCGCTCGCGGGCCTGTTTCTCTTCCCCTGGATGCTTTGCGGCGCCCAGGCGGTGCTGCTCTGGTGGCCGGTGCGCGGCGCGGTCCAGGCGGTCGCGGCCACGTGGTACGGACAGGCGGTATGGACGCTCTGGCTGGCGCCGGTCGCCCTCGCCGCGGCGTACTACATCGTACCCAAGGTGGTCGGAAAGGCACTTCCGTCGTATGAATCGGCTCCGCTGGGTTTCTGGACGCTGATCTTCGTCGGGTCCTGGATGGGCGGACGTCATCTGATCGGCGGGCCGGTTCCTGCGTGGGTTCCGACCATGGCGGTGGTGGCGGGCTCGCTCCTGCTGTTCCATTACCTGGTTCTGGGCCTCAATTTCCGCGTGGCCTTCCAGTCCGGCGGCACCGCGCTGCGCTTCGTGCGCTTCGGCCTGGTGGCGTATGTGCTGGCGGGCCTGCTGGAGTTCCTCACCTCATTCCGCGGGATCGCCGCCTCGACGCAATTCACGTTCGTCAACAACGCGATCGAGCAGCTTGGCCTCTACGGCGGCGTCTCGATGCTGTTCTTCGGCGCGATCTACTTCCTTGTGCCGCGACTCACGGTTCAGCCCTGGGCTTCGGCGGGACTGCTGGGTGGACACCGCATCCTCGTGACCGCCGGCGTGCTTCTTTCGGTCGTGGCGCTGGCCTACGCCGGACTTTCGCAGGGTGCCGGGCTGCTCGATGACAAGGTGACGTTCGCCACGATCTTCGGCCAGATCCGCATGGTGCTGCTCGTGAACACGGCGGCCCAGCTGCTGCTCGTGACCGGCAACGTCCTCCTGCTGGTCAACCTCGTTCGCACCGCGTGTCCGGGCACGGCGCCGGTCCCGGCCCGGTCCCTGTTCCGTCAGCCGGCGAAACTGGAGGCGCACGCGTCATGAAAAACGGCTCGGTCCTTCTTGTCGGCCTCTTCGCCGCCCTCACCATTTCCTTCGGGGCCATCGTGCTCGGCTCGCACGCGCAGCTCGGCCGGCTCACGCCCTTCTACGACGACGTGGAAAGCAACGCCTTCCCGGCTCAGTTGCGCGGCATCGCCCAGCGCGGCCAGCTCGTGTACGCCGATCTCGGCTGCGCCGCGTGTCACACCCAGCAGGTCCGCCGGCCGGATTTCGGCAGTGACAAGGCCCGCGGCTGGGGCGAGCGCCAGAGCGTCGCCCGCGATTACATCCATCAGGCGCGGCCGCAGCTCGGCCAGTCCCGGCTCGGTCCCGATCTCACGAATTACGCGGCGCGCAATGCCACCGAGGAGTCGATCTACCGTCTGCTCTACGAGGGTTCGGCGACGCATCCCAGCTACCGGTTCCTCTTCACCGACCGGGAAATCGTCGGCCAGCGTTCCGACAAGGCGATCTCGCCGGCGGGTACCCTCGCGCCCAAGCCGGGGCATCAGATCGTCCCCACCGAGCGCGCGCAGTCCCTCGCGGCCTACCTGCTCAACTTGAACAACACCTACGACTACCCCGAGGCGCGTCCGTTCGTTGCCGCCAAGAAGGGGGAGGAGCAGAAGAAATGAGCACGCCTTCGCCATCTGATCCGCGCCTCGACCAGGCGGCCGTCACCGACGAGAGCCTCCTGACCGTTCACGACCGGCTCCTGGGTCGCCAGCCCGACGAGAAGGCGCACTACCGCCTGATGCCGCTGTCGCTGCTTTTCATTTTCAGCGGGCTCATCTTTTTCGGCGGCACTTACCTGGGCCGCTTCTCCGGTCATTTCAGTCCGTCGGTCTTCAACGAGTACGCTCCGCCGCCGTCTGCGGGCGGCCCGGTTGCGGCGGTCGATCCGCTCGCCCAGGGCAAGGCCATCTACGCCAATGTCTGCGCGGCCTGCCATCAGGCCACCGGTATGGGC
>CALFZM010000298.1 GCA_937952235.1 uncultured Opitutia bacterium | reverse complement strand
GCACCTCGATGGTGTTCTGGTTGAACACCGCGTTGCGGCTCCAGCCGTCGACCGCCACGGTCTGGCCGAACGCCTGCGCCTCGGTGGAACGGCCGCGGGTGTACGTGACATTGTAGGACCAATTCTGCTTCATCGGCCGGTTGAAGCCGAAGGAGACGTAGGTGCTTTCGCCCTCGCGGATGTTGCGCACGCGGATGACATTCGTGAACGCGAGGCTGGTGGCCCCCGTCGAGGTGGCGCCGCCGTTGAAGCGCTGGCGGCCGTCGCGTCCGACTGCCGGCCCCGACGTCGGAGTGACGACGAGCGGCTTGATGTTCAGGTTCTCCGTGAAGAGCGACTTGTCGTTGAGGGTGTGGATGACCTCCGCCGTGAAGATGGAGTCGAACACCGGCAGCTTGCGCTCGAAGGCGAGGTTGCCGCGCCAGACCGCCGGCAGCTTCAGCCCGTCCTGCAGGAGGTTGATTTCGCGCCGGGCATTCGGATCGCCGTCCACGGCGGCGACGCCGATCGGGTTGGCGGGATCGAACGAGTTCCGCAGGTAGTTCGCCAGGGACGGCGCTGTCGCGCCGGTCTGGAGTTGGTTGAAGCGACCCACGCCGGTGTTGCCGTAGGCATTCGAGATGAAGACCCAGGGCGCGCGGCCGGTGAAGTAGCCGACGCCCCCGCGCACCTGCGTCGTGCGCGCTTCGTCGACGGACCAGTTGAGGCCCACGCGCGGCGAGATGATCTGCGTGCCGTCGACGCTGCCGTTGTTGGCCAGGCCGAACGTGCTCACGAAGAGATTGTTCACCGGGGGACGCGTGCTCGATTCCACGAGGTCCACCCGCGCGCCGCCCGTGAGCGTCAGGCGGGAGCTGAGCTCCCACTTCGCCTGCGCGAACAGTCCGGTGATCGCGAAGTCGGAAATGTCGGCTGCCGGCGTGCCCTGCACGTAAATCGAGCGGGCGAACACCGCCGGACGGTCGGCGACGAAGTCGGCGATGCTGGCGTAATCGAAAATGCCATACGATCCCTGGCGGAAGAGATTGAAGAAGTTGCTCTCCTCGCGGTCGAAGCCGGCGGTGAACGTGAAGTTCTTCCAGAAGTAGTCGGCGTTGCCGCTGTAGCTCTCGGTCTTCAGCTGGATGACGTTGCCGTGGCGAAACTGCTCGCTGCCGACGACGAGCACGCCGCTCGCCGCTCCCGTGGCATTGACGACCGGCCGGCCGTCGCTGCCGACACCCGCCACGCCGAAGATGCGCACCTCGGGCAAGACCGCCGGCGTGGTCGTGAGCTGTTCGTACGTCGTCTTGGCCCACTTGAATTCGCTCTTCAGGTTGGCGGTCCACTGGCTGTTGAGCGTCGCCGCCCAGACATCCTCGGTCCGCTTCTGCGTGTAGAAGTTCGATGACAGCGCGGTGCCGCGGGTGGCTGCCGGCCCGGCCGCGCCCACCACGCCGGTAAAGGTGCCGCCGATGCCGTTGGATCGGCCGAACTGCGGCAGGGTGCCGATCGTCTCGTTGTAGCGGACCGAGAGGCGATGGTCCTTGGTGATGTTCCAGTCGATCTTGTAGAGCTTCTTCTCCTCCTCGGTCACCAGCGAGCTGGCGCCGCCGAAGCCGCCGATGTCGAGGGTCTTGCCGGAGGCCGAGGCGATCGCGGCGAACGCATTGGTGATCGTGGTGAGGTCGCCGGCGGCCGGGACCATCGTGGGCTCCGAGGCCGCCTGCTTGCGCTCGAACTTCTCGTAGTTTCCGAAGAAGAAGATTTTGTTCTTCCACAGCGGGCCGCCCAGCGTGGCGCCCCAGGTTGTGCGTTCATCCAGCGGGCGCTTGCCGGCAAACGCGCCGATGACGTCGGCGTCGGCATAGTCCTGATCGCTGTAGTAGGCGTAGACCGAGCCTTTGAGCCGGTTGGTGCCGCTGCGCGTCACCACGTTGATCGAGGCGCCGGTGAAGCCGCTCTGGCGGACGTCGTAGGGCGACACCGCGATCGAGACCTGCTCGGCCGTCTCGAGCGAGAGGGGATTGAAGAACGATTGCAGGCCCGAGGCGTTGAGACCGAACTGGTCGTTGATCCGGGCACCATCGAGCATGATGGAATTGAACCGGTTGTTCTGCCCGACGGCCGTGAGCATCGCCTCCTGGCGGTCGCCGAACACATTGCGCAGGGTGACCTGCGTGTTGGTCCGCGCCATGTCGGCGAACGAGCGCTGCGCGGTCGGCTGCAACTGCAGCCGGGAAAGGGTCATCAGCGAACCGGCTCCGGTCGCGCTGGCGTCGAGGTCGTCGCGCACGCCGGCGACGGTAACCCGCTCCATCACGACCACGTCCGCGCGGGCGAGGGAGACATTGAGATCGATGTCCTGGCCGAGCTGCGTGGTGATCTCGGTGATTTCCGCCGGCTTGAATCCAGCCGCGGTGGTGGCGAGCGTGTACGGTCCGCCTGCGCTCATGCCGCGGAAATTGTAGCGACCGGTCGCAGTCGAGACCGCGGTGTAGGTGGTGCCCGTCGGCACGTGGGTCGCCGTCAGCGTCGCTCCAGCCACGGGCTTGCCGTCGCTGTCGCGCACGAGGCCCGTCAGGCCCGCTGACACCACGCCCTGGGCGAACATCGCGGGCGCGAGTGCAAATCCGAGAACGCACGCGAGCGCGCGGAGCAACCGTGCGGTCGCCTGGAGGGAATCTTTCCTGCTGCGTGTATTGGTCATGTTCGGTTTTACTTTGAAAAGGTTCGCATCGGCAGATTGCACCGCAGGTGCAGTGCCGATCGTGAAAGTTTTGTGCTTAAGCCACTGATTGGCGTCGATACCAACTCGCCGCGTCACCCGATCGCTACTTTCGACGGTAATCGCCCCGGCTGAAGTACTTCTCCAGCCAGACATACGCGCAAATGAAGAAGTAGCGGCTGCCCATCTCCTTGATCTTGAGCTTGGCCACGCCGAACTTCCGGTTGCGCCAGGAAATCGGAGTGATCGCGTAGGAGTAGCCCCGGACGATCGCCTTCAACGGCAGCTCGACCGTGAGGTTGAAATGTGGCGCCAGAAACGGCCGGCAGCCGTCGATCACGGTGCGGCGGTACGCCTTGAAGGCATTGGTGGTGTCGTTGAGCGGAATATTGAAGCCGATACGTACGAGCGCGTTGGCTATCCGGTTCACGAACAGTTTGATCCGGGGGTAGTCGATCACTTCGCCGCCGTCGACGAACCGGCTGCCAAAGGCGCAATCGTGCCCCTGGTGGAGCAGGCGCCAGTATTCCACGGCGTCGCGGGGGGAGTCGGAGGCGTCGGCCATCATGATGACCACCGCATCGCCGCGGCTGTGATCGAGGCCCCAGACCACGGCGCGGCCGAAGCCGTGAGCGCCGCTCGCGTTCCGGGTGGGAGCCAGCGTCGGAATCTTTGCCCGCAACTCCTGGAGCACCGCCCAGGTGCGGTCGCGGCTGCCGTCGTCGACCACGACGATTTCGTGCGGCACCTGCTCCGCGGTGAAAGTCTCGTAAATGTCCTGGAGGGTCGACGGCAGCGACTCCTCTTCGTCGCGAGCGGGAATGATGACCGAGTACAATTGCAGGGTGGCGGGCGCGGGGGACATGCGGCGCGGAAGGAGCTAAAGGGGGGCGGAAAGATCGAGCCACGTGGGATGGGCCTGGGCGTGCGCGGCGATCTCGTCGAGGATCGCGCCGACCGGCGTCGCCGGTCGCCATCGCCACAGTCGCTCCGCCCGGCCGGAATCGAGCACGATCCACGGGATGTCGAAGGGGCGGGGCGCGGGATCGATTCCCACCGGGTGCGGCCCGAAGCGTGCGGCGCACCAGTCGCTGAGTTGCCGGAGCGATCGCGCCGAGTCGCTGCCCCCGGAGAAGTTCGCGATGCGTTCCGCCGCGGCGACCTTGGGCGCCGCGAACTGCGCGAGCAGCGCCGCCACGAGGTCCCGCGGGTGCAGGCAGTCGCGCACCTGGTGGCCCTGCCCGCCAAAGCCGATGTACTTCAGCGGCCGGCGTCGCAGCCAGCTGTTGATCCAGTAGGCGAAGATGCCCTGGTCCGGCCGGCCGAACTGACCCGCGCCCGCCAGGACGCCACAGCGGTTCACGAACACCGGCAGCCCGAACGTCTCGCCGTACTCCAGGGCCAAAGCCTCGCTGGCGAGCTTCGTCGCGCCGTAGAGCGAGATGGGCGCGGTGGTGGCAAAGGTTTCCGCCACGCCCGCGGCGGAAATCCCGGGCGGCAGCGCCGCACCCGGGCTGGGGATGAACGCCTGATCCTGCGCGGTCACCGGCAATGCCGCCAGCGGCGCGATGCTGTAAACGCGGCTGGTGCTGAGCAGGATGAAGCCCGCGCGATGCTGCTTGCAGTATTCGAGCAGGTTCACGGTGCCGCCCAGGTTGTGCTCGACGAGCTGGCGCGAACTGGTCCGGCCATCGACCCCGGCGAGGACGCTGGGATTGGCCGCCGCATCGATGACCCAGTCCGTGGCTGGCAGCGGCTCGAGGTCGCTCGCCGCGCGCAGATCGCCGTGAAACAGCTTCACCCCGCGACGCTTCAGGTCCTCCCGGTTGCTCTCGCTGCCGGGGCGGATGAAATTGTCGAAACCCGATACCTCGTGCCCGCCGGCTTCCGTGAACGCGCGCGCAAGCGTGCTGCCCACGAAACCGCAGACGCCGGAGATCAGGATGCGCATCCGGCGCAGCATGCGAAAAAGGCCCGGTGCGGGAAGCGGGATTTTTCAATGGCGCGGCGCGGGCGCCGGGACGCACCCGACGCAGCGGCCGGGGGGCCTTGACGCGGTTCCGTCCCCTTCGTTGTCTCGCACCTCATGAGCCAGCTCCGCGGCGACTACAAATCGGTCTGGAACTCCCTCTCCGGCTCCAAGCAGGACGCCTACCTGTTCGTTTCCGGCTATACCGATGAGGACAAGTTTCACGCCGACGCCGAGGACACGATGGACATCCTGCGCGAGACCGTCGGCATCCGGCCGGAGGATACGTTTCTCGAGATCGGCTGCGGGGTGGGACGGGTGGGGCGCGTGCTGTCGCCCTTCATCAAGGAATGGGTGGGTTGCGACGTGTCGCCCAACATGCTCCGCCTCGCCGGGCGCCGCCTGCTCGGCCTGCCCAACATCCGGCTGCAGGAAATTTCCGGGTACGACCTCCAGCCGGTGCCCGACGCGTCGATCGACGTCGTATACACCACCGTGGTGTTCATGCACCTCGAGGAGTGGGACCGTTACAACTACGTGCTCGAGGCGAAGCGGGTGCTCAAGCCGGGCGGGCGATTCTACTGCGACAACGTCGACCTCGCCTCGCCCACGGGCTGGGCCGTGTTCGAGGAGAGCCGGCTCCGTTTCAAGCCGCAGGAGCGGCCGTCGCAGATCTCGAAGTGCTCCACGCGACCGGAGATCGAGACCTTCCTCAAGCGGGCGGGGTTTGCCGACGTCCGGGTCGACGGCCGGCTCGATTTCTGGGTCTACGGCTGGGGCCGCAAGCCGGAGGCCTGATCGCGCCCCCTCACTGCGGGGCGGCGGGAGGCGGGGCCGGGGACGAAGTGTCGCCGCTGGCGGCCTTGCGTTGCGCTTCCTCGTAGGCCTTGCGCTGCGCCATGCCGATCTCCAGCAGGTCGCTCACGAGCATGCGGGCCTCGGTCTCCTGCTTGATCCGGGTGGCCTCGGGCGAGGCGGGAGAGGCGGG
>CALFZM010000297.1 GCA_937952235.1 uncultured Opitutia bacterium | reverse complement strand
TTGTCCTCAAGCCGCTGCGGACCGGTCCGTCGCACGTCAGCCGCCTGGGGACAGGTGGCTCCACCGCAACGGCATCGTTCCGGCTCAGTCGGCCGCGCTCAACCGCGCGATGCGGGCCGGCATCAGCGCGTAGAGCGCGCCGTCGGGCCCGGCCACGATGTGCCGGATGCGGCCGAGGTTCTTGAAGATGACCTCCTGGGCCACGACCTGGTTGTCCTTCAGCTCGATCCGGCGCACCTCCTGTCCGGCGAGCGCGGCCAGGAAGAGCTGGTTCTGCCACTGCGGAAACTGTTTGCCGGTGTAGAAATTCATCCCGCAGGGGGCGATCGAGGGCACCCAGTAGGCGAGCGGCTGCTCCATGCCGTCCTTGTGCGTGATGTCGGTGATGGCGGTGCCGTTGTATTCCATCCCGTACGTGATGACGGGCCAGCCGTAGTTCTTCCCCTTCTCGACGAGGTTGAGCTCGTCGCCGCCGCGCGGACCGTGCTCGGCATCGAAGATCCGGCCGGTGACCGGATGGATGGCCAGGCCCTGGGGATTGCGGTGGCCGTAGCTCCATACCGTCGGGAGCGCGTTCGGCGTCTTGACGAACGGGTTGTCGGCCGGAACGCGGCCGTCGTCGTGGATGCGGTGCACCTTGCCGTTGGGCCGCTCGAGGCTCTGCGCGTGGTCGCGCTGGCCGCGTTCGCCGATGGTGAAGAAGAGATATCCCTGCCGGTCGAAGACAATGCGACCGCCGAAGTGCACGCCGCCGGCCTTGAGGTAGTGCTCGGGCTTCGCCTGGTAGATCGTCTGCTGCTCCACCCAGGCGCCGTCCTTCAGCTTGCCCCGGGCGATGCGAGTCATGCTCACGTCCTCCCCTTGCGCGTTCTTCTGCGGATCGGCGTACGCGATATAGATCCAGCCGTTGCGGGCGTAGTTCGGGTGAGGCACCACGTCGTAAAGTCCGGCCTGTCCCTTGGTGTCGACCGCAGGCAGGCCGGTGATCGCCTTCTCGGCCCGCTTGCCCTTTTCGACGACGTAGGCCGCGCCGGTCTTCTCCGTCATGACCGCGAGCTGCGGGGTGAGGAACGCGAGCCCGTACGGTTCCTTCACGCCGTCCACCCACGTATCGAGCCGGTAGCGGTGCAGCTTGCTCTGCACCGCCGTGGCGGGCAGCGGCTGCAGGAAATCCGTCTTCTCCCGTTTGAACTTCTCCCGCTGCTCGAGCAGGTAGATCACCATCGCGCGCACTTCCTTCTCTGGAATGGCGGCGCCCCAGGCAGGCATGCCTTTGTCCGGAAATCCGTTCCGGATGCTCTTCGCGAGACTCTCCTCATCGCCGCCGGCGACCCATACGTCGTCGAGCAGCGACTGCGCCTGGCCACCCTCGAGGTTCTTGCCGTGGCAGTTGGCGCACAACTGGGCGTAGGTTTCGTTGATCTTCCCGGTGGGACGGGCGGCCTGGCCGAAGGCGGCGGTGGCGAGCGAGGCGGCGAGGGCCGCGGTGAGGACGTGGCGGGTGGGGGGCATGCTGAGGGAGGAAAGCGCGGATGCGGCGGGGCGCAACTGCGCCGTGGGCGGCCGCGGCGGGGAAGCGAACGGTGCTGCCCGTGCCTCCGCCGCCGGGGGCGCCGACCGGCGTGCATCCCACGGCTCCCGGGAGTACGCCGCGCGGGTGCGTGGCTAGACGCGGACGACCGCGCCGGCCGACCGACCCTGCGCGACGTACACCGCGTGGAGGAAGCGTTCGAGGTCGGCGCGGGGCGGATCGCCGAGCAGCGACAACTGGATCAGGTTGCGGCTGCGCAGGTGGCCGCTGCGGAAGTTGAGCTGGAACCCGCGCCGCTCCAGTTCCTCGCCGAGTTGGGGGGCGCTGATTGTCTCGTCGGGGGAGAACGTGATGCCGGCCGCGCAGGAGACGGCTTCCGGCGCCAGCAGCGAGAAGCCGCGGGCCTGCAGCGCGGCGCGCAGCCACCGGCCGTTTTCGTCGATGCGACGCATCCGCTCGGGCGTGACCTGGCTGACGCCCGCCGCCAGCGCGGCGACGAGATTGGAGGAGTGGGTGTGTGGCGAACTCGCGTGGGCCGCCCAATGCCCGAGATCGATATAGCTCGGCAGGCGGGTGGGCTCGGGCGTCGGCGTATAATCGTGGAACACCAGCGCGAGCCCGGGAAACGCCCCCAATCCCTTGCCGCTCGTCCCGGTGGCGAGGTGGACGCCGCGGAGGTCGACGGGCAGCGCGCCGAGGGAGCTGATGACGTCGACGCAGATGCGCAGGCCGTGATCGACCGCGATGCGTTTCAGGTCCTCGAGCGGATTGAGCACGCTGGTCGAGGTCTCGTGGTGGACGCACCAGATCCAGCCGCCGCGCGGCACCCGGGCGGCGAAGGTGCGGACCTGTTCCAGGTCGAAGGCGTCGCCCCAGCGGAGCTGGAGCCAGTCGAAGTGCAGCCGGGCGCGCCGGGCTTCGCCCGCGATGCGTTCGCCGAATTCGCCGTTGGAGAGGACCAGGCCGGTGCTCTCGTGCAGCGCGAGCTGGGCGGCGACGACGCCATTGCCGAGCGAGCCCGAGCCGGGGAGAATCTGGACGTTGCGGGCCCCGGTGAGTTCGCAGAGGGCGGAGCGGACCGAGCTGAGCTGGTCGAGAAACGCCGGGCTGCGGTGGGAGATGGCGGGGGCGGCAAACGCGGCGTTGACCTCGGGGGTGGTGAGCACCGGGCCCGGCAGCAGGTTGAGCGCGCGGGGCGCGGGTTTCTCGCCGCCGAACGCATCGCGAAAGGCGGCGCTTTTTTCCAGGGTCTGGCCAAACGCCTCGCAGGTCAGGTACATCGGCTGGTACTGCGCGCCCGGCGTGCCGACGAGCGGGCCGAACGGCTGGAAGCCCACGTGCCGGTAGAGTTTCATCTGCCGAGTCGTGCCGGAGATGACGGCGAGGTCGAAGCCGTCGTCGAGGCACTTGCGCACCGCCGCCTCGAACAGCGACACGAACACCGCGGTCTTCCGAAAGGCCGGCAGGATCGAAAGGAGCCGCACCTCCACCGGCTTCCGTCCCGCGGGCAGGTGCGCGTCCAGGTCGGGCACCTTGCTGTCGAGCGAGAAGGGGCGCCGGGACCGCAGCGCCAGCATGCCGACCAGCTCCTGGCCGTGCAGCACGACGATGTAGGTGTTCTCGGCGTGGAAGCGATCGACCAGCCGGCCTTCGGGATTGGGCGCGTGCTGGGGGATCTCGTCGACGAACGTCCGGTAGTTCAGCCGATGCACCTGCTCGAACTCCCACGCTTCCGTGGCGATCTTGATCCGTAGTTCAGGGGAGGGGGGTTTCATGGGGCGACGTAAAGGGCGGGAACGCCGGTCACGCACTCCGGGGGGAGGCGCCGGCGGACTGGAAATGGGAACGGTGGGCAAACGCGATGATACAGAAGGCGATCCCAGTGCAAGCCGTCGCAACGTACGAGCGCGTCTGCCACCAGACCGTCGCCGGGAGCAGCAGGGTCCCAAACAGGCCCGCGTGGACCTTCCGCTTGGTCACCGCCCAGAACACCGCCGCGATCGCGAGGCAGGCTCCGATCGCGAGCGGCGCCAGCGCCAGCCAGGCGCCCAGCAGCGGGCCAAGCCCCCGCCCGCCGCGAAACCGCAGTTGCACCGGCCAGACGTGCCCCGCCACCACCGCCGTGCCGGCGGCAAATTCCCAGCCGCCGGTCAATCCCGCCCACCGGGCGGCCACGACGGCCAGCACGCCCTTGAGCGCGTCGAGCAGCAGCACCAGCGCGAACCCGCCCTTGCCGAGCAGACGGGCGGCGTTGGTGGCACCCGTCGCGCCGCTCCCGTGTTCCCGCACGTCGCCGCCGGTGCGCAGACGCACCAGCCAGTAGCCAGGGGAGAAGCCGCCGAGGAGGTACGCGGCCGGAAGGATGAGCCAGGGCATGACGGTCATGGGCTCACGATGCGGCGGTGCGGGCGGGTTCCCGGACCTTGGTCAGGAGCCAGATCCCGCCGCCGAAAAGCAGGAGCAGCGACAGGATCGACGTCCGCGTGTCGGTGACCAGCGCCGTCAGGCCCATGAGCAACGGCCCGAGGATCGCGGCAAATTTTCCGAGCATGTTGTAGAAACCGAAGTATTCCCCGCCCTTTTCCGGGGGGATCAGGCTGGCGAAGTATGAGCGACTCAGCGACTGCACGCCGCCCTGCACCAGCCCCACCACCCCGGCCATGATGAAAAACTCCCGTTCGGAATTCATCCGGGACGCGAAGAGGCACACGCCGGCATAGACCACCACGCCGGCCGCGATGCCGCGCCGCGCGCCCCACTTCTCGCCGATCCGGCCGAAGACGATGGCCGCGGGGAACGCCACGAACTGCGTCAGGATCAACGCCTTCATCAGGGCGCTGGCATCCAGCCCGATCGCCAGGCCGAAGTCCGTCGCCAGCTTGATGACGGTGTTCACCCCGTCGATGTAGAGGATGTAGGCCGCCAGGAAGAGCAGCACGTGACGCTCCCGCCGGATCTGGCGAAACGTCGACACGAACTGCCGGAAGCCGCGCGTCAGCACCGAGCCTTCGCCGGCCGCGGCGCGCTGCGGCGTCTCCCGCACCCACAGCATGGCCGGCAGGGTGAACACCACCCACCAGGCCGCCGTCACCCAGAAGGCCACCTGCATCGCGGCCACCGCGTCAGCGAAGCCAAACGAGGCCGGGTGGGCGATGGCGGCGGCGCACACGACGAAGAGCGCGCCGCTGCCGATGTAGCCCAGCGCGTACCCGAGGGCCGAGACCCGATCGTAGCTGGCCGGGCCGGCCACGTCGGTCAGCAGCGCGTCGGTGAACATGTTGTTGCCCGAGAACCCGATCGAGGCGACCGCGAAGAGCGCCGCGGCGAGCACGAACTGCCCCTTGCCCGCCAGCGGCAGGAGCGCCGTGGCCACTGCCCCGAGCAGGGTGAAGGCGATGAGGAACCGGCGCTTCCAGTTGCCCTGATCCGCGATGGAGCCAAGCAGCGGGGCGAGCGCGGCCACGACCAGGCTCGAGCCCGAGAGCGACAGCGTGAGGTAGAAGGTGCTGCGCTCCGCGGTCATCCCCGGCAGGTCCGCCCAGTACTGTTTGAAGAACGCCGGGAAGAACGCCGTCATCACCACGATGGCGAACGCGGAGTTGGCCCAGTCGATGAAGGCCCAGGACCAGATGGCGCGGCGGTTGACCAGCATGCGAAGGTGAGGCGGGACGCCCGGACGCTGGAGGACGCCGCCGTCCCCGTCCAATCCGAACCATCGCCGGATTCACCTGCGCTGCGCGGGCGGCAGCCGGGGTGCGCCCGCGGCCCGAGGCGGACTCATGCCGTTGGCCTTCAAATCAGCCATGAGAACGACGCACGGAAAG
>CALFZM010000296.1 GCA_937952235.1 uncultured Opitutia bacterium | reverse complement strand
CGAGCTCGACGAGCCGCACCGGCGTGTCTTCGAGGAATATGCCCACGATCTCGCGCAGGAAGGCGTCGTTGTCCCCCGGGTTGAGGGCGCGGAGATTCTCGATCGATTGCGGATCCAGGACGGCGGGATCGATCATCGGCGGAAAGGCCCCCGGCTCAGGTCGCCCATTCGAACGAGGTGTTGCTTTCGATCTCCTCGATCGTCGTGAGACCGAGCAGCACCTTCTTCAGTCCGTCGTACCGCAGCGGCCGGTAGCCGACCTTGGCGGCGGCGCGGGTGATCTCCTGCGCGCTTTTCCCCTCGGTGATCAGGGTGCGCACCTCCTCGGTCACGAGCACGAGCTCGTGGAACGCGATGCGGCCCTTGTAGCCCGTATGGCGGCAGGCGGCGCAGCCGCGGCCGCGGAAGAACGGCACATCGGTCAGGCCCTCGTCCTTGAAGTAGCGCTGGAGCAGTTCGCGGGAAGGATAGTACGCCTCCTTGCAGGCGTCGCAGATCCGGGCGGCGAGGCGCTGGGCGAGCACGCCGATGACGGAGGGCGCCACCATGTAGGGCGCGACGCCGATCTCGAGCAGGCGCACGATCGCCTGGGGGGCGGTCGTGGTGTGCAGGGTGGCGAAGACGATGTGTCCCGTGAGCGCGGCCTCGGTCGCGATCATCGCGGTCTCGAGGTCGCGAATTTCACCGACGAGGATCACGTCCGGATCCTGGCGCATCAGCGCGCGCAGGATCGTGGAGAACTTCAGGTCGATGTTATGGTTGACCTGGCTCTGGTTGACGCCGGCCATCGTGATCTCGACCGGGTCCTCGATCGTGGAAATGTTGCGGTCCGGCGTGTTGATCTCGTTCAACGCGGCGTAGAGCGACGTCGTCTTGCCGGAGCCGGTCGGACCGGTGACGAAGATGATCCCGCTCGGATTCTGGATGAGTCGCCGGAAAGGCTGCAGGATCGTCTGCGACATCATCATCTTCTCGAGCGTCAGCATCGACTTCTTGCCGGTGGCGGCGAGAAGTCGGATGACGGCCTTCTCGCCGTAGGCGGAGGGGATCGTCGACACGCGGAAGTTCGCCATCTGGCTGCCCACCTGCATCGCGAACCGGCCGTCCTGCGGGAAGCGCGACTCCGCGATGTTGAGGTTGCAGATGATCTTCACGCGCGAGAGGAGGGCGCGGTGCAGCTTGCGGGAGTAGGTGAGGATTTCGCGCAGGTTGCCGTCGATGCGGAAGCGGATGCGGCAGTGCGTCTCCTGCGCCTCCATGTGCACGTCGGTCGCCCGCTCGCGCATCGCGAAATAAATGATCTCGTCCATGATCTGGACGAGCGCGTTGTTCTCCGCGAGGTCGGCGAGTTTCTCGCCCGCGATCTCCGGGCGGTCGAAGAGGCTCGAGCGTTCGAGCTCGGTCAGGCTCTCCTCGAGCCCTTTCTCCGTGCAATAATGGATCGAAATCGCGTCCTCGATCTCGCGCGGCAGGGCAAAGACCGGGCTGATCGGCATCTGGACGATGTGGCTCAGCCGGCGGACGATCTCGGCATCGTTCGGGGAGGCGAACGCCACCGTGAGCACGTTGTTCAGCACGTAGAGGCCGATGGCCTTCACCTTGCGTGCCACCTCGCTCGGAATCTTCTCGATCGCCTCCTCCGTGATGACCGACGCGAAGGGATCGACATACGCCACGTTCATGGCGTCGGCCCAGTAACGGCAGGCATCGTCCTTGGTGAGGAACTTCTCGTCGATGATCGCCTGCAGGAGCTGGAGCGACTCACCGTAGCGGGCGGTCAGGCTGGCGACCTCGCCCGTGTAATCGAAGTTGGGCAGAGCGCGGATGCGCTCGAGGAACGAGTTACTTTTTGGATTTTCCACGGGTGCTCTTGGCCTTGAAGAGTTTTCCGATCTCCTGCTGATCCAGCTTTTCCATGGCGAAGGAGCTGGCGGCCCGTTCCAACTTTAACTCGTCCAGGATCTCGGGCAGGGAGTAACGGACCTCGGCCAGGCGGGGGCGAAATGGCGCTCGGGTGGCGGAGTCGGCGGGAAGATTCATGGCGTGGAGGGCGGGGCTTCGTCAGTCCCGGGTTCGGCAAAAATATCGGTGAGCGCTTTCGCGATTTCGTCCTTCGGCGTGTCTTTGCGGATGTAGTTGGCGGCGCCGAGTTCGAGCGCCCGTTCAACCGACTCACGGTTGGCAAGCGACGTCAGCATCACCACGACACAGTCCGGATCGATTTCCTTCAACCTCCGAAGTGTCTCCATGCCATCCATTCGCGGCATGTTTACATCCAGCAGCACGAGCTCGGGCTTCTCCGCCTGATAGGTCTTCAGCGCGTCCTCCCCGTTGCCCGCCTCGACGATGACGGGCTGGCTGATTTGCCTTAGGATGAGCGAGACAAACTTGCGGATGTGGGCCTCGTCGTCGACGAGCAGGATCTTGCCGGGAAAACTCATTGGAGCGCAGGGAGTGTCACTCGGAACTCACATCCGCCTTGTGGCAAGTTCTGAGCACCGATCGTGCCCTGGTGCGCATCCACAATCTTGCGACAGATGGCCAGTCCCAGCCCGGTGCTTTTCTCGCCGCCGGTGGGCTGGCTCGAGAGGCGGCTGAAATCCTTGAAGAGCTTGTCGCGCTCGTTGTCCGGAATGCCGGGGCCCTGGTCCCGCACGGCCAGGGTGGCCCTTCCGGTCGCCGGGTCGGTGCCGACGGTGGCCGTGATCGTCGAGCCGGGAGGGGAGTACTTCACGCCGTTCGTGAGCAGGTTGTCGATGACCTGCTTCATCTTGGCGGGGTCGATCGGTGCGATGACAGGGCCGGGCGGATGCTCGAACACGATGTGGGTGCCTTTTTTTCCAGCTTCGCGGTTGATCAGGCCGACCGCCCGCGACACCAGCTCCGCCAGGTCGTGTGGGCTGCGGTTGATCTTCAACTCGCCGGACTCGATGGTCGCAACGTCGAGCAGTTCGTTGACCATGTCGAGCATGGAGGTGCTCGCGCCATGAATCGTCTCGACCAGGTCGAGCTGATCCGCGTTCAGCGGCCCGAGCGCCCCTTCCCGCAGGAACTCCGCGATGCCCCGGATTGACGCGAGCGGATTGCGCAGGTCGTGCGCCGCCATGCCCAGGAACTTGTTCTTCGCCTGGTTCGCTTTGCTGAGCTGGTCCACGAGCAGCTTCTGCTGCTCCGACAGGATGCGGTTGTGCAGATGCGTCCGGATGCGCGCCAGGACCTCCTTCGGCTTGAAAGGCTTGGGGAGGTAGTCGACCGCGCCGGCGACCAGACCCTCGACCACGTCGTCCGATTCGTTCCGCGCGGTGATGAACACCACCGGCGCACACTGATTGCCGTAGCTCGCTCGCAGCCGGCGGCAGGTCTCGAAGCCGTCGATGCCCGGCATCGTCACGTCGAGCAGCACCAAGTCGGGCAGGAACGTGGTATAAACCTCGATCGCCTGCTCGCCTGAACCGGCGTCCGCCAGGACGAAACCTTCGCCCCGGAGGATTCCCCCCAGGATCCTGACGTTCAGCCGGTCATCGTCGGCGATCAGGATCTTCCTGCCCGCCAGGGGCGGGGTCGGGGGCGTGGTCGGGGGAGATGCCATCAACCCGCATGTTGAGGTTCGAAGGGGCGAGCGCAATCGCAACTTCTTGCGGCGTCGGGAGACCCCTGACTGGGCGACCGGGTGTTTTTACTGTGGTCAAACTACGCATCACGGAATCGGAATATGTTGATGTTTGAGCTTGCCCCGGGTCGTGCCGCGGGCGTTCCTGCATGCGCAAACTCATTACTCCTCATGGGCAAATCATTCGTTTTTTCTTCCGAGTCGGTCGGTGAAGGTCATCCGGACAAGGTCGCAGACCTGATCTCCGACAGCGTCCTCGACGCCTGTCTGGCGGTCGATCGCACGAGTCGGGTGGCCTGTGAAACCTTCGTCAAATCGAACGTGGTGGTCGTCGGCGGGGAGATCACGATCCCGAAGCTGCAGGATCGGAAGACGGGCAAGACGAAGGCGCTGGAGACGGCCATCAACCTCGGCACGGTGATCCGCGACGCGATTCGCGAGATCGGCTACACGAATGACGACGACGTGTTTCACGCCGACACGGTTTTTATCAACAACTACCTCACCGCGCAGTCCGCCGACATCGCGCAGGGCGTCGATGCGCGCAAGGCCGAGGGCAAGAAGACGGCCGAGCAGGGCGCGGGCGACCAGGGCATCATGTTCGGCTACGCCTGCAACGAGACGCCGGAGCTGATGCCGACGCCGATCATGTTTGCGCATCGGCTGGGCCGTGAACTCACCCGCGTCCGCAAGTCCGGCAAGGTCGCATGGCTGCGGCCCGACGCGAAGTCGCAGGTTTCCGTCCGCTACGAGAACGACGTGCCCGTCGAGGTCGTGAATGTTGTCATCTCGACGCAGCACACGGCCGACGTGAAGCACGCCACGATCGAAAAGTACCTGATCGAAAACGTCATCAAGAAGGTGCTTCCGGCGCGCCTGCTCACCCGCAACACCGAGTACCTGATCAACCCCACCGGCCGGTTCGTGACCGGCGGACCGCAGGGCGATTCCGGGCTCACCGGTCGCAAGATCATCGTCGACACCTACGGCGGTTGGGGCCGTCACGGCGGCGGCGCGTTCTCCGGCAAGGACCCGTCGAAGGTCGACCGTTCCGCCGCCTACATGGGGCGCTGGGTGGCGAAGAACATCGTCGCCGCGGGCCTCGCGACGCATGCCGAGATCCAGTTCGCCTACGCGATCGGCCACCCGCAGCCGGTCTCGGTCCATGTGAACACCTTCGGCACCGCCGCCGCCGGCCTTTCCGACGAGCGGATCACCGACGCCGTCACGCGCGTCTTCAGCTTCAAGCCGGCGGACATCGTCGCCGCGCTGAACCTCCTCCGGCCGATTTACCGCGAGACCACGAACTACGGCCACTTCGGCAAGTCCGGCCTGCCGTGGGAATCGACCGCCAAGGCGGCCGCCCTCAAGGCCGCGCTCAAGTAACCGCGCCCGTTCCGGCGCCGCGCCTTTCACCCAACGTCAGTCCGATTCATCGCATCATGTCATCGCTCAAAACCGCTCCGCAGGGTCAGGATTATCACGTCAAGGACATCACGCTCGCCGACTGGGGCCGCAAGGAGATCGCCATCGCCGAGCACGAGATGCCCGGACTCATGGCGGTCCGCCGGAAGTTCGGCGCCCAGAAGCCGCTCGCCGGCGTGCGCATCACCGGATCGCTGCACATGACGATCCAGACTGCCGTGCTGATCGAGACGCTGAAGGAGCTTGGCGCCGACGTGCGCTGGGCTTCGTGCAACATCTTCTCGACCCAGGACCACGCTGCCTCGGCCATCGCCGCAGCC
>CALFZM010000295.1 GCA_937952235.1 uncultured Opitutia bacterium | reverse complement strand
CCGCGCCGCCGATCACGAAACCGGGCACGAGCGCCTCCGCACCGGTGCCGACGACGAGGACGGTGAGCGCCGGGAGGGCGGCGACGTGGCGGTGCGCGAGCCAAAGCAGCGCGGGGGCGAGCAGCAGCAGGTAGGAGATCGGAAGCAGCACCTCAAAAGCCACGGAGGGCCCGGAGCCGCGCAGAAGGACGTCGCGCCATCCGGCGAAGAACGCCGGCACGCCGGTCGAGAGGGACTGCCCGTAGGCGGGGCTGCGGACGAACTGGGCGGCGACGTTGAGCGCGATGAAGAGCGCGAGCAGCTTGAGACCCCGCGTGATGAGCCGGCCGGTGACGGACGTGTCGCCGCGGGCGTAGCGCGGATAGTAGACGATCGCCACCAGGAAACCCGTCACGAGGATGAACGAGGGCGGCAGGAACGAGAGGTAACGAAACGCGAGGTGATACTCGTTGGTGTAATTGAGGCTGTGATACACCACCATCAGGATCACGAGGATCCCCTTGGCGAGGTCGAGGAAGGCCAGGCGGGGCCGGGCGGATGGCACGGGGGCGGACGACACGAACGGACGGTTGGAAACGGTTTCAGGAAGGAGCGCGATTGCCTCGCCGAAAGCGTCGGGATCGGAGTGGAGACAGGATGAACAGGATCTACAGGATGAGAGCCTGAGGCGGGTGACTCGGTCCGGGGTTCAAAGCGGAAGGCTCGAGCCTGCCATCCTGTGAGTCCTGTTCATCCTGTCTAATGCCAGCCAGCAAGGCAGAGGCTTCGGCGAGTCAGCCGGACGAGCGATAAATCAGCCTGACGCGGAAAGGGGAGCGATTGCCTCGCCGACTGCGTCGGGATCGGAGTGGAGACAGGATGAACAGGATATACAGGATGAGGCCTGAGGCGGGTGACTCGATCCGGGGTTCAAAGCGGAAGGCTCGAGCCTGCCATCCTGTGAATCCTGTTCATCCTGTCTAATGCCAGCCAGCAAGGCAGAGGCTTCGGCGAGTCAGCCGGACGAGCGATAAATCAGCCTGACGCGGAAAGGGGAGCGATTGCCTCGCCGACTGCGTCGGGATCGGAGTGGAGACAGGATAAACAGGATTTAACGGATGAAGGCCCGCGGCGGCCGGAGGTCCGATTCCTGTCGTCGAAGCTGAAGGCTCGATCCAGCCATCCTGTGAATCCTGTTCATCCTGTCTAAAATCCTGCGCTGGGATCGGAGTTGAGACAGGATGAACAGGATTTACAGGATGAGAGCCCGAGGCAGTGAACCTCGGAGCCGAGGGCTCGATCCTGCCATCCTGCGAAGCCCGTTTGTCCTGCCTAAGAGTCTGAATCCGGCTTTCCGTCGTCCGTTGCCGCGGTCGCAAGAGAGTCTCCGGCGGTGACGGAGCCGAGCGGCGGGACGCCGAGTTCGTCGAGCGCGGCGTTCACCGTCAGGACCGCGACACCCGCTTCCCGCACGCAGCGAACGACGCGGGCGAAGAACTCCGGGGAGCAGCCGTACCGCGTGGGTTGCGGGGCGACGTCGTGTGTCGAAAAGATGAGCCAGCCTGGGACGGCGGCGAGGCCGGCGATGCGACGCTCGATCGCCGCGAAGTCGTGCACGCTCTGCTCGAGGAAGAACGAGTTCAGGGCGTTGAGGTCGACGAGGCCGCGGTTGGCCTCCTGGCCGCCGAAACGGCAGGCGCGAAAACGCCGGGCGAGGCGGCGCTTGCTGGCCGGGCGCGGATAGCTGATCGGATAGGAATGCGTCGCGGGCCGGACTGGCGGCGTGAGGCGGCCCAGGGCGTGCACGTTCCGCTCGACGGACGCCAGGTAGTCATCAGGCGGCGTTGCCCAGGCGGGAAAGTGCTCGGCGGTGTGGCAGCCCAGCTCGTGGCCCTCGGCGACGGCGCGGACAAGGTCCGCCGGCTCGAACATCCTTCCGGTTTCGATGGTGCGACCGGCGAGCGCGGTGGCGACGTAGTAGGTGCCCCGCAGTCCTTGCTCCGCGAGCAGGCTGCCTCCGGCGGCAAGGGCGCTCTGCGGAAAATCGTCGAACGTGAACGACACGATCGGGCGCCGAACCTGCAAGGAAAACGGCCGGCGGCCGAACCACCGCGCCATCCGTCGCGCGTACGCGCCCTGCGCCCGCGCCATCACGCGCACCAGGCTCATGCCGGCGCGCCGGCCGGCAGGCGGCGTTGTTTGCCGAGCTGTTGGCTGAGCTTGAACTGCTCCCGCCGCGTGCGGTTCTCCCAGTAGCGGGCGAGCCGTCGGCGCAGGAATCCCCCCTTGGTGCGCCACGACGCCGCCATCAGGTGCACGCCGTGCTGGCCAAACTGATGCCAGCTCCGATGATCGCACACGTCGTCGGGAAAGAGCACCGTGACCTGCCGTGCGAGATCGGGCCGCTCGGCGAGGGTGCGGCTGATCAGACCCGGACCCGTGGTGTTCAGCACTTCGAAGTCGGCGCGGAAAAGCGACGGGATGCCCGCCATCATCGGGGCGACCCAGGCGGGATCGCGCTGGGCGCGCACGCAGTTCTCGATCACGGCCTGGAGGAACGGATGCCCCGCCGCGGCTCCGAAACCGTAGTTGCCGATTTCCCAGTCCATGCCGTGGGCTTCCCGCAGGTGCCGGCTGATGGTGAGTTCTTCGAAAGGAAACACGCACCCGGCGCGCGTCAGGTCGGAAAGCCCGCGCGCAAAGAAGACATCGAGGTCAAAATAAAAGCCCCCGAGCCGGTAGACCGCGAGATAGCGGAAGAAATCGAACTTCTGGATCGGGTAACGAAATCCATCGAAGATCGGACGGTATTCCGGGAACTCCCGGTTCATGAACGCCTCGACGTCCGGGTCGGCGAAATAGACGTGCTCCCAGCCGGGATTGAGCGCGGTGAGCCCGGCGAGGGCGGCCTGTTCGACAAGGCGGAGCTGCCGCGTCTTTCCCGTCTGGATGAGTCGCGGCGGAATGGTGCCGGCAGGGGTCATGAGGGATGCGTCAGCCGCGCGTGGGCCGGGGTGTCCGTCGGTTCGGGCTCCGGAACGTACGCGTCGCTGGCGAAGCCATAGCGCGCCGGAGCGGGAGGCCGCGCAAAGCCGATCGCCGCGAGGATGAACAGAAAGCCCAGCGGCGTCATGCACGCGAAGTTCGATTCGGCGAAATTGGCGATGAGCGCCATCACGAGGACGGCGAAGCGAACCGCGGAGTAATCGCTGCCGTCTTTCAGGGCGCGGTTGATCCGCGCGATGACGCCGAGGATCATGACGCACAGCGCGCCAACGCCGACCCATCCCCCGGCGAGGTAAACCTCCAGGTAACCGTTGTGCGCTGAAAAAGCCACCCAGTTCGGAAGCCGCGACTGGAATCGCTCGTCATCCCAGAAGCTCATGAAGCCGGTACCGAGGAGGGGATCCGTCCCGACCTTGAGCAACTCGGCCCAGACTTCGGTCCTGCCGGTGAAGGTCATGTCACGACCGAGCGCTCGGATGATCGCTTCTGAAATTCCGAATTGCCGGTCGGCAATGAAGAAAACCGCGGCTCCCACCAGGGCGTAGACCCCGAAATCACTCACCTTCTTGCGCAGGGTGGAGAAGCGGATCGACAGGATGATCAAGCTGCCCAGTGCGAGCGAAAGCAGCGAGGTCTTGCTGTCGCACAGATAGAGGAGGTACGCGCCAATCCCGAGGATGATGGGCGGTGCGAACCGCTCCGCGGTCCCACGTTGCCGTTGTCCATCACTTTCACTCAATCGCTGCAGCCAGTCCCAAAGCAGGACCAGCCCGCAGGCGAGGATCATGGTGCCCAGGCTGTTTTTCTGAAACGTCACTCCCACCGCTTCCATCGCTCCCGTATGCCGGCTGTAACGGCGGCCGATGTCCGGAAAGTAGCGGATAAAGATCAGCGAGAGCGGAATCAGCAGATACGCGCAACGCACGAACACCGCGCGAAACGCCTGCAGCGGCCGCGGATCCGTCAGGATGACCAGCGCCATCAGGATGTTGCCGGACTCCTTGAACCACCGCTTGAAGGAGGAGAAGGGAGAATTCGCCCACAGCACGCTGATCAGCAGGAAACCGTAGAAGACGATCAGCGGAAGATTCTGGGAAATGACCCATCCCCAGTTGACCGCCCGTCGCGACAGCACGACGAGAGCCGCAAGGATCATGGCCAGGTAGAACGCTCGATCCGCCGGGCTCCCGTCCAGGGTGTCGCCCGAGCCGCTGATGCCGGTCCACGCCGACACCGGGCGTGAGGCGATGATGCCCATCCACAGGGTGGGAATCCACAGCGCCGGGCTGATGCCCTCGCGCAGCTTCGTGTCCTGGCGGATCAGCCAGAACGCGAACAGGAGAAAGGCCAGAAGGATCAGTTGGGGCATGACGCGCCGGCGAGCAGCCGGTCAGCGAGCTGCAAGGTGAGCAGCTTGTGCAGTTCGAGGGTGCGGTTGGCGCGACCGGAAGTGTGCGCGCGGATCAGGGTGGCAGGCACGCCGTCACGATAGAACGGGAGCGGCCGCGCGAAGGGGCCGCTGGTAAGGGCTTCTTTCAACTGATCGCGGTACCAGACCCGGAAGTGATAGAACTTGTGCCGCCCGAGGAAGAGCCGCTCCAGGTGCAGGGGGCGGGCGAGGCGGTCGGCGCGGACCAGCCAGGCCGGCATGCCGTAGTCGTAGGCATACTCGGCCTTGGCGGTGAACTCCTGCCATTCGCGCCGGACCTTGCCCCACGGCCCGAGTTTCGCGCGCAGCGCCCGGTCGGTGCGCACGGCGTCGAGCGCCGCGTTGCCGCGGGAAATCAATCCGAGAAGCGGGCGGGGATCGCCTTCGAGCGACGGCGGGATGCGAAAGGCCAGCTCGACGAGCTCGTTGTCCAGGAAGGGCGAGCGGGGCAGGAGCTGCGAGCGCTCCGTGGCGAACCGGGCATAGTGGTGCCACGGGACCTGCTTGAATGCGATGAAGCCGATCCGGCTGCCCTGCGCCTCCCGGGCGTAGGTCTCGCGGGCCTCATCCAGCAACCCGGAAAACTCCGGCGTGAATTGCGAACGATCGGGGCGCCCCGGCCGGAACGCGACGTTGGCCCGAAGGATTTCCGAGCCGTAATTTCCCGTCAGCCGAATCGGCGCGATCTCGCGCGCCTTCCGGTTCATGTAGACTTCCATCGCCCCCGATACGTCCATGGCGCCATCCGACGCCAGGATGTTCCGTTCGGCGAGCGGGACGAAATCGCGGAAGAAATCCTGCTCGACCGGCAGCACCTGGTGCGGCTGCCGGCTGACCGCCGCCAGCTCCCGGGCGATGCTCACATCCGCGCATTCGCGAAACGGCCCGCCAAACGTGTAGCAGGGCAGGGTACCCGGGGCGTGCCGCCCCCACGCGAGCACCATCCGGCTGTCGAGGCCGCCGGTGAGCGACATCGCGACGCCCCGTTCGTGGTGCGAGTAACGGCGGACGACGCGGGAAAACACCCGCGTCAGCTCTTCCAGGTACTCGTCTTCCCGCCATGGAGGACGCGCGGCCCATTGGGAGGGATCGAAATACCGCCCGCGCTCGACGAGGCGTCCCTGCGCAAAGGTCCAGCAGGAACCTCCAGGGAGCAGCTCGATGCCCGCGAAGAGCGACCGGTTCTGCAGCACGCAGCCGTGGGAGATGAATTCGGCCACGCCGCGGGGATCGAGCCGCCGGCTTGACGGGACGACCGCCAGGAGAGCCTTGGCCTCCGTCGCAAAAAGAATCCGGGCCGCGTCGCCGGTCCAATAGATCCGGCCCAGCCCGTAACGGTCGTTGCACAGCACGACGCGTTCGCGGCGCCGGTCGACGATCAGGAGCGAAAACCACCCGTTGAACCGGGCGAGGGCGCTCGTGCCGTCCTGGACGTACGCGTCGAGCAGCGCCCCGAGCGAAGGCCGGTCCACCGCGGTGCCGTCCCGCCCATGGAGGCTGAAAATCTCCCCGGTCAGCGCGAAGCCGACGCTGCGATCCCCGTTCCAGGCGAGGAGCGAGGCGGGCTCATCGGCGCTGCCGCCGAGTTCAAGTCCGAGTTCGTCGGAGCGAAAAGTCTCCAGCGCCTTCGCCCGACCGTGGACGAGCGCGGCTGCCATCGGGGCCAGCAACGGTTCCCCCCGGCCTAAAGACCCGGCAATCGCGCGCACGGAGGAGAAAGCCGGATGGCCCGCACGCTCGAGCTCCATCCCGGGTTCGGTTGTTTCCCTCATTTACCGTGCCTGATTCCTGATTCAGCGGCCCAACCGACGGCGGCGGGCGAATTGGCGGAGAGGGGTAGGATTCGAACCTCCGATGCGACCTTGCAGCCACATAACAACCCTTTGAGGGGCTGCTGCCTTAAACCACTCAGCCACCTCTCCGAAAAATTCACCGGCTTTCATCCGCGAGAACCCGCGGCGTTGTCCAGTCTCAACGTCAGTTTCGCCGGCTGCTTGAGCGAAATCGCTCGGTCTTCGCCGGGATCGCGGGCCTTCAACCCGCTGCCGCCTCCGCTGCGTGCTTGTAGCGCAACGCCGTCCAGCGGTTCCGCAGCCCCACCAGCGGTGCGAGCAGGTCGGCCGGGATGCGCTCCCGGACGGGGCGGTGGAATTGCAGTTGCAGCAGCATCCGGCCCTTCACCGTGAGCGGGACGAAGTAACGCTTCACGTCGAGGCGTTCGAAGCCGTGCTTGCCGCGGAAGGCACCGACGCCGCCGTCGGTCCAGGATCCGTATTGCACGTAGCGCAGCTTGCGCTCCGCGCAGAGCTCGACGGCCTTCGAGATCAGGATGTCCATCGCACATTTTTCGCGATGCGAAAGTTTCGCGATGATATGGATGGTGCGCAGCGCCTGGACGCCGGGAAAGAGTTTCATGAACCCGATCAGCTCCCCCTTGAAATAGGCGCCGACGAGGAGGCTGCGATCGAGAAAGGATTTCAGCTCCTCCTTGATCGCGGGCGCGCGCTTGCCGTAGTGGTAAAATTTCCGCCCCTGCCGCACGGGCGACTCGTTGTAGATCGCCTCGACGCCCTGCGCGAACTCGTCCGTCAACTCGACGGTTCGCACTTCCACGCCGCTCTTCTGCGCCTTGCGGATCTTGTTGCGGGGCTTGAAGCCGATGTCGTCCCACCACTGCTCGAACGTGGTCACCGGCAGCACGGCGATGCCCAGGTTCTCGTGGTGGTAGTCGTAGCCGTCGAGGTTGGTCCCGATGTCGTCCACGAACGTGAACAGGTCCGCACGCAGACCGCGGTCGAGCAGGCGCTCGATGTCACGGGGCGCGTACTCGAGAAAATCGCACCACTCGTGGCGGAGCGCGGCGGTCTTGAGCAATCCGCCGCGTACGACGATCTCCAGGGTGTCTGCAGGTGCACTCATTTCAAAAACGGGCCAAGGGTCGGGACAGGTGCGGAGCGTCGGAGTTCACATGCCGCGGTCACCGACCGGGTTCAAATGCAGCACGGTCAGGATCCGGCCGGCATGGTCGCAAAACCGGATGGCGTAGCGCATGAAGACGTGCTGGCCGCCGAGCAGCGTGAACGGGAGGACGAGCGAGTAGAGGGGAACCGCCACGCACGACTGGAGCACCAGGCGCGTGCGGGTGCCCTTCAGCTTGAGATTGTTGCGGCCGCGCAGGAGGGCGCGGTTGATGAGGTAGCGCCGGGTCCAGCGCGAAGGCGGCACCGACTCGTACGCCGGAGCCTCGTTGCACCAGGCAAACACGTGCCCGCGGGCGTTCATGCGCAGGAAGAAATCCACATCCTCGCCGCCCGTGCCGAACTCGCGGCGGAACGGCTCCGCCTCGCCCGCGATCAGGCTGCGACGGAAGAGCACGTTGCCGGTGCGGCACTTTCCGCCCTCCATCACGGTGCCGGTGGGATGCTCGGGGCGCTCGCAGAATTTTCCCTTCACCAGCCAGGAGGGCGGCGTCGTGTCGAAGAACGGTCGCACCGGCCCGAGCACGCCGCCGACCTTCTGCCGCTCGCACGTGCGCAGCAGCTCGATCAGCCACCGCTCCACGGGAAATTCGTCGTCGTCGATGAAGGCGATGAACTCGCCGCGCGCGTGCTCGAGAGTCTTGTTGCGCACGAGGGCGATGTTCTTCGTCGGCTCACTGCAATAGATAAGCTCGTAGGCGACCCGGGCCGCGACCTCGCGCACGACCGGCTCGGCGGAACGCGCGGCATCGTTGTCGGCGACCACGGCCGAGTAGGTGAACGCGTCTTCCGTCACCAGCCCGGCGAGTTTCTCGAGCAGCCGGCGCAGCATGTCCGCGCGTTTGTACGTGCAGATGCAGACGGTGATGTGGGGGCGCGAAAGGGTCGCGGCGGCCGTCGGTGCGAACGCGGGCGCTTCGGGTGCGCGCGCGGCGGCTGGGGACGAGGGCGGAAGAGGGACCATGGAGGGCGGCGGGAAGGGAGCGCGTTTGCACGGGCGGCCGGGGACGGCCGCGCTCCCGGGCGGGGTCAGCCGGTGGCGGATTTTGCCGGCTGGCCGTCGCCCGGCGCCTTGCGCCGGCCACGGCGACCGAAGATCGCATTCAGCCGTGCCATCTGCTCGGCGCGATGAAAGGCCATCAGTTCGCGCGAGACGGGCCGGTGCATGCGGGTGACGCACGACCACCAGTAACCGGCGATGTGATACAGTCCGCCGACGATCCACGGCGACTCGCGCATCTGGAAGAGCCCGCGCAGGGTCTCCCACACCGGATGTCCGCCGACGTAGTAGGCCTTGCGGCCGTAGTGAAACTTGGCGACGAGCGGGCTGTGGTTGCCGGTGCCGATCTTGCGGTGGTGGAAGCACACG
>CALFZM010000294.1 GCA_937952235.1 uncultured Opitutia bacterium | reverse complement strand
GAGATGTGTATAAGAGACAGCAGCCGGTACTGGTAGATCATGCCCGGCACCTGGCGGCCGATCTTCTGCAGGCGTTCCAGCAGCTCGGAGCGGGCGGCCTCGGCACGTTTCTCCTCGGTGACCTCCGTCGCGACCCCGATGAGCCAGTAGTGGCCCAGGCCCTGCGGCACGATCGCGACCGACTCGCGCAGCCAGATCGTGCGCCCGCCCAGCAGGAGGCGAAACTCCTGCGCGTAGCCCGGCAGTCCCTCCTGCATGGCGTGGCGCGCGCGCGCGTTCATTTCGTCGCGCTCCGGAATCTCGAACCGGTCCCAGCGCCCCCGTTCGCCCCTGGGCGGATCGCCGCCGTGCAGCCGGCGATGGAGGCCGGAGCTGTAGACGGTGGTGCGCCAGGTCGACTCCGCCGCGGTGAGGTGCACGCGCGCCTCCCACACGAGACAGTCCGCATGCCGGAGCACCTGGCCGAGCTGCTCCTCCGTGGCTCGAAGCGACATTTCCGCGCGCTTGCGGTCGGTGAGGTCCTGGGCGATGCCGATGAAACCCGTGACCGCGCCGGCGGTGTCGCGGAGCGCGTTGACGCTGAGGAGCACCGGCAGGTGGGTGCCGTCCTTGCGCACGTAGGTCCATTCGCGTTCGTCGACCTGGCCGGTGCGGGCGCGGGCCACGAACGCCTCGAATCCCGGAGTGACCGGGCGGCCCAGCAAGTGGGTGAGCTCCACGGCACGCACCGCGATCTCGCCCGGGAGGTGGATGACGGGAAGCGAGGCGCGGCCGAGGAGCTCCTCGCGCCGGTAGCCGAGCATGCGCTCGGCGCCCGCGTTGAAGCTGGTGATGACCCCCGCCGGGGTGGTGCTGATGACCGCGTGCACGGTGCCGTCCAGCACGGCCGCCTGCCGCCGGTTGGCCACCTCGAGCTCCGCCCGCGCCGCGGCCAGCTCGGCCACGCGCTGGCTCAAGGCGAGGTTGGCCGCGTTCGTGGCGGCCTCCGCGGCACGCCGCTGCAGGCGGGAGCGGTGCGTCTGGGAAATCGTCAAGCCGACGAGGGCGAGGGCCAGCAGGCTGCCGAAAACCTGTGTCGCGCGGGTGTTGCGCACGAGCGCCGCCATCTCGTCCTGGCACCGCGCGAGCAGCTGGCCCTCGTGCCGCTTCATCAGGTTGCCCACGTCGATCAATCCGTTCGCCGCCGCCGGGCCGGGCGAGAGCACCAGCGGCATCGCCGCCTCCAGCGTGCCGCCGGCGAGGCGCGCGGCCAGCACCGCCTCGTAGAGCTCCACCTTCTCCTGCGCGCGCTGGAGCAGCTCGGCGGCGCGACCGCGCTGGATGGGATCGTCGGCGACGCGGGCCTGCAGGCGCGCGATCATCTCAAGCAGCACGCGGCCGTGATTCTGGGCCGCGGCGCGAATGGACTCCGTGCCGGTGATCGCGTAGCCGCGGGCGTTCGTCTCCATGCGGGCCACCCGCGCCGTCACCCGCTCGATGTCGCCCAGGATCTCCTGCGCCTGCACCAGCTTGCGGCTCGAACGGACCAGCTCGGCGTTGGTCTGGAGCGAGACGATCCCGACCGTGACCAGCAGGCTCAGGGCCGCGGCCATCATTGGCGGGAAAAGATCCTCGCCCACATCGCCTCCGCGGGCCGCACGCCGCAGGATGACCAACGCGAGCACGATGAGGCAGGCCATCGCGGGCAGCGACATGCCCGTGTACGGCGACGCATGACCTCCGGCCTGGGAAAGGTAGCTGAGCAGGGGGAGCGTCGCGATCGTCAGCACGCCGACTCCGGCAGCGATAACGGGGATGCGGTGCACGCGCGACCGTGACAGGAACACCAGCGCGGTCCCCAGCAGCACGAGCGCCGCGGCGGTGTTGGGTGCCATGCGGTCGCGCACCTGCTGCTCGCGGAACGTGGCGCTGGCAGGTGACAGGAGATCCGGCCAGGACCAGCCGCTTTCAATCAACCGTTGCGTCACCACGAAAAGTGCGAGGGTCCCCATCCCCGCTCCGCAAAGAGCCGCGGCCTGCCGCCATCCGCGCGACAGCAGGAGGAGCGCCCCGCCGCCGGCGACCAGGCACAGGGCGGTGCTGGGCGCGATGGGCGAGCCAGCGGGGAGCCAGGACGTGAGCCGCTCCCCGCCTCCGACCCAACCGGCAAGCGCCACCAGGCCGACGCACGCCACCCCCGCGCCGGTGAGGCGCAGCAGGCGGATATCGGATCGGTCTCGCGGGGATAGTTCCAACGGGGCCATTAGATTACATCGGCCGGGGCCCTCCAGTCGGAAAGCGAAATTCGGGCCCGGCCTGCGCCGGCACGAGCGGTTCGCGGCGGCAGCCCCAGGCCGGGGCCCGGATTGGTGTAGCCAAACGGCGCCCGATTCCGACGATACGTGCGCACCGCAGCCATGGTTTCCGCACCTGCTTCCGACGGCATCATCCTGCTCGACCCGTTTCCCCGGCGCCTCGAACGCATCTTCGACGCTGCGACCCGAAGCCGCCTGGAGCGACTCGGCCGCGTGCTCTGGCACGACGGGACGCCGGCGACGGCCGAGCACATCGACCGGCACCTGCCGGAGGCCGTGGCGTTGATCGGCCAGTCGCCGCTCGACAAGGCGCGGCTCGACCGGGCGCCACGGCTGCGGGCGGTCTTCAACGTCGAGAGCAACTTCCTGCCCAACATCGACTATGCCGAATGCCACCGCCGGGGCATCCCGGTGCTCTCGACCGCCCCGGTCTACGCGCGCCCGGTGGCGGAAATGGTCCTCGGCATGGCGATCTCGCTCGCCCGTCGCATGCACGAAGCGGATGCCGCCGTGCGCGCCGGGCGCGAGTTCAAGGGTGACAACCACGACTCCTTCCTCCTCCACGGCAAGCCGCTCGCGCTGGTCGGCTTTGGCAATCTCGGGCGGGCCCTCGTGCCGCTGCTGCGCCCTTTTTCCCGCGAGTTGCTCGTCCACGATCCGTGGGTGCACCCGGCGGTGCTGCGCGACCTGGACCTTGAACCCGTGGAACTCGCCGACTGTTTCCGTCGGGCGCGCGTGGTGTTCCTGCTCGCTGCCAACACCAACGACAACACGGGCCGGATCGGCGCCGCGCACTTCGCAAGCCTGCAGCCGGGCAGCGTCGTCATTCTCGCCAGCCGGGCGGAGATTGTCGACTTCCCCGCCCTCCTCGCCGCCGCCGCGAGCGGCCACATCCGCGCCGGCATCGACGTCTGGCCGGTCGAGCCGATCCCGCCCGACGAACCCGGACGGCGCACGCCCAACACCCTGGTGCAGGCCCACCGCGCGGGCAGCATTCCCGAAATCCAGCCGCTCATCGGCCAGTTCGTGACCGACGACCTCGAGGCGATCCTCGCCGGGCTGCCGCCTCAGCGCTGCCAGCGCGCACACCTCGAAACCGTCGGCCGCCTGCGCAGCAAACCCGTCGGCGCGTGGTCGCTTTCCGACCTGCGGCGGCCGTGAGGGTGCATTCTTCCCCGCGCTCAACCCTGCCCATCGTGGGATGCCCTCCGTTACCGACCAGCGGCTTGAGGACAAGCCGCTCCACCTCGGAACGGGGCCCAGGCATGGATGTTTGGTCTGTCGTCACTTTTCATGAAAATCCTCTTCATCGGCGGCTCCGGCGTGATCAGCCGCGCCGCGACCCATCAAACGCTGGCGGCCGGCCATGAGCTGTGGCTGCTCAACCGCGGGCGGCGGCGGCCCGTGGAGGGCGCCCGGACGCTGGTCGCCGACCTGGCCGACGCCGAGGGAGTCCGCGCCGCGCTGCGCGGCCATGCGTGGGACGTCGTCGTCCAGTGGATCGCGTTCACCGCGGCCGACCTGCGCCGCGACCTCGAACTCTTCCGGGACTGCGCGGGCCAGTACGTGTTCATCAGCTCCGCCAGCGTCTATCAGAAGCCGCCGACGCACTACCTCATCACGGAATCGACCCCGCGCGCCAATCCGCACTGGGAGTATTCGCGCCTGAAGATCGCCTGCGAACTCGAGCTCGAGGCCGCGCACCAGGCGTCGGGGTTCCCCGGCGTGATCGTGCGGCCGTCGCTCACGTATGGCGAGGACCAGGTCCCGCTCGTGCTGAATGCGTGGAACCAGAGCTGGACGCTGATCGACCGGATGCGGCGCGGAGCGCCCGTGATCGTACCCGGCGACGGCACGTCGCTGTGGACCATCACCCACAACACCGACTTCGCGCAGGGACTCGTCGGTCTGTTCGGCAACCCGGCCACGCTCGGGCACGCGTTCCACATCACCTCCGACGAGGTCCTGACCTGGAACCAGATCTTCCAGCAGGCGGCACAGGCCGCGGGGGTGCGGACGCCGCAGTTCGTGCACATCCCGTCCGATTTCATCGCCTCCTGCGTGCCCGCGACCCTGGGCACGCTGCTGGGCGACAAGGCCGTATCGGTCGTCTTCGACAACACCAAGATCAAGCGATTCGTCCCCGGCTTCACCGCCCGGACCTCCTTCGCCGCCGGCATTCGGCGCACGATCGCGTGGTTCGACGCGGATCCGGCGCGCCGGCAGGTCGATGCTGCCACCAACGAGCGCTGGGACAAGCTCGTCGCCGCCTACGAAGGCGGCCTCGCGCACGCGCGCACGCAGTTTCTCGCCGGCTAGCCTGGCGGCGATCCCTCCCGGTGGAGCGAACTGTCCTGAGGCCGCCGCATTCCGCAACCGCAGCGCTTCGCGGACCCACGGAGTCGAATACCACCGTAGCGTCCGGTCGCATTGCCCGGCTGGAAGTATCTCGGGCATTGACGCGGTTTTTTCCGGATCGTTTCCTGACCGAAATGCCTGACACGAAAACCGCGGCGGTTCGCACCACCAAGTACAAGCGCGTCATCCTGAAGCTTTCAGGTGAGGTGCTGCGCGGCACGAAGGGGGGCGATCCGATCGACGGGGCCACGCTCGGCGAGATCTGCACGCAGGTGAAGGAAATCCACGACCTGGGCGTCCAGGTCTGCCTCGTGATCGGCGGCGGCAACATCTTCCGCGGCCTGCAGGGCGAGAAGCGGGGCGTCGACCGGACGACCGGCGACTACATGGGCATGCTCGCGACCGTGATCAACGGCCTCGCGTTGATGGACTGCCTGGAAAAACTCGGGGTGAACACGCGCGTGCAGTCCGCGATCCCGATGAACCAGATCGCCGAGCCGTTCATTCTCCGCCGCGCCATCCGGCACCTCGAGAAGGGCCGCGTCGTGATCTTCGTGGCGGGCACGGGCAACCCGTATTTCTCCACCGACACGACGGCCGCGCTGCGCGCCAGCGAGATGCATGCCGACATCATCATGAAGGCGACGAAGGTGGACGGCATCTACGACAAGGATCCGAAGAAGCACCCCGACGCGGTGAAGTTCGACCAGATCACCTTCATCGATGCGCTCAAGCAGCGGTTGAACGTGATGGATTCCACGGCGTTTTCGCTCTGCATGGACAACAACGTCCCGATCCTGGTCTTCGATCTCAACGACAAGCATGCCATCCTCAAGGCCATCACCGGCGAGAAGATCGGCACCCTGGTCCGCAACTGATTCCCAACTCCGCCACCACCATGTCCCATCCCATTCTCAACGACGCGCAGACCCGCATGAAGAAGGCGGTCGATCACACGCTGCATGAATTCAGCGCCATCCACACCGGCAAGGCGACGCCGCAGATGGTGGAGACGGTGATGGTCGAGGCCTACGGCACGATGACGCCGCTGAAGCAATGCGCGGCGATCACCACGCCCGACGCCCGCCTCATTCAAATCCAACCGTGGGACGTGAGCCTGGCGAAGGCCATCGCCAAGGGCATCATCGATTCCAACCTGGGCTTCAACCCGATCATCGACGGCAAGACGGTCCGCGTGCCGCTGCCCGAGATGAGCCGCGAGCGCCGCCAGGAGTTCGTGAAGAACGCCCACCGCCTCGCCGAGGAGGGCCGCGTGCACGTGCGGAACGTGCGCCGCGACGCGATCGAGCAGGTGAAGAAGGGCAAGCTGCCGGAGGACGAGGCGAAGCGCCTGGAGAAGGACATCCAGACCGCCACCGACAAGGCGATCGCCGACATCAATTCGCACCTGGCGCACAAGGAGAAGGATTTGCTGACCGTTTGAGCGGAGCTCAAACGGTCTTGGCCCGGGGCGATAGGCCATGGGCGAAGGGCCTTATTCCGCGACCGCATGTCCATGCCCGTCTCCCATCGCCCCTCGCCGAACGCCCCTCGCCCGGGCGCGACCCGGCCCCGCCGGGTCGTGGTCAAACTCGGCACCGGCGTCCTCACCACGGGGATCGGCCAGCTCGATGCGGGGCGGATCACGGGCCTCTGCGCGCAGATCGCGCGGCTGCGGGCCGAGGGCAGCGAGGTGATCGTGGTCAGTTCCGGGGCCGTCGGTCTCGGGATGGGGCGGCTGGGCCTGACCCGGAAGCCGAAGGAAGTGACGAAGAAGCAGGCCTGCGCCGCGGTCGGCCAGAGCCTCCTGATGGAGACCTGGCAGCGCGGCTTCGATCCGCACGGGCTCACGGTCGCCCAGGTCCTGCTCACGCGCGAGGACCTGCGGGCGCGCGACCGCTACCTGAGCATCAAGGCCACCCTGCGGCAGCTCGTCGACTACGGGACGATCCCGATCATCAACGAAAACGACACCGTCAGCGCCGCCGAGATCAACGCGATGCTGAAGTTCGGCGACAACGACACGCTCGGTGCGATGGTCGCCGGCCTGGTCGAGGCGCAGTTGCTCATCATCCTTTCCACCGCGCCGGGCCTGATCGACTTCAAGGGCTCGGGGCAGATCGTCCCCGTCGTGGAGAAGATCACCGCCGAGATCGAGGCGATGGCCGGCGGCACCACGAGCGAAACCGCGACCGGCGGCATGATCTCGAAAATCTCGGCCGCGCGGCTGGCGACGCGCTCGGGCTGCGGGGTGTTCATCGCGAGCGGGGCCGAGCCCGACATCGTGCAGCGGCTGCTCGCGGGCACCGGGCCGGGGACGTTTTTCGTGCCGAACGGACTGCCAATGGAGGCGCGCAAGCGCTGGCTTGCCTATTACCAGCGGCCGGCGGGCACGATCTTCGTCAACGAATGCGCCGTCCCGGTCCT
>CALFZM010000293.1 GCA_937952235.1 uncultured Opitutia bacterium | reverse complement strand
GAGCGAGGACGAACGGGCGCGCGTACGCAACGAGCACGTCGGCTTCGTGTTTCAGAACTTCCAACTCGTGCCGACGCTCACGGCGCTCGAGAACGTGCTCGTGCCGGTCGAGCTGCGCGGGCAGGGCGGCGCCGCGGCGGAGAGCGAGGCGCGCGGATTGCTGGCGCGCGTCGGGCTGGGGGAGCGTTGCGACCACTATCCCGTTCAGCTTTCGGGCGGCGAGCAGCAGCGCGTGGCGCTGGCGCGCGCCTTCATGAACCGGCCGAAGATCCTCTTTTGCGACGAGCCGACGGGCAACCTCGACGGCGATACGGCGCACGCGATGGTGGAGCTGATCTTCGGCCTGAATCACGAACGCCAGACGACGCTGGTGCTCGTGACCCACGATCTGGACCTCGCCCACCGTTGCCAGCGCATCCTCCGCCTCAAGAATGGCGCCGTCGTGAGCGATTCCCGGAGTGGGGAAAACCACGAACCACACGAAGTACACGAAAGGGCCACGTGAGTGAGATCATCTATCGGGAGGACTCCTACCGCATAATGGGCGCGTGTTTTGAGGTCTACCGCGAGAAAGGCTGCGGTTTCCTCGAGGCGGTGTTCCAGGAATGCCTTGAGATCGAATTTCGGCTGCAGGGTATCTCTTTTGTTTCCCATCCCAGTCTCTCCCTCGAATACAAGGGTCGACCATTGCGACAAAACTACACGCCAGATTTCGTTTGTGCGGATAAGATCGTGCTCGAGATCAAAGCGATGTCGAAGCTCTGCGACGAACATCGTGCGCAGGTCCACAACTACCTCCGCGCCTCAGGGCGTCGACTGGGCTTGCTCGTCAATTTTGGCCACTATCCGGGAATCGAGTACGAGCGTATTGCAGTGTGACGCCGCTCACCGTTTTCGTGTGTTTCGTGTGCTTCGTGGTGCCCCATGAATTTCATTCTTAAGATGGCCTGGCGGGATTCGCGGGCTTCGCGGCGGCGGCTCGTGTTGTTCTCCTTTTCCGTGGTGCTCGGGATCGCCGCGCTCGTCGCCATCGGGTCGCTCGGGTCCAACCTCGAGCGCGCCATCGACGAACAGGCCAAGGGCCTGCTCGGGGCCGATCTCATCATCACCGGCCGCAACCCGCTGGGCGCCGCCGTCCAGCAGCGCGTGGACGCCCTCGGCGGCGCCCAGGCGCGCGAGGTCAGCTTCTCGTCGATGATGGCGTTTCCCACCGCCAACAACCTCACCCGGCTCGTCAACGTCCGCGCCATGGAGGGCGGATTTCCGTTCTACGGCGATTTCACCACCGTCCCGGCCGACGCCCCCGATCGGCTGCGCGCCGGCGGCGACGTCGTGATCGTCGAGGAAACGCTGCTGCGGCAGTTCAACGCCAACGTCGGCGATGCCGTCCGGCTCGGCAATTCCACCTTCACCGTCGTCGGTGCCCTGCAGACGCTCCCGGGCGAATCCTCGGCGCTCTCCGCCACGGTCGCGCCCCGCGCGCTCATCCCGCGCTCCGCCCTCGACGCGACGGGCCTTGCGGAGCGCAACGTGCTCATCCGCCACCGCACCATGCTGCGCCTGCCGCCCGACGTCTCCCCCGAGGCGGTGGAGCGTGACCTGAGACGGGATTTCCGCGGCGAAGGACTCGGCTTCGACACGGTGGCCGAGCGCCGCCGCAACCTCGGCCGCGCGCTCGACAACATCGAGAACTTCCTCGGCCTCGTCGGTTTCGTCGCGCTTTTCCTCGGTGCCATCGGCATCGCCAGCGCCATCCACGTCTACGTGCGCCAGAAGATCCCGACCGTCGCCGTCCTGCGCTGCCTCGGCGCGTCGGCCCGCCAGGCCTTCGCGGTTTATCTGGTGCAGGGCGTCGCGCTCGGGCTGTTCGGCGCCATCGTCGGCGCGGTGCTCGGCCTGGTCGTCCAGGTCGTCCTGCCGCGGCTGCTGGCCGACCTGCTGCCGTTCCAGGTGTCCTTCTTCATCGCCTGGCCCGCGGTCATCCGCGGCATGGGCGCGGGGCTCGTGATCTGCCTGCTCTTCACGCTGCTGCCGCTGCTCGCCGTCCGCCGCGTCTCCCCGCTCGTCGCGCTCCGCTCCGCCTTCGTCGAGAAGGTGGGAGGCACCGATCCCTGGCGCATCGCGATCGTCGGTTTCATCGTGGTCGCGGTGGCCGGCTTCGCGGTCTGGCAGACGGGCCGCTGGCGCGACGGGCTCGGGTTCGCCGCGGCCCTGGCCGGCAGTTTCGGGCTGCTCGCCGCGCTGGCCCAGCTCGTCTCCTGGGCGGCGCGCCGGTGGCAGCCGCGCCACTGGCCGTACGTGATGCGGCAGGGCCTCGCCAACCTCTACCGGCCCAACAACCGCACCGTGCTCCTCCTGGTCTCGCTGGGGCTCGGGACGTTCCTGATGCTCACGTTGTTTCTCACTCGCACCACGCTGCTGAAAGAAATCGAGTTCACCGGTGGCGGCGGCCGGCCCAACCTGCTGCTCTTCGACATCCAGGACGATCAAATCGAGGCGGTGAAGCAGACGGCCACTCGGGAAGGCGCCCCGGTGCTCGTCCACGCGCCGATCGTCACGATGAAGATCTCCGCGGTGAAGGGCCGGCCGGTCGAGGAACTGCTGCGCCAGAGTCGTTCGCGGGGCGACGTGGCGGGTGGTGCAGTCGGCCCCGGTGCACCGGGAGAATCCGGGAACGACGCGGCCAGGACGCCGCCGCCGGAAGCGGGCCGCGGCAAAGGCGGCGATAGCGGAGCGCGCATGCCGGGGTGGACGCTCCGCCGGGAGTACCGCTCGACGTTCCGCGGCAAGCTCGAGGGCACCGAACGCGTCGTCAGCGGCACCTTCGTGGGCAGGGTCGAGCCCGGCGAAGCTGTCGTGCCGGTGTCGCTCGAGGAGGGGCTGGTGCGCGACATGGGCCTGCAGCTCGGAGACGAGATCGTGTGGGACGTCCAGGGCGTGCCGATCCGGAGCCGGCTGGGCAGCGTGCGCGCGGTGGAGTGGCGTCGGCTGGAGCCGAATTTCTTCGCCGTCTTCCCGGAGGGCGTGCTCGAACCCGCGCCGAAGTTTCACGTGGCCGCGATGCGCGCGGAGAACAGCGAGCATTCGGCGCGGGTGCAGCGCTCGCTCGTCGCCGCCTTCCCCAACGTCACCGCGATCGATCTCGCGCTCGTGATGGAGACGGTCGACACGATCTTCAGCCGCGTGGCGTTCGTGGTGAATTTCATGGCCGCGTTCACCGTGTTGACCGGCATCATCGTGCTCGCGGGGTCCGTGTTGACCGGACGTTTCCAGCGCGTGCGCGAAACGGTGCTGCTCCGCACGCTGGGCGCGACCCGCCGGCAGCTTTTCCGCATCCAGCTCGTCGAGTACGCGATCCTCGGGGTCCTGGCGGCTTTCGTGGGTGGCGCACTCTCCGTCGCCGGCAATGCGCTGCTGGCGAAGTTCGTCTTCCGCATCACGCCTTCCGTGCCCGTCGGCCTGCTCCTGCTGGGCACCGCCGCCGTCTGCGTGGTCACGGTCCTGACCGGCCTGCTCACCAGCCGCGGCGTGGCCAATCACCCGCCGTTGGAAGTCCTGCGGCAGGAGACGTGACGGGGAAGGCGGCGGGAGAAACACGCAATCCACGAAACGCCCGCACTCACTGATCAGGACGACCGTCGTGTAAGGTGGAGCGGCTTGTCCTCAAGCCGCTGCGGACCGGTCCCTCGCACGTCAGCACCTCCTGCCGCAGCATTCCGGCTTGGCCGCGCTCGACCGCTTCAGCGGACTCCGCGCGTACGCGCGGTCAAGCTTCGCACGTGAGCACGTACACCGCGCCCTTTTCCGAACCGATCGCGAGCAGCCGGTCGTCGGGCGACCAGGCGAAGCGCGTGGGCGCAGACGGCATCCGCACCGTGGCGCGCAACGGCTGGCGGCGTTCCGGGCTCCAGAGTTGCACCACGCCGTCCTGCGCTCCGGTCGCGAGCAGGCCGTGCCGGTGCTGGAACTTCACGGCGCACACCGCCGCCTCGTGCGGCAGCATCGCGGGCTCGCGGCCCTCCGGGCCCGCCCCGGCACAATCCCAGATGCAGGCGTCGCGCCCGCCGCTGGTCGCCAGCCACCGCGACGTGTGGTCGAACGAGAGGAACTTCACCTTTCCCTCGTAGCCGCTCATGTGCAGTTCGATGTCCTGCTCGGGAATCCACAGATGCACCGAAGGATCCTGATTGCCCGAAACGAGCCACTTGTGATCCGGCGACCAGACGAGCGCGTGGATGCCGTTGGCGTAGGGAAACTCTTTTTGCGCGACGAAGTCATCCGTGTCCCACAGCGCCACGCCGCCATAGTACGCCGCCGCCACCGCGCCTCCCGCGGGATGCGCCGCCAGCGCGGTGATCGTCTTCGGTGCGGGCTTGAAGCCGTGCGCCAGCGAACCGTCCGGACGCACGAGCGCCAGCACGCGTCCCGCCGAGGCCGCGACGACGGGTCGGCTGCCTGCTCCGTGTCCGGGCGAGACCCAGCACAGGTGATCGACCCAACCCGGTCCCACCTGGCCGGTCGCGGTATGTTGTCCGGCCGCGGCGTCCCAGAATTTCACCGTGCCGTCCTGTCCGCCCGTCGCGAGGAGCAGGGGAGCCGCTGAGACACCTGCCGGCTCAGAAGACGACGCCTCTCGTGCCTCCGCGGCGTATGACCTCGGGGCCCAGCCCAGGCAATTGGTGCCGGCAGGGTGCCCCGGCAGCTCGTGGCGGAGGGTGCCGTCGGCCGCAGCGAGCAGCAGGACCGGCCCGGCCGCACTCGCGGCCGCGAGCAGGCTCCCGTCCGGCGCCCAATCGAGATCGATCGCGTAGTCGTCGAGTTGGGCGGCCCAGAACTTGGTCAGTTGCATCGCGCCGGAGGTTGCGCCGTGCCGCCGCGTTGTCCACCCGGGAGCGCACGGGCGCCCGCGACGCCCGGCCGTCGTCGCCTGGCGAAGGCGGGCGTCCTTGGGAGTTATGGAATCGGCCGGCCTGGCAAGGTGGGGCCGGACCGGCGGGTGCGTCCGGCCGGACAGGAATTGCGCACGATTTTGGCTCGCGAAAAGCCTTGCGGAACGCATGGCTCGCTGGAGCGTCTCGCGCTCCAAACTCACCCCTATGTCGTACCTCAACCGTCGCGATTTCCTCGCCTTTTCCGCCGTCGCCTCGGCCATGCTCGCTTTTCCGGGCTGCGCCAATCTCGCCCAGAGTCCTCGCAAGCCCCGGCCGATCGCCCCGGGCGCCAAGATCCGGATCGCGCAGATCGGCTGCGGCGGCAAGGGCTTCTCCGATGTGATGCCGCACAAGGACACCGAGGAGATCGTGGCCCTCTGCGATATCGACTGGGAGGGCCTCCAGCGGCCGACGCAGGCGCAGAAGGATAGCGCCAACAAGGCGACGAAGAAGGCCGATTCCGCCAAGGCCGGCTCGAAGCAGGGGCCCAGCGAGCCCAACGTGAAAAAGCTCGCGAAGGAGTTCCCCAACGCCAAGCGCTACACGGATTTTAGGAAGATGCTGCTCGAGATGGATGACCAGATCGACGCGGTCATCGTGAGCACGCCGGACCACATGCACTTCCTGCCCGCCTACATGGCGATCATGCTGGGCAAGCACGTGTACGTGCAGAAGCCGCTGACGCAGACCGTCGGCGAGGCGCGCGAGCTGCTCCGCCTGGCCCGGCTCAACGGCGTCGTTACGCAGATGGGCAACCAGGGCCACGCCGGCGAAGGCATCCGCCTCGTCAAGGAGTGGATCAATGCCGGCCTGCTCGGCGACGTGCGCGAGGCGCATGTCTGGACCAACCGCCCCGTCTGGCCGCAGGGCTTCCAGGAGTGGCCGGCCACCGACCCGATCCCGCCGGGCCTCGATTGGGAGTCGTTCATCGGCCGCGCGCCGATGAAACCGTTCAGCCGTCGCATCCATCCCTTCAACTGGCGCGGGTTCATCGACTACGGGTGCGGTGCGCTCGGCGACATGGCCTGCCATCTCATGGACGCCGCATTCTGGGGCCTCGAACTCGGCGCGCCCACCAGCGTCGAGCTCAAGAAGATCGTCGACCCCAGCAAGGTCGCCTTCCCGAAGTCGGCGATCGTCGAGTACCAGTTCCCCGCCCGGGGCAAGATGCCCCCGGTGAAACTGACGTGGTACGAGGGTGGGCTGCTCCCCGACAAGCCGAAGGAAATGGGCGAGCGCGAACTCGCCCGCGGCGGCCAGCTCATCGTCGGCAGCAAGGCGACCGTGTACGACGGCACCGACTACTGCATCAGCCCCCGCTTCATTCCCGAGTCGCTGCACCAGGAGTACGGCACCACGGGCAAGTTCCCGCCGAAGACGATCCCGCGCGTCCTCCCCGGCACGCCCAACTCGGGCAGCCCGTACAAGGAATGGTCCACCGCGATCCGCGCCGGCGACCCCAAGGGCTGCGGCTCCGGCTTCGAGTACTCCGTGCCGTTCACCGAGGCGGTCGCCCTCGGCACGATGGCGATCCTCGTCGGCAAGAAGTTCACCTGGGATCCGGTCGCGATGAAGACCAACCTGCCCGAAGCCGACGCGCTCCTGTATCCGACCTACCGCAAGGGCTGGAACCCGAACGAGGTCCTCGCCTAGAGCAGATTCAATGATTCCGTAGCCCAAACCGAAACGCCAAGTCGCAAAGGAACGCGAAGTTTCGCCAAGCTTCCTTCGCGAGTCTTTGCCCTCCTTCGCGTCTTGGCGTTTCGGATCCCGCCCTGATCGGCTACGATATTACTTAAGGCGCTCTGGCGATCGGAGGAGGGTCGCCGCCGTTCCAACGGAGGCGGCTCCGAGGGGAAGTCGCTTGTCCCCAAGTGGCTGACGTTCGAGGGCGCGCTCCGCAGCGGCTTGAGGACAAGCCGCTCCACCTTTCCGTGCGGCCGCCGTCATCCCGCGGTGACAGCGGTCGCAGGAAAGCAATCGCCGAGGCGCGTCAACGCCTGGCGGCGTCCGCCAGCAGTTTCCTCACCTGCGCGACGGCGTCCGGATACTGTACGGCGATGGCGGCGAGCGCGGTCGCACGGTCGCCCTGCGAGCGCACGCTCTTCGCGCGTCCCGCGGCGCAGTTGAAGACGTGCAGCGTCACGGGGCCCAGGGTCGCCGCGAGCGGCTCGCCCGACAGGAAAGCGCCGGGTTGCTCGAGCAACTCCTCCGCCGTCTGCGCGACCACCTCGCGCTCGATGTACAGGATCTCGTTGGCGTTGGAGAAATTCTCGTCCATCGCCGCCTCGTCGTCGGTGTACTGGACGTCCCAGTCGCCGTTCCGCCCTTCGCCCACGATTGCACTGCGCAATTGCGGCGCCTGGCCGAAAAGCTCGAACGTGAGGCTCAGGTCGACCGGCGCGACGCCATTGACGTTCACCCACGCGTGCTTGGTGTCGCGCTCGAGCGTGGTCAGCGGCGGCAGGAAGCGCGAGAGCACCGCGTAGTCGCCGCGACACAGCTCGGCCTCGGCGCCAAACATCCGGGCGACGAGAAACGTGTGCAGCGCGATCTCGGGCCCGTGCCAGCCGCAGTCCGGACCCGCGGCGGTGTCGGCCGGCGGCGTGGTGTAGAGGTAATTCAGCTCGGGCGCGACGCGCTCCCGCAGGACTTTGAGAACGCTCATGGGGCGGGTCTGGTTGTGCCCGGTGCGGCGGCCCCGTCAATCCGACGCGCGGCCCTTCGCGGAATCCGTGCTCCGTTTCGCCCGGATCGAGCCCGCAGCATGCGTGGCGGCCACGTCAGGGCATTCGGCAGCCGGCGCGCGCCCACGCCGTGCTGTTCCGGCCCGGCGCCCCGATGGTGCCCGGGCCGTGGCACGTCCGTGTCATCCGTGTGTCCCGTGGGCCGTCCTCCCGTCCGGCGCGTTCCTTCGCCGCTGCCCGCCGGAATCCGGTTCACATCTACACCGTGGTGTGCAACCTCGGGCCACTTCCCCGTATGCAACCCGCCACCCTCGCCAGTCGCCGTTCGTTTCTGCAGGCCACCGCCGCTTTCGGCGCCTGGTCCGCCCTCGTTCCGGCCGCCGCCCGCGCGGCCGCCGGCAAATCGGAGCCGTTCAAGATCGGCCTCGCGCAATGGTCGCTGAACAAACGCTTCCTCAAGCGCCCGGGGGCTGAGCCGCTCGACAACCTCGAGTTTGCCAAGGTCGCCCGCTCGGTCGGGATCGACGGCATCGAGTACGTCAACCAGATGTTCAAGGACAAGGCGCGGGACGAAAATTACCTTGGCGAGATGAAGCGCCGCGCCGCCGGCGAGGGCGTGAAGAGCCTGCTCATCATGTGCGACGGCGAAGGCAACCTCGGCGCGCCGCAGGAGGCGCAGCGGGCGAAGACGGTCGAGAACCACCTCAAGTGGCTCGACGCCGCCCGGTTCCTCGGCTGCCACAGCATCCGCGTCAACGCGGCCAGCGACGGCAAGCTTTCCTGGGACGAACAGGCCAAGCTCGCGGCCGACGGCCTGCACCGGCTTTGCGTCGCGGGCGAGCAGCGCGGCCTTTGGGTGGTGGTCGAGAATCACGGGGGGCTTTCCTCCCACGGCAAGTGGCTCACCCAGGTCATGAAACTCGCGGACCACAAGCGCGTCGGCATCCTGCCCGACTTCGGCAACTTCTACACCAACCGCCAGACCGGCGAATTGTACAATCCCTACCAGGGACTGCGTGAGTTCATGCCGTGGGTGAAGGAAAGCGTGAGCGCGAAGTCCTGGGATTGGGACACCGGCGCCGGGAAATTCTATACCGAGAGCCGGCGCGAGGGGAGCGAGATGACCCTCGATTTCGAACGCCTGCTCCGGATCGTGCATGCCGCGGGCTACCGCGGGTATGTGAGCATCGAATACGAGGGCGCGAAACACTCCGAGCTCGACGGCATCAAGCGCACGAAGCAGGCGCTGGACGAGATCCGCGCCTTGCTGGTCTGAGCGGAAACCAAGCGCGAAGACGCCAAGGAGCGCGAAGGATCGCAAGGCAACTTCAAGGTCCCGCCCGGCCGGACCGAACCTTTGCGCGACTTGGCGTACCTTTGCGTCTTCGCGCTTGGCAGTTCTTCACACCAGGCAGGCCTTGAACTTCTCGGTCAGCGCCGCGCGATCGAGGTTCTTGCCGATGAAAACGAGCGTATTCTGCCGCGGCTGGTTCTCCCATTCGCGGTCGAACTTCGCGTCGAACAGCATGTGCACGCCCTGGAAGACGAGCCGCTTGTTCGAACCCTTCACCGCCAGCACGCCCTTCATCCGGTAGATGTCGCCGCCCTGGTCCCGCAGCAGGCCGCTGATCCAGTCGTTGAGCCGCTTGCCGTCCAATTCGCCCGGCTCGCTGATGCCCACGGAGGTGACGGCGTCGTTGTGCTCGTGCGCGCCGTGGAAATCCTGCTGCCAGCCGGGCTTGGCGACTTCGCCGCAGACGTGGATGTGCAGCGGATCGTGCCCGCACGATTCGAACACGAGGTAGAAGCCGGGCTCCGCGATCTTGAGCTGGTAGCGGCCGTCACCGTCCTTCAGCAGCAGCCGGTGCAGCGTCGCCCCCGGGGTGACGGCTTCGCCCTCCCGAACCTTGGCCTCCCAGTCGGAGAAAACCAGCACTGCCGCATCCCGCGCCGTGGCGATATCGGCGTCGGCCAGTGACTTCACCGGCATGATCACGACGTCGAGCTCATCCGGATTCCCGTGGTGATGAGCGTGGTGCTCGTGGCCCGCTTCGCCGTGCGCGTGGTCGTGGCCGTGATCATGCCCGTGGTCGTGATCACAGTGTCCGATCTCGAGCGTGTGCGTGCCGGCGGGCAGCGCGTAGGCTCCCGCCCATTCGAACGGATACTCGGGCTCGAGGAACTTCGGATCGAGCTCGGTGGCACGGCTGAGATTGAAGCCACCGACGTCGAGCACGTGGTCGAGGTTCACGTTGCAGTGATTCGTGCGGTGGATCTTCGCCACGGCGTTGATGCCGTGGATCCGCGCCTCCAGGGCCTCGAGATCCGCCGGCGTGACGAGGTCGGACTTGTTGAGCAGGATGACGTCGGCGAACGCGACCTGCTTGACCGACTCGTCGTCGCGATCGAGCTGCTGCGCGAGGTGCGCGGCGTCGACGACCGTCACGATCGCATCGAGCCGGAACGACTGCTTCATCTCGTCGTCCGTGAAGAACGTCTGCGCCACCGGCGCCGGGTTGGCGAGGCCCGTGGTCTCGATCAGGATGCCATCGAGCTTGTCCTTGCGCTTCAGCAGCCGGCCGAGGATGCGGATGAGGTCGCCGCGCACGCTGCAGCAGATGCAGCCGTTGTTCATCTCGAAGAGCTCCTCCTCGCTCTGGATCACGAGCTGGTGGTCGACGCCCACCTCGCCGAATTCGTTCTCTATCACCGCGAGCTTCTTGCCGTGGTGCTCCGTGAGGATGCGGTTGAGCAGGGTGGTCTTGCCGGCGCCGAGGAAGCCGGTGAGGACGGTGACGGGAATCATGGAGAACGGGTGATGGGCGATGAGTGATGGGCGATGGGCCGCGCTCCGAGACCGGATTCGGTTTGCAGGCGGGGTGCCCTCACCCCGCGGAATTCAGGCAGAGCACACCTGCGTCTGCGGGGTGAGGGCACCCCGCCTGCAGTCCTGGACGGCTCACTTTTTCAGGTAGAACGCGATGTCGCGGAAGGTCGTGCCCTTGATCTCCAGGGCCGAGATCGTGCCGGGGAACTCGCCGCTCTTCTTGAGCCAGTCGGCCTGGGCTTCGAACTGCGAGGTGTTGCCCACCGTCTCGCCGGTCGCGGGGTTGGCGACGGCCGTGAGTTTGAGCGCCTTCTTCTCGCCGCCGGTGATGGCCGTGAGGTCGATCGCCGGCATGGCGATCCGGACGAAGTTCTCCGCGTGTCCGTCGAGGATGTACGCCGTGAGCTTGCCCGCGTCGGCATCGCGCACGAACTCCACGTTGTATGCGTGCTGGCCGATCTCGACCAGCAGACCGCCGTGCGGAGCCTTGTGCACGTGCCCGCCGGCTCCGCCGCCGTGGGAATCGTGCCGGCCGCAACCGCTGGCGAAGCCGAGCACGAGGGCCATGAGCAACAGGGTGAGAGCGCGCGCGAGGTGCATGGTCCGGACGATGGCCAACCTCCGGGGGGCGACAAGCCCGACTGTGCGTTCGGAAACGGATTGTTGCGAGCGGAACGCCGGGCTGGTGGGGAATGGCACTGAGCTAAGCCGGACTCATGCCGTCGAGGTGGAGCCGCCTGTCCCCAGGCGGCTGACGTTCGGCGGACCGGTTCGCCGCGGCTTGAGGACAAGCCGCTCCACCTTTCCGTGCGGCCGTTCTCAGGCTGATTTGAAGTCCAACGGCATGAGTCCGCAAAGTCCATAGATCGCGCAGGGACGCGGAGGCGCGGAGAAATCGATGGAACGTCGATCGCGAACCCCTCCCGACTCTCGGCGCCTCGGCGCCTTGAGCGTGGCGGGCGCGAGACTCGATACCCTTCGGCTGCGGCACCGCGCCGGCCCGGGCTGCGCGCCTCAGCGACGGCGCCAGACCTGCCAGCTTTCCTTGCCGGCGTAGAGCGGCAGCGAATCGGGGACGTCGCGGGTTTCGACGACGGAAAAGGCGGGTTCCAGCAGCGCCGTCAGTTGGGTCCGTGTGAGCGGATACGGCGGCGGCTCCTCCTCGGGTGCATGGAAAAAGAATCCGGCCAGCCGTCCGCCAGGCACCAGCAGGTCCGCCATCCTGGCCGCATAGGCCGCATGCAGGCGCGGGGGCAGCGCGCAGAGGAACGTCCGCTCGTACACGAGATCGAACCGGCCGAGGTCGGTCGCCGTGGCAAACACGTCGCCGCACCGCACCCGATCGGCGCAGGAGCCGAGCACCGTGCGCGCCTGTGCCACGGCGCCGGCGCTGAAATCGAGGCCGAGGACCGACCAGCCGGCGTCATGCAGCGCGCGGACTTCGTACGCCGCGCCACAGCCCGGGACGAACGCCCGGCCGCCCGTCGGCTGCCGCGCCAGGAATTCCGCGAATCGCACCGGCACCCCGCGGTGATCCCACGGCACCGGGCCGGAGGCGTAGCGTTGGTCCCAGAAGGCCGGGTCCTCGCTCGTGGGTTCACTCATGTATTCGGGCAGACTGCCGCGGCTTCTCCGCGCGCGCCAGCCGGTACGTGCCGCCCAGGCCCACCGCGGTGTCGGCCGTCAGGTGCAAGCCCGCGGCCGCGAGCAGCGGTTGGAGCGAGCGATTGAGGTCGGAGAACAGCGCCCGGGCGACGAGGTTGAGCGCGCGGCGCCCGAGTGAAGGTCGCCGCCCGTCCGGCACGAATTTGTCGAGGATCGAGACGCGCCCGCCCGGGCGCAGCACGCGCCCCGCCTCGCGGGCAATCCGCTCCGGCTCCGGCGCGACCGCGAGGATGAAGTGCAGGATCACCGCGTCGAACGCCCCGTCGGCCCAGGGCAGCGCGCGGGCGTCGCCGAGCCGGAGGTCAGCCAGGCGTCCGAGCCGTTCCGCGCGCCGGCGGGCGCGGGCGAGCATGCCGGGGGCGACGTCGATGCCGGCGACGACGACCCCCGGGTCCAGGAACGGCAGGTCGAGGCCCGTCCCACAGCCGACGAGCAGCACGCGCTCGCCCGGCTCCAGCCGGAGCGACTCCACCGCCCGGCGTCGCGTCGCCGTGAAGACGCGCGCGAGGGCGTCGTACACCGGCGCATACAGCGAGTAGCGCCAGCGGTTGAGCCGGTCAGTGGACATGGACGGCGGCTTCGGGGGCGTGGGGCGCTGCCGCCACGGTGGCGCGCTCCCGCTCGAACCAGGCGTACAGCACCGGCAGCACGACGAGCGTGAGGAGCGTCGAGCTCACGATGCCGCCGATCACGACGGTCGCGAGCGGTCGCTGCACCTCCGCGCCCGCGCCGGTGGCGAGGGCCATCGGCACGAAACCCAGGCTCGCGACCGCGGCCGTCATCAGCACCGGTCGCAGGCGCGTGAGCGCTCCCGTGGTCACGGCCTCGAGCACGCCCGCGCCCTCCTCCCGGAGCTGGTTGAAATAACTCACCAGCACGACGCCGTTGAGCACGGCCACGCCGGTCAGCGCGATGAACCCGACCGCCGCCGTGATGCTGAAGGGCATGCCGCGCAACCAGAGCGCCGCGACGCCGCCCGTGACCGCGAGCGGGATGCCCGAGTAGACGAGGAGCGCCTGCCGCACCGAGCCGAACGCGAGGAAGATCAGGACGAAGATCAGCGCGAGCGCCGCCGGCACCACGACGGCCAGCCGCGCGCGCGCCTGCTGCAGGTTTTCGAACTGCCCGCCGAATTCGACCGCGTAGCCGTCGGGCAGGGGCACCTGCTCCCGGATCGCCGCCTGCGCGGCGCGGACATAGCCCTCGATGTCGCGCGCGCTCAGGTTGATCATCAGCGCGGCCCGGCGCTGTCCGCCATCGCGCTGGATGGGCTCGACCGTCTCGACCTGGGAGAACTCGACCACCTCGCCCAGCGGCAGGAGCCCGCTCGCGCCGACGCGCAGCGGCAGCCGGCCGATCGCGGCACTGTCGGCGCGCAATTCCTCGGGCAGCCGCACCACGATTTCGTAGCGGCGGTTGCCCTCGACGAGCATGCCCACGACCTCGCCGGCGAGTGCGGCCGAGACGGCGTGGTTCACCTCCGCGGCCTGCAGGTTGTGGCGCCGCAGCGCGTCGCGCCTGACGTTCATCAGCAACTGCGGGGTGCGTCCGTCCGTCTCGTACTCGACTTCCTCGGCACCGGGCGTCCGCTCGAGCAGGACCTTGATCTTCCGCGCCAGCGGCTCGAGCACATCGTAGTCGGGCCCGAAGATCTTCACCGCGAGCTCGGCCTTGGTGCCTTCGAGCATTTCATTGAAGCGCATCTGGATCGGCTGGGCGAAGAGGAGATCGTAGTCGGCATTGATGCGCTTCAGCGCGGCCTCGATCTGCTGCTGCAGCTCGGCCTTCGTGGTCGGGCGGCCCGCTGTCCTCGGCCACTCCGCCAGCGGACGGTAGGAGATGTACACGTCGCTTTCGTTGGGCGGCATCGGGTCGGACGCGATCGCGCTCGTGCCGATGCGGGTGAAGATGCGCGTGATCTCGGGGAACTCCTCGCGCAGCCGGCGCGCCGCCTCGATGTCGGTGCGGAGCGACTCCTCCAGGCTCATGCCGACGGGCTTGTAGAACATCGCCGTGATCGAGCCTTCGTCGAGCGTCGGCACGAACTCCGCGCCCAGCCGCCCGAACAGCCACACGGAGCCGGCGAACAGCGCGACCGTCGCGACCACCACGATCACGCGGAGCCGGAGCGCGACGCGCAAGGTCGGGGCGTAGACCCGCTTCGCGAACCGGACCAGGGCGTTGTCCTCCTCCGTCACGCGGCCGCGCAGCAGGAGGGCGCACAACACCGGCATGAGCGTGAGCGCCAGGACGAGCGCGCCGCCGAGCGCGAGCATCACGGTGAGCGCCATCGGGTGGAACATCTTCCCCTCGATGCCGGTGAGCGCGAGGATTGGCAGGTATACCACCGCGATGATGAGCACGCCGAAGAACATCGGGCTGCCCACCTGCTTGCTCGCGGCCAGGACCACGTGCGCGCGCTCCGCGGGCGTGAGCGTGCGGCCGAGCTGGTGCTGGCGCTGCCCGAGCTGGCGCACGATGTTCTCCACGATCACGACGGCGCCGTCGATGATGAGGCCGAAGTCGACCGCACCGAGGCTCATCAGGTTGCCCGAGATGCCGAAGTGCCGCATGCCGGTGAGCGCGAAGAGAAACGAGAGCGGGATCGCGCACGCGACGATCAGCGCCGCCCGCCAGTTGCCGAGGAGGAGCAGGAGCACGACCACCACGAGCACGGCGCCCTCGACGAGGTTGGTCTCGACGGTGCGGATCGTCCGTCCGATCAGCTCGGAGCGGTCGTACTCGATCGCGATCTGCACGCCCGGCGGCAGCTGGGCCTGGATCTCGGCGATCCGGGCCTTCACGCGTGCGGCGACCTCGCGGCTGTTCTCGCCCGCGAGCATCAGGGTGGAGCCGAGCACCGTCTCGCGTCCGTCGAGCGTGGCCGCCCCGGTGCGGAAGCGCGTGCCCGTGTTCACCTCCGCGACATCCTTCACGAGCAGCGGCTGCACGCCGCCGCCGAACTTCAGCGGCAGGTTCGCGATGTCCTCCACGCTCTGCACCCGGCTGACCGCGCGGATCGTGAGCTGGCGGCCGCCGCGGTTGACCACGCCGCCGCCGGCGTTCTCGACGTTCTGCGCCACCAGCGCGGCGAGCTCGCCGAAGGTGAGGTTGCGCTCCGCCAGCGCCTCGGGCTTCGGCTGGACAACATACTGCCGCTCGTAGCCGCCGCTGCCGTTGATCTCGGCGATCCCGGCCACGGTGCGCAGGCGCGGCTTGATCGTGTATTCGTGCAGCTCGCTCAGCGCGAGCAACTGCTCCAGCTCGGTGCCGGGTTTCTGCGGTGCGTCGTCGCGGTAGCTGACCGTATAGTAAAGGATCTCGCCGAGCCCGGTGCTGATCGGTGCGAGCTTCGGCAGCACGCCGGCGGGCAGCCGCTCGGCGGCGGCCTGGAGGCGCTCGGCCACGAGCTGCCGGGCGCGGTAGATGTCGGTGCCATCGCGAAACTGCAGCGTGACCTGCGACAGCCCGAATTTCGTGATCGAGCGCATTTCCTCCACGCCCGGCAGGCCGGCCAGTTCGAGCTCGATCGGCTGCGTGACGAGCTTCTCCGATTCCTCGGCGGCCAGCGCCGGCACCTCCGCGTTGATCTGCACCTGCACCCCGGTGATGTCGGGCACCGCGTCGATCGGCAGGTGCAGGGCGGACCAGAGTCCGGCCGCCAGCAGGGCGACGGTGCCGAGCAGGACCACGGCCCGCTGGCGCAGGGAAAATTCCAGGATGCGGTTGATCATGGCGCCACCTCCACCAGCCGAAGGTCGAGCCCGGTGAGCAGCCGGAGCCGCAGGCCCGCGGCCAGGGCCTCCTGCCGCGTGGCGAGCAGCGCCTCGACGGCATCGAGGTAACTCTGCTGCAGCTCCACGTACGTCGCGATCGGCACGGCGCCGAGCCGGTAGTGGCGGTCGGCCAGCGCCGCCGCCTCGCGAAACTTCCCCACGCTTTCCGGCGCCCAGCGCCGGATCTCGGTCACCTTGGTGGCAAACGCGTGAGCGGCCGTGAGCACGTCCCGCTCGAGTTCCCGCTGCGCCGCCAGCGCCGCCGCCTCGGCCTGGCGCCGGCGGGCCTCGGCGGCCTCCGTCGCCCCCCGGGCGCGGCCGTTCACTGGCAGTGGCACGCTCAACCCGAGGCCGATCGTGGATTCGCGGCCGTCCGCCCTCTCCTGCGCGTAAAATGGGCTGACACTCACGGCCGGCCGGCCTTCCTGCCGCGCGAGCTGCACGGCGAAACCCTGCTGCTCGAGCTCGGCGCGCTTGATGCGGTATTCGAAATTGTTCTCCCGCGCGGCGGCGAGCAGGGCGTCGCGGGCCGGGGCGTCGTGAAATACCTGCCCGGGCAGCGCGACGGCGAGCGGCTGATCGGCCGGCGCGCCGCGGAGCTGGTTCAGTTCGAGCAGGGCCGCGTGGAGTGCCAGCTCCGCCTCGGTGGCCCGGCGTTGCAGAGCCAGCTCGGCCGCCTCGATCACGCGCGTCTCCAGCAGCGGCGTCACGCCGGCGGCGTCCCGCGCGAGGTAGGTTTCCTTCAGCGCCGTGAACCGGTCCGCCACCTCGCGGATCGCCGCCGCCTGCGCGTGCGCGCCGTGCAGGCTGCTGGCAAGCGTGCGCACGCGGGCGTCGAGGGCGGCCCGGAATCGCTGGAGGCCCAGCGCGGCCAGCGTCACGTCGCCGTTCGCGAGCGCCTTGCGCAGGGCGATCCGGCCCGGCCACTCGAACGTCTGCGTGACCGAGACGGACCACGCCGCTCCGTCGCCTCCAGCCCCCGCCTCCGGCCGCACGCGCTTGCGGCCGAGTTCGACGTTCAGCTCGGGGTCGGCGCGGAGGCCGGCCTGGCGGACGCCCGCGCGGGCCGCGGCGATCTCCGCTTCGTAGAAGGCGAGCTCCGGATGACGCGTCACCACCTCGGACACGAGCGTCTCGAGGCGGAGCGGGGTTTCGGCGGCGGGCAGGGCTGGAAGCAGGGCGGCGAAAGCGAGCAGGGAGCGAAGCATGGCGGGAAAGGAGCAGGCAGGAACGGCAGGACACAGGGGCGGCGACCCGGCCGGCGGCATACGGCCGGCGCAGGGAGCGGTGGCGCCCGACTGAACGGCGCGACCGCGAGCGGACTCCCGCAGGAGCCCGTCAGGCGGCGAAGGCGGGCGCGCGCGCCGGGGGGGCGGCGCGGACGACGAACTGCCAGGTGCGGGGCAACTCCGGTGGAGACGTATCCACCGCGACGATGCGGACGCGGGGCGGCTCCAGGGCCGCCTGAAAATCGGGATGCGCGAGGACGAAGAGGAAGTCCGCCAGGGGCGCCGGCGCCTTGAGTGCGGCGCCATCGAGCCGGTAGGAAAGCCCGTCGATCGAATGACAGTGGTGACCGTGGCCGAAGGCGGGCGCGTCGGCCCGGTGGTCGTGACAGCCGAGCAGGTGCGTCACGCCCGCCGCCTCGAGGTCGCAATGCAGCGTCGCCGGCAGCCAGAGCGCCAGCAGGCAGAGGGCGACGAAGCGGGGCAGCATTCCCACGGAGACAATCAGCGTCGTCCGGCCGGCTTTGTCAACGCGGTCACCCGGGGTCGAAAGTCGCATTCGGGACTCGCGACGGCGCGCGCGGTGCGTTGCGGTGCCGGCGTTGAAACTGCGCGTGATCGTCAACCCCCGCTCCGGTCCGGCCCGGCATCGGGCCGCCCGTCGCGCGGCGCTCGCGGAGGCCCTCGCGCAGCTCGGGGCCGTGGCCTCATGCGTCGAGACGCGGCATCCGGAGGACACGGCGGAACAGGCGCGGCTCGCCTTGCGCGAGGGCTGCACGGACATCGTGGCGGTCGGCGGTGACGGCACGGTGAACGAGATCGCGGGGGTGATGGCCGGAAGCGGCGCCACGCTCGGGCTCGTGCCGGCCGGTTCGGGCAACGGTCTCGCCCGGCACCTGGGGATTCCGCTGGAGCCGGCGGCGGCGCTGGGCCTGCTCCGGCCGGGTGCGGGGCGGCGGCTGGCGATCGACACCGGGCGCGCCAACGGGCACTTTTTCATCAACGTGATGGGCCTCGGATTCGATGCCCAGGTCGCCGCGCGGTTTCAGCAGAGCCCGGGTCGCGGTCTTCCCGGCTATGCCCGCACCGCGTGGCGGGTGTGGAAGGAACACCGGCCCGAAGCGTGTCGCATCGAGGTCGACGAGGAAGCGTGGTCCCAGCCGGTGTGGCTGCTCACGATCGCCAACTCGGCCCAGTACGGCAACAACGTGCGCATCGCCCGGGGCGCCAGCGTCGCCGATGGCCGGCTCGACCTCCTGGCCATCGCGCCTCCGGGCGCGTGGGAGCTCGGCCGGCTCGGCTGGCGGCTGCTGCGCGGCACGCTGTCGGGGGACCGGTGGGTGCGACAGTGCCGCGGGACGCGCTTTCGGATCGTGCGTGCGGGACCCGGTCTGATCCACCTCGACGGCGAAGCCCGGCTCAGCGGCGCGGTGGTGGAGGTGGCCGTGCGCCCGCACGACGTGCGGATCTGGGTGCCCGCGGCGGGCGGTGGCGATGAACCGCGGCGGGCGGAGGCCGCGGGAAATTAAACGCCGCGCACCTCAGAAGAGCGTGCGCGGCGGTTGGGACGGCGAGGTCGGCGCCGTGTTCCTGGTGTCGGGCAAGTCAGATTCCGCCGCCCGGCGTCGACGTCGGCGCCGGGTGCGCGGCGGGGATATCGGAGCCGCGTGCGGGCGCGGCCACGATGACGGCGATAACGGCGCCCAGCAGGAAGGCGGCGACGTAGTACGGGCGAAACGAGGAAACGGAGTGCATGGTGGCGACGGATTGCGATACGCGGCAGCAGGTGGGCAGGGATGCACGGTGCCACGAAATTCCCCGCGTCGCCATGGGTCGGATGCCGGAGGCCGGATGACCCGGCGGGCGGCGTCACAGTCGAGCCCGGCGCAGCCGCAGCGCGTTGCCGACGACGGTCATCGAGCTCAGGCTCATCGCCACGCTGGCGAACATCGGGTGCAGCAGCCAGCCGGTCCACGGGTAGAAGACGCCGGCGGCCAGGGGCAGGCCGGCGAGGTTGTAGGCGAAGGCCCAGAAGAGGTTCTGCCGGATGTTGCGCAGCGTCGCGCGGCTGAGTTTCACGGCGCGGACGAGGGCCTCGAGGTCGCCCTGCACGAGCACGATCCCGGCGCTGTGCATCGCGACGTCGGTGCCGGTGCCCATTGCGATGCCGACCTCGGCGGCGGCGAGCGCGGGGGCGTCATTGAGCCCGTCGCCGGCGAAGACGACGCGCTCGCCGCGGCCGCGGTGTTCGCGCACGAGGTCCTGCTTGCGCTCGGGCGAGACGCCCGCGTGCCAGCCCTCGAGCCCGAGCTCGGTCGCGACGGCGCGCGCGGCCTCCTCGCGGTCGCCCGTGACCATGACGACGCGGAGCCCGAGTTGCTGCAGCGCCCGCACCGCCCCGGGCGTCGTGCGCTTGAGCGTGTCCGCCAGTGTGAGCGTGCCGGCGGGCCGGCCGTCGACCGTGACAGCGACGACGGTGGCGAACGGGGCTGCGCCGGCCGGGACGGCCGCCGCGGGAGCGCGGCCCACCTGCACGCTTTTTCCCGCCACGCGGGCGGACACGCCGGCGCCGGGCATGGCGGAGAAGTCCGCGGCCGGGGGCGGCGCGAGCCCGCGCTCGGCCGCGACGGCGACGATGGCGCGCGCCAGCGGATGTTCGCTGGGCGACTCCGCCGCGGCCGCGAGGGAAAGCAGGGTGTCGGCGTCGAAACCCGGGGCCGGATCAAGACTGGTCACCCGCGGCCGGCCGGTCGTCAGCGTGCCGGTCTTGTCGATCAGGACGGTGGTGGCCGCGCTGAGACGTTCGAGCGCGGCGGCGTCCTTGACGAGCACCCCGGCCTGGGCGCCGCGGCCGATGCCGGTGACGAGCGACACCGGCGTGGCGAGCCCGAGGGCGCACGGGCACGCGATGATGAGCACCGCCATCGCATTGAGCAGCGCGTGCACGAAGCGGGGCTCCGGCCCGGTGAACAGCCAGGCGGCGAACGTCGCGGCGGCGAGCGCGAGTACGACGGGGGTGAACCACGCCGCCACGCGATCGGCGAGCCGCGCGATGGGCGCCTCGCTTTCCTGCGCCTGCTCCACGAGCCGGATGATGCGCGCGAGCAGCGTGTCGCGGCCGACCTGCTCGGCGCGCAGGGTGAACGAGCCGGTGGAGTTGAGCGTGCCGGCGTGAACGCGGTCGCCCTTCGCCTTTGCCGCCGGCACGGGTTCGCCGGTGAGCATCGCTTCGTCGATCTCGGCGGCACCGCCGTCCAGGCGGCCGTCGACCGGCACGTGCTCGCCGGGACGGACGCGCAGGAGGTCGCCGGGCTGGACCGCGTCGAGCGGGATGTCCTCCTCGCGTCCGTCGGCCCCCACGCGATGCGCCACCTTGGGCGCCAGGGCGACCAGGGCGCGGACCGCGGCATCGGTGCGCGCGTGCGCCCGCTGCTCGAGGATCTGGCCGAGCAGCACGACCGCCGTGATGAAGGCGACGGCTTCGAAGTACAGCGGCACGCCGTGGGCGGTGCGCAGCGCGGCCGGGAAGCGGTCGCCGAACAGCGTGGCGCCCGCGCTGAACCCGTACGCCGCGCCCGTGCCCGTGACGATCAGCGTGAACATGTTGGTGTCTCGTTCGCGGATCGATTTCCACCAGCGGCGGTTGAGCGGCGCGCCCGCCCAGAGGAACACGGGCGTGGTCAGGATGAACTGCGCCCAGGCGAGCGCCGCGGGATCGAAGCGGTGGAAGAGGCCCGGCGCGGCCATTTCGCCCATGGCAAGCACGAGCACCGGTGCGCCCAGGGCGAGCGCGACCCAGAACCGCGGCCGCAGGAAGCGCTCGTGCGGCAGGCCCATGTAGACCGGCGCGCGCGGATCGGGCGGCGAAGACGAGGAGGAAGGGGAGTGCATCGATCGGCAGCCGGAGCGCGGGAGGAAGTCTACTCGACCGCCGGCGAATGGCGAACGCGGTCACCGCCGGGAGCGCGGCCGTCCCCGGCCGCAGAGTTCGGCCTGGCCCGGCTGCGCTCGCGGGCGCGGCTCATGGGGCGATCCGACGGGACGCCTCCCGGGCGCGCCGGCCGCCGTTGATCTGGGCGACAATGCCCTCGAGCGCCGCGAGGCCGAAGCTGATCTTTTTGAAGAACGACGCGTTGTGCGGCACCAGGATGAACCGCGGGTGGCGCGACCAGATCTCGCGCAGGCGCGTGTCGAGGCGGACGGCTTCCTCCAGCGACTCGTTGCGCACGGGGTTGCCGCCCTCGATCGCGATGCCGCCGCGCGCGGCGGTCTCGAAGAAGATGACGGCATCGTAGCGGGCGAGCTCGCGCTCGAGCGTCGACTTCACCGCGTTGAAGTAGTCGTGCGGCTGGCCCGGCCAGTACACGGCGCCGTCGATCGTGCCGCGATCGCAGAGCAGCGTGCGGCCCGGGAAGAGCGCCGCCTGCACGTCCTCGAGGTGGCGCTGCACGTGGTAGATCGCGGTCTGCGCGCAGCGGCGCGCATGCGGTTCGGCGGAGCGCGGGAAGCCGCCCTGGAACAGGATCGTCGCCGCCTCGGGGACGATCACGACCCGCGCGCCGATCTCGCGGCGAAACAGGTCGGCGGCGGTCGTCTTGCCGCCGCCAGGGCCGCCGGTGAGCACGATGCGGCAGCGCGGGGGAGGGGGAGTGGACTTTTTCATCGCGGAAGCGGGATGGATGATCGCACACCCGCGGGCCCCGGCGGGCAATCCTGCCGATGGCTCCGCCCGAAGGAAGCTCCGTGGGCCCGGACGTCGCTCACGCCTTTCCCGGGGCGGCCAGCGCGGCCGCGACCGCGGCCTCGCGGGCCAGTCGGCGTTCCCAGTACCAGGTGAAATAGACCGGTACCGAGAACAGGGATACGAGATCGAACACCATGCCGCCCACCACCGGCAGCACCATCGGGATCATGAGCTCCGCCCCGCGGCCGGTCGCCCAGAGCACCGGCACGAGCGAGAGCAGCGTGGTGAGGTTGGTCATGAGCGCGGGCCGCCGGCGGCGCAGCCCGGCCTGGAAAACCCGCCGGTGGACCTCGGCCACGTCGCGCGGCGGCGTCCGGAACTGCTCCTGCAGGTAGGTGCCGAGCAGGATCCCGTCGTTGAACATCACGCCCAGCAGGACGAGGAAGCCGACGACCACCGCCGTGGTGAGTTCCGCGCCCCACAGCCAGACGAAGAAGAAGCCGCCCGCGGTGGTGACCGTGGCGTTGCATGCGACGATGATGCCCGTGATCAGCCAGGATCGGGTGCCGACGTAGATCAGCACGATCATCACCGCCATCGAGCCGGCGATGATCCAGCGCAGCGCGGCGTCGGCCTTGAGCTTCTGCTCGTAACGGCCCACCCAGCGATACGTGGCGCCGGCCGGCAATTGCAGCCGGCCCTCCGCGAGCGCGGCGCGCAGGCGGGCGTCGGCATCGCGCACCACTTCCACCTCGCCGCGCCCGCGCGCGTTGAGCAGCACGTACTGCGTGCGCCGGCCGTTCTCCGAGCGGATCGCCATCGGTCCCACCGTGTACGTGAACCCGGCTGCGTCGGGCTGCTGCGCCAGGATCGTCGGGCGCGCGGGAAAGTGCGGGAGGACGGACTCGATCGCCTCGCCGGCGGGAAGGGTGAGTTCGGCGACCGTCGGGGAGAGCACGGTGAGGTTGCGCTGGTGTCGCAGCGGGAGCGACGCGAGGAAGGCCGGCGAGGTGAAGTCGAGCGGCGCGACCGCCGTGGCGGCATCCCGGGCGGGCCCTTGCAAGGTGTACACGGTCGGTGCCGCGAGCAGGCTCGAAAGCGGCACGGAGCCTTCGCCGGAGGGCAACGGGACCCGCACCTGGATCAGTTCGTCGGGGTCGTCGCGCAGCTCCCGGAGATAGCGGATCCGCACCGGATAGCGCAGCGCGCCCTCGACGGAGTACGTCACGGGCATGCCGCCGAGCGCGCTCTCCACGGTGCGCATCACCTGCTCGTTGGACAGGCCGAAGCGCGCCAGGCGGGCCGGATCGAGCCGGATCTCCGCATACGGTTTCCCGCCCTCGCGCTGCATCTGCACGTCGGCCGCCCCCGGCGTCGGCTGGAGGACCTTCTCCGCCGCCTCGGCGAAACGTTCGAGCGCGCCGCCGTCGTCGCCCAGCACCTGCAGCGCGATCAGGCTTCGGATGCCGGTCGACAGCATCACGACCCGCGTCTCGATCGGCTGCAGCCAGCTCGGCGCCACCCCGGGGATCTCGGTGAGCGCGGCCAGCGCGGCCCGTACCTCGGCGAGCGTGCGCGGCCGCCGCTCGAGCGTCCCGTCGGCACGGGTCAGCTCGTGCACCGGCCATTCGGCGTACGGCTTCAGGACGACCACGGTCTCGATCATGCCGATCGGCGCGGGATCGAGCGCGGTTTCGGCCCGGCCCATCTTGCCCATCACCCCGGCCACTTCGGGCACCGACTCGATCTGCCGGTTCTGCTCGAGCATGATCCGTTGCGTCTCGCCCAGCCCGCCGGTCGCGGGAATCGAGGGCATGAAAAGCAGGCTGCCTTCGTCGAGCGGCGGCAGGAAGCTCGAGCCGACGCCGGGAAAAAGCTGCGTGAGCCGCTGGCCGAGCCGCGTGTGCGCGAGATCGGCGCCCGTCGCCGCGAACAGGCCGCGCAGCGGCGCGCTCAGCGCCGGCCAGCCCGCCCCCAGCAGGTAGCCGCCCGCGGCGAGCGTGACGATCGTGACGGTGAACGCCACCTTGTGCCGCTGGATGCGCGTATAGGCCCAGTCGTACGCGACGTGGATGGCGCGGCTCGCGGGATTCTCCTCGTAGTTCACCAGGCGCTCGCGGCCGAGCCGCCAGACCAGCAGCGCCACGGCGGCGGCGAAGACCGGCGCGAACAGCCAGCCCGGACCCGTCACCGCCCAGCGGCCACCCGAACGCCGCCCCGCCGGCGAGGCCCGCCAGCGCGACGAGCAGCGGCTGGCGCACGTGCCAGGGCGGGAGGAGCAGCCGGCACAGCACCGGCACGAGCAGCGTCCCGCACAGCACGGCGCCGCCGATCGCCAGCGACTTGGTCAGCGCGAGCGGTTCGAACAGCCGCCCGGCCTGGTCCTCGAGGGCGAAGATCGGCAGGAAGCCGATCACCGTCGTGGCCGCGGCGGTCAGCAGCGGTCGCGCGACTTCCTGCGCCGCCGCGATCACGGCGGCGGTGACCTCGGGATCGAACGGCGAGGCGGGCATCGCGCGGCCCTCGCGCCGGCACCGCGCCTGCAGGTCGACGAGGTGCTGCGTGATGTTCTCCGTCATGATGATCCCGAAATCCACCATCACGCCGATCGCGATCGCGATGCCGGCGAGGCTCATGATGTTGGCGCCGACGCCGGTCGCGTGCATCACGAGAAACGTGAACAGCATCCCGAGCGGCAGGCTGATCGCGACCGCCAGGCTGGCGCGGACGTGCAGCAGGAACGCCACCACCACGATCACGGTCGTGATCACCGCCTCCGTCAGCGTCGAGGCGAGCGTCGCCGTGGTCTCGTGGATGAGCTGCGAGCGGTCGTAGAACGGCACCACGCGCAGGTCCTCGCGCTCCAGCGCCGGCGCGAGGGAGGCGAGGCGGGCCTTGACCGCGTCGATGACGGACTTCGGATCCTCGCGCACGCGCAGTCCGACGATGGCCCCGACCTGTTCACCGTGGGCGTCGGCGAGCAATCCCTGGCGGAATTGTCCGCCGAGCCGGACCGTCGCGACGTCGCCGAGGCGCAGGCCCGCGCCCTTCCGGGGATCGCCGCGCAGCACGACGTTCTCCACGTCGGCGACCGTGCGGATGAAGCCCACGCCACGGATCATGGTTTCGAGGCCGCTCCGTTCGACGCTCATCGCGCCCGTGTCGCGGCCGGCCTGGCGCAGCGCCATCATCAGCAGGTCCAGCGTCAGGCCCTGCGCCGCGAGCCGCGTCGGATCGACGTCGATCTGGTACTCGCGCGCGACCCCGCCCGCCGGCGCGACCTCCGCGACGCCCGGCACCGCCCGCACCGCCGGGGCGACGAGCTGATCGAGCAGGTAGCGTTTGCGCTCGAGGTCGGGTGGGCCCTGGAGCGTGAACGCGTAGACCTGGCCCATCGCCGTCGCGTCCGGGCCGAGGCGCGGGACGACGCCGGCCGGCAGGATGCCCTGCACCTGCGCGAGCCGTTCGAGCACGCGCGTGCGCGCCGCGTAGAGGTCGCGGCGCTCGTCGAAGATCACATAGACGTAACCCGCGCCATACAGCGACATCCCGCGCACGGTCTGCACGCCCGGCAAGCCCTGCAGCTCCCGCCCGAGCCGGCGCGTGATCTGCTCGTCGACGTCGGTCGGGCTCTGCCCAGGCCACTCCGCCCAGACGATGACCTGGTTGTCGCTCAGGTCGGGGATGGCGTCCACCGGCACCTGCCGCCACGACCACAACCCCGCGAGGCCGAGCGCCAGCGCGGCACCAAGCGTCAGGAGCGGATTGCGGATGAAGAAGGCCAGCATGCGGGACGGGGGCTCTCGGATTCTTGATTTGAGCTTCGAAACCGCGGGAGCGGAGCAGGGCGGGCGAGACGGGTGAGTTGGATTCCGGATACGATACTCCCACCGCCCGGGCGGACCTCAGCGGTTTGGACTTTCAGGTCGGAGATTCGACGTTCCGGCCGCCCCGGCGGGAAACAGCAGGCTGGGGGTGCCGGCGAGCTGCGCCTGGCTGTCGATGAGGAAACTGCCCTGCGCGGCCACTTCGTCCCCGGGGTTCAACCCGGCGCGGACGACGTAAAGATCCTGGCCGGACTCGTCCTCGAGCCGCGGGCCGAGGGCGAGCGGGGCCAGTTCGAAACGCACGCGGCCCTCGGCGTCGCGGCCGGCCACCCGCCAGGCCACGTGGCGCACGCCGGTCGAAAGCACCGCGGCCTTCGGCACGAGCGTGAACGCCGCCGGCGGCGTGGCGGCGTCGGCGACGTTGAAATCCGCGCCGAGCCGGGCCTCGAAGCGCGCCTCCACCAGGCTGCCGGGCAGCAGCCGCTGCGCGGGATCCACCAGGTGGAGGTGCACCTCGCGGGCGCGGAGCTCGCGATCGAGTTCCGGCGAGATCCAACTGACGGTGGCGCTGACGTCGGGGAGCGCGCCGCGGTCGTCGGAACTCAGGCGCACCGCCTGGCCCGCCTTCACCCAATGCGCCCGCGACTCGGGCACCTGGAGCACGACCATGAACGTGCGGGGCTCGACGAGCCGGAGCAGCGGGGTATCGGCCATGATCTCCTGGCCCACCTGCGGCAACCGGCCGCGGTCCATGCCGGAGCCCTCCAGGTCGAGCACCACGACGCCGGCGAAAGGCGAGGGAATCGGAAACGTATCGACCGGGGCGCCGCCCGCGACGATCGCCTCGGCGAGCGGGGCGAGGTTCCAGCGCATGAAGCGCTGCAGCAGGGCCGAGAGCGTGTGCGCTTCGCCGAGCTTCAGGGCCGCGGCCAGTTCGCCCTGGGCGGCGAAGGCCTCGGGGCTGTAGAGATCCACGACGGGTTCGCCAGCCTGGACGAGCGTGCCGGCGTGCAGCGCGGCCGCGTGGCGCTTCACCACGCGGCCGGCCACGCGCGGGACCACGACCTGCAGGGTGCGTTCGTCGTAGCGGACGATGCCGTGCGCGCGGACGGTGGCGACGGCGGGACCGGTGGTGACGCGCGCGAGCTCGATGCCCATGCGCCGCTGCTGTTCGCGGGAAAGTTCGCCCGCCGTGACGGGCGTCATCTGCATGCCGCACACCGGGCAGGGGCCCGGCCGGTGGCCGATGAAGTCCATCATGGGGCATGCCCAGCGCACGCCCGTCGCGCCGGCCCCGGCGGCGTCCAGCGGCTCCGGTGCGGTGAACAACGTGGCGTCCGGGACAAGCGCCAGCGTCGCCCCGCCAGCGACGATCCCGGCCACCGCGGTCATCCAGTTTTTCCAGGGCATCGTTTATTTCGCCATCACCTCGTTGCGCAGGTAGGACGGACCGTACCGGTCGGGATCGGCCTTGAACTTGGGCGGGCACATCCGGCAGCCGAAACCGATGGTCTTTCCCTGGTACTCCGCCGTCGGCAGGTTCGGATCGACCTTCATGCCGCAGATGGCGCACACGGTGTTGACGGGCGCCGCGTCGGATTTCGCGGCTGCGGTCGCCGCCGTCACCGGGACGGCCGGGGAAGGGGCGGCGTGGACCTCGCCTGCCGGATGCGGGGCGGACGGCGCTCCGGCCGAGGGCGGCTCGGCGTGGGCCGCGTGCGGGTCGTGCCGAGCGGTGCGCAGCGCGAGGGCGATCGCCGCGCCGAGGGCGAAGGTGGCGAGAAACGTGAGCACGTGGCGCGTCATGGTGAAGGTGTCGGAGATTCGGCGATTGAGACCGGCGTGCCGCCGGGCAGCAGCCGGCGGGCGGGAACGTACCGCCAGAGCTCGGCGCGCGCGACGCGGGCCGACGTCTCGGCCTCGACGATCTGAAGTTGCGTCGCGGTGGACTGGTCGAGGATGTCGACGGCGTGGAGCACGGCCGATTCACCGCCCATGCCGCCGCCGATGGCCCCCGCGCTGGCGGCGCCCGTGAGCGCGTCGTGCTCGGCATCGAGGCGGCGCTGGGTCTCGCCGGCGAGGCGGCGGGCGGTGGCGGCGACCCGCTCGGCCCGCGCCACGCGCGCGAGCGCACTGGCGATCCGGTGTCGCGCGGCGGAGCCGTCGGCCTGGGCGGCGGCGCGTTCCGCCTCGGCGGCCCGGGCGCCGGCGCGGGCGTAGCCGCGGCCGCGCCAGGGGATCTCCGAGGAAAGGGCGAGGCCGATCGTATCCTGATTGCCCCGGCTGCTGCGCTCGCGTTCGAAGCGAACGCCGACGGCCGTCATGGGCCGGCCGCCTGCGCGCGCCATGCGCCCCATGGCGCCGGCTTCGGCCGCCCGGGCGTCCGCCACGGCCACCGTGGCGGCGTCGGCCGCGTGGATTTCCGCGGCGGCCGGCGCGGCGAAACCGGGCAGGGGGGCGTCGGGGGCGAGGGCGAGCCGGCCGCGGGCGTCGGCGCGGGCATCCTCGGCCTGGCGGCGGGTTTCCTCGAGCATCAGGTCCATCGCGGCGAGGCGCGACTGCACCGTGAGCCGGTCGGCGATCCGCGGGGCGAGGCCGGACGCGAGGCGGGCCTCGATCGTCTGGAGCACCACCTCCATCCGGTCGCGTTGCGTGCGGATCAGGCGGAGCCGGGCGTCGGCGCCGTCGGCTTCGGCCAGCGCCATGGCGACCTCCGCCGCGAGTTCGCCGGCGACGAGGGCGTACTCCGCCTCGGCGAGGGTCACCGCGGCCCCGGCCCGCGCGCGGTCGGCCTCGCGTTCTCCCCGGCGGGGGAGCGGCTGCCGCACGGTGAGTTCCCACATGTCGCGGTCCTCGCCCATCGCGCCGCCGCTGACCCGCGAGCCCATCGCCTCGATCTCCGGATCGGCGAGCCGGCCGGCGGTGCCCACGCGGGCGAGGGCCGCGTCTATCCGCTTCCGCGCCGCCTCCACCTGGGGCGCGTCGGACACGGTGGCGAGCAGGTCAGGCGCCTCCGCCGCCGGCAGCGGGAGGCCGCAGGCGGTGGCGAGGACGACGGCCAGGAGGCGGGCGGACATGGACCGGACGGAGAGGCTCCGATCAGGACTTGCCCTTGCTTCCGTCCTTCGCGTTGGCGCCGGACTTCTTGCCGGCCCTGCCCTTCGCGGCGGCGTCGAGCTTGGCGAGGAACTTCGCGGGGTCGCCCTTGAAATCCTCGATGCAGCCCTCGCAGCAGAAGAGCACGAGGCGGTCGGGTTTGCCGGCTTCGCGGTGCACGTACTTGATGGCGTCGCCCATGCTGCCGAGCGGTTCGTCGGAGACGACGCAGGTCTTGAGCGGATAGTTTTCGAGGGAGGGCGCCGGTTCGGCGGCGAAGAGCGGAGCCGAGCAGAAGGCGAGGACGGCGAGGAGGAGGGACTTGAGGTGCATGATGAGTTCAGGGGGCATTAACCCGCCGCCCGAGAAATCCCTCGAAAAACTTTGCGGGATTTTCCGCGGACCGGGTTATAGTGGGAAAACCCGTCGCCATGGCCCTGCCCGAACCGCCCGATCCGCTTTCCGCCACCCTGCAGCACTGGCGCGTGAATCCGCCGTCCGATCCCGGCTTCAGGTCCGCGGTCTGGCGCCGGGTGGCGCAGCGCTCGCGCGACACCTGGGCGGGCTACCTGCGGGCGCACGGCGTGGCCTGGTCGGTCGCGGCCGTCGCGGTGGCGGGCGCCGCGGGCTGGACCGGACATGCGGCAGCGGAGGCCCGGGTCGCGGCCGAGCGCGAGGCGATGGTGACGGCCTACCTGGTGGCCCTCGATCCGCGCGTGCAGGCGGGGCTGCGGCCTTGAACGCGGGGCCGGTCGCAATGAGACATCTCTGGAAAACGCTGGTGCTGCTGGCGGTGGTGGCGGGCGCGGCGGGATGGACGACGTATCGGATCGGCCGTGACGGCGACGTCCGGGACGCGCTCGCCCGCCGCGACGCACTCACCTGGCTGCGCACCGATTTCCAACTGAGCGACGCGCAGTTTGCGGAAGTCCGCCGGCTGCACGAGGCGTACGCCGTGGTCTGCGAACAGCATTGCCTCGCGATCCAGGAGGCCGCGATCCGGCGGAACCAGCTCAAGGCCGCGCCGGGCGCCGAAGCCGCCGCGCTGGCCGCGGCGGACCGCAGGGTCGAGGAACTGCGGCAGGTGTGCGAATCCGCGATCGCCGTCCACGTGCGCGAGGTGGCGGCGCAGATGGCGCCGGAGCAGGGGCGGCGCTACCTGGCCCTCGTGCTGCCGCGGATCGCGGACTTCGATCACCGGGCGGCTCCGGACCTTGGGCTCAACGCGCATCGGCACTGATTCCATGCCGGTCGATCCTCCCGCGCGCGGAACTCCGGACGACGACGCGGAGCTGATGCGGCGCGTGCAGGCGGGAGACGAGGCGGCGTTCGGCGCGCTGATGGCGCGCTGGGAGCGGCCGGTGAAGGCGGTCATCGCCCGGCTGGTGTCGAATGCGAGCGAGGCCGAGGAGCTCGCGCAGGAAACGTTCGTGCGCGTCTGGCAGCAGCGCGGCCGGTTCCGCCGCGACGCGGCGGTGCGGCCCTGGCTGTTCTCGATTGCGATCAATCTTGCGCGCAACCGGCTCCGCTGGTGGCGGCGCCGGCCGACGGTCGAGTGGAGTGAGGGAAGCGCGGTGTCCGAAACCGACCGAGCGGAGGACGCAGCGGGTGCGAACCGGTTGGTGGCACAGGAGCGCGCCGCCGCCGTGCGCGCGGCCGTCGCGGCGCTTCCCGGCGAGCTGCGCGAGGCAATCGTGTTGTTCGAGTACGAGCAGATGTCGCACGCCGAGATCGCCGTGGCAGTGGGTGCCACGCCGAAGGCCGTGGAAACCCGGATCCATCGCGCGCGGGAGAAACTGCGAACGGCGCTGCAGCGGTGGCTCTGAGCCGGACGCGTGCAGCGGGGCTTCAAATCAGTCATGAGAACGGCCGCAATGAAAGGTGAGCGGCTTGTCCTCAAGCCGCTGCGAACCGGTCCTTCGCACGTCAGCCGCCTGGGGACAGGCGGCTCCACCCAAGTGAATCGTTTGTCTAGTGCGCCTCAGGCAAAATCGTAGCCGATCGGGGCGGGATCCGAAACGCAAAGACGCGAAGGAGAGCAAAGACTCGCGAAGGAAAACGTGGCGAAACGTCGCGTTCCATTGCGACCTTGCGCTCAGGTTTGGCTACAGAATCATTGAATCTGCTCCTAGGGCTCCAGGACGACGTCGTCCTCGCTCCACATCCTGCGATCGGGGCCGGCGCTGCGAATCCCCATCCGGGTCGCGCTTTCGGCGTGAAAGAAAAACGGCGTGCCCCAGCGGTCGCAGAGTTCGCCCTCCCGGTTGATCGCCGGGTGGTCGGCAGGAATGAGCGCGAGCCGGAGGCGGTTGCGGCCGGTCAGCGTGGCGGTGATCTCGGCGTTGTTTCCCGCGGGATTGCCGGTCTGGAGGAAATTCGAGCGAAACGTCTCGAGCACGCCCGCCACGATCTTCAGGTCGGCGTGGATTTCGCCGCCCGGGGCGTTCAGCGCGTCGGCGAGCGTCGAACGTTCCGGCGGGGGCGGCGGGACGGCGGGTGACGGCTCCGGCTGCCCGAGGCCCGGGGATGGACCGATGGCCGGATTCGCCGCCACTGGCGACGGCGTTGGCGGCGGCTGCCGCCAGGGCGCGAGCACGACGAGGAGCAGCAGGACGGCGAACGCGACGGCGCCGGCGACGATGCGCTTCATCGGGCGAGCGGGGACGCCGGGGCGGGAGGGCAACCCGGCGCGCCGGAACGCGGTCCCGGCACCCTCACAGGAACCCGAGGTTGGGTTTCGCGAAGCGCCCGATGTTGGGCAGGACGGTCGACAAGTCGGTGGGGCTCACGCCGAACCAGGTGGCGAGCGTGGCGGCGAACTCGTCGACGCTGGTCGTCGGAATCCACCGGCCCTGCGTCGTATCATCGGGCCCGCCCACCGTGAGCACCGGCATGCGGCCGTAGATGTCGCCGCCCTTCACCGCGCCGCCCACGATGAACTGGTGGTTGCCCCAGCCGTGGTCGGAACCGTCACCGTTCGAGCGATACGTGCGTCCGAAATCCGAGGTGGTGAACAGCGTGACCTGCTCGGCGGCCCCGAGTTCGACCGTGGCCTTGTAGAAGGCGTCGACGGCCTGGCTCACCTGCGCCAGCAGGCCGGCGTGCGCCCCGGTGGTCGGGGCGGTGTTAAGCAACTGGGCGGCGTGGGTGTCCCAGCCGCCGAGCTGGACGAAGAACACCTGCCGTTTCAGCCCGAGGTTCGGCGCGGCGGCGATGAGCCGGGCCGCCATGCGGAGCTGGTTGCCGGCGGTGGTGTTGGGGAAGGCGGTCGCGATCGGCGTCGAGCGGCTGAGCACCGCGTTGAGCAGCTCGGCGTCGGTGATCGCGCTCCGGGAGATGCCGGCGAAGGCCGCCTCGAACAGCGCGGACTGCGCCTGGCCGAAGAGATCCTTCTGCGTCTGGAACCGCGCAAAATCCGCGCCCGAGGTGGCGGTGCTGCCGGAGAGCGTGACGGCGCCACCGGTGCCGACGGAGTACTGGTTCACGACGCGGCCAACCTGGAAGTAGTTTTTTCCCGCGAGGCTGATCGACATCGAGATCTCGTTGTTCGAGTTAAACGCGTTGACGAGATCGGCGAGCCGGCCGCCCCAGCCGGTGGTGCTGGGCTTGTCGGGCACGCTGTTCTGCCACTGCACCTGCTGGTCGCTGTGCGAGAACAACTGCCGCGGGAGCGGGACCGAGTTGGCGAGGTACTGGGCGCGCGTGGTCGGATAGACCAGCGTGCCGACGTTGGCGAGCAGCGCGGCCCGGCCCGCGCCGAACAGGCCCTGCAGCTCGGGCACCGCGGCGTGCAGCGCCCAGGCGCGGCCGTCGGGCGTCTTCGGCGCGATCGGCAGCAGCCCGGTGCGCGGGAGCGCGAGATTGGAGCGGGCCGCCACGTAGGCGTTGTAGCCGGGGTCGTCGTTCGGGATGACGAGGTTGTTGGCGTCGTTGCCGCCGTTCAGGAAGAGGCAGACGAGCGCCTTGTAGTCCGACGGCAGCGCGCCGGCGCGGGCGGGAAGCTGCGGGCCATTGGCCGGGCTCGCGACGGCCCCCATGAGCCGCAGGCTGGCGAGCGAGGAAAGCAACCCGGTGGCACCGACGGCGGCGCAGCAGGCGGAGCCGAGGAACTGGCGGCGGGAGAGGTCGGAGGACATGGCGGCGGAAGGCAGAGGGTCGGGACGCGGGGATCAGCGCTGGATGGACGCCTGCGGCGAGGTCATCACCATCAGCACGGCGCTGCGCACGCGATCGAGGGTGGAGGTGTTGGCGGGCAGCGCGGCGAGGCCGGTGGTGATGCGGGTGCGGGCGTCGGCGGTGAGATTGCCGGAGGCGAGCAGCAGGCTGAGGTGATCGAGCAGCGCCGGGACGTTGCCGAGGAGCGTCTGCTCGTAGGCGTAGTCCGGCATGAGCGTGGCGCTGGCCTGCTGGAGCTGTGTCGCCGTCGCGTTCGCGGCGGGCACGTTGTTGGCAAAGATGAATGTCCGCAGCCCGTTCGGCACGAGCGTCGCGTAGGTGTCGTCGGTGATTTCGAACTCCGGTGCGACGAGGCCCGCCGCGGCGACGGCGCCCGGGAGCACGTAGTCGGGGCTGAAGAAGTTGAACACCGTCGGCGAACGAAGCGCGGCCTGCGCGAACGAGCTCTGCGGATTGGTGAGGTTGGTAGACGAGGTGATCGTGACCGGCGCCGGCAGCGACGAGTTGTACGTCGTCGCACTCGTGATCGGGGCGCCGCTGAGCGTCACGAAGTGGCCGGAAAAGCGGCCGGTCTCGGCCCGCGCGTTGAACGCCCGCAGGAAGCCCGAGACCCGCAGGATCGGCTCCTTGAGTTTGCCGAACGACGGATTGGCGGCGATCACGGGCGAGCGCGCCTCGTAGTCGGTGAGGATCGCGCGGACCACGGCGCCGAGGTTGCCGCGCTTGCCGGTGCCGTCGTCGCGGAATTTCTCCGCCACGCGGTAGACGTAGGCGGGGCTGGGGTTGCTGGTGACGAGCCGCTGGATCAACCGGCGGGCGATGAACGGCCCGGTGTTCGGGTGTCCCACGAGCGCATCGAGCGCGAGCTGCAGGTCGCGCTGGCCGCCCTGGCCGGCCGGGATCGGCGTCGCGAGCACCGGACTGAGGTCCTTGGCGGTGTCGTCGTGCGCGATCGGGAAGAGCTGGAGCGGGCTGAAGTAGTTGCGCCCGGCGGTGCGGAAGGAATTCAGCGTGAGCGACGCCGAGGGATACGCCCAGCCGGTGAACACCTTCGCCATTTCCGTGATGGTGCGCTGGGTGTAGGTGGGGATCGGGAGGCCGTCGTCGCCGACGATGAGCGTGCCATCGGGCTGGAGCAGGTTCAGCCCGATCGTGAACAACTGCATGATCTCGCGCGCGTAGTTCTCGTCCGGGGTCGTGCCGGTGGCCGGGTCGGCCTTCGAGTTCCGCAGCGAGCTGAGGTACTCGGCCATCATCGGATTCAGCGTGATCTGCTCGAGCAGGGTGCGGAAGTCGCCGAAGGCGCCGTTGCCGAGCAGGTCGTAGTAATGGGCGAGCGGCTCCGAGCGGCTGTCGTCGCCCAGACTCACGTCGGAGACCACGAAGATCTGGCTGAGGGCGAACGCCACCCGCTGCCGGAGCTGGTCCGGCGCGGTGAGCGACACCTTCCACCACGCGGCCTGGCGATTCGGCGGATGGATGGCGTTGAAGTTGGTCACGCTCGGGCTGCCGCCATAGCGCGTGCGGTCGTCGACGATGGCCGTGCGATGCGACGTGAAGGGGAGCGCGAGTTGCGCCGTGATCCACGCGTCGAGGTTCTGGCCGGTGAGGGCGTCGATCTCGGCCCGCGTCGGCCCGAAGGTCGCCTGGGTCAGGAAACGGGCGGCGTCGGTCGCGGTGACGTTGGTGAGCGGCACGGCGGGCGGCGCGGCGGGCGGCGTGAACACGCGCGAGCCCGCGCCCTGCACGAAGGCGCCGCGCACCTCGCCCTGCGGGTAATTCGCCGTGTCGATGCCGACGTAGACGTTGCCCGATTTCAGCGCGTTGAGCAGGTCCGCGCTGCTGTAGGGTCCGACCGGCGTGAACGACCACTGCGCGCCCGTGACCTGCCCCGAGGGCAGGCCGACGAGATAGTCGCCGGTGGGGCTGATGCGCAGGTGGGCCGAGACCTGGGCGGAACTCAGGTTGGAGAACGTCACGTTGATGCTCGCGAGCGTGCCGGAATTGCTGACGAGGATCGTCGCGGTGCCGGACGAGGTGGAGCCGGTCGCACCGGCCTCAGGGCGCAGGGTCGCGACGTACAGCGTCGCGGGGCTGTCGGCGATCGTGACGGTGGCGCTGTTTTGCCCGCCGATCGTGTACCCGAGGCCGGTGGCGAGCGTGAGCGTGACGGTGTCGGTGCCCTCGTTCTGCACGTCGGGATTGGGCACGAGCGGCAGCTTCACCGACGTGGCCCCCGCGGGAATCGTGACCGTGCCACCGAGGGTGGGATAGTCGAAGCCGTTGACCGCGGAACCGCCGACGCCATACCGCACGGTGAGCGCCGCGAGCGTGTCGCCGGTGCGCGTGAACGTGAACTCGCCCGGCTGGGTGCCCGACTCGTCGCTCGTGGGGCGGCTGGCGACGAGCGTGACGACCGAGGGGGTGGCGGGGGTGAGATCGTAGACCTCGACGAGCCCGACGCCGGTGCCGTTGTTCACGCCGCTCGTCTGGATCGTGTAGCTGCCGGGCGGCAGGTCGACCATCACGGCGGCGTCGCGGCTGGCGGGGGCGAAGGTGAACGCGCCGGCCGCGGCGAAGGCGGCGCTGAGGACATCCTCGGGCAGCGCCGCGGCGCCGGCGGGCGTGGCCCAGTTGTCGTTGCTGATCGTGAACGCGGGCGTGCCGGCGGCGTTGGCCACGAGCAGCTGGGGATCGGCGAGGGCGCCCGTGACGCCGAGGGTCCCCAGGGTGGGGCCGGCGGCGCGGATGAGCAGCCGGCGGGAGCCGGCCCCGGGCGGAATGACGATGCCGGGAATGAGGATGTTGGTGCCGGTGCCGACGGAGGCGCGGGCGGAGAGGTTCACGAGCCGGCCGCCGGTGGTGCCCGCGTCGTAAGCCTCGACGATGGCGACGCCGGTGGCGTTGTTCACGCCGCTGACTTGAACGGTGTAGCTGCCGGGATCGAGGGTGATAAGCAGCGCGGCGTCGCGGGAGTTGGCGCCGAACCCGAACGCGCCCACCGCGGCGAAAGTCGCGGCGGTCACGGGCGTCGCGCCGGCCACGGGCGTGCTCCAGTTGTCGTTCTCGGCGATGCGGGTGGCGCCGGCGAACACCTCGAGCCGCGGATCGGCCAGGACGCCGGGGACATTGAAGGGCGCCGCACCCAGCGTGGGGCCGGCGGCGCGCAGCAGCACCGTCTTCGGTCCGCCCGGGCCGATGGTGAGGCCCGCGATGAGGATGTTCGCGCCCGTGCCGATCTGGGCGCGGGTCGAGAGATTGGCGAGGCCGGGGGCTTGGGCGCGGAGGCCGGGGGCGGCGGCGAGCAGCAGGGCGGCGCCGAGGGCGCAGGCGAGGCGGGACGAGTTCATGCGACGCGGGGGGAGGCGGAGCAGGGCTGGAGGACGGTCAGGACTAATGAGTATGAAACTGCGGCTGAGTAAAGCGCAGGTGGCGTCCCGGATATCCGGGTAGCGCGGCGGCGGTGGCGGCCCGCGAACGCCGCGCTTCCGCGGGGAAGCCGAACCGGTCCTACACGAAGCCGAGGTTCGGCTTGGCGAAGCGGCCGATGTTCGGGAAGGCGACGCTCAGGTTGGTTTCGCTCACGCCGAACCACCGCGCGAGTGTGGCGCCGTACTCGTCGACGCTCGTGGTGGGAATCCAGCGGCCGTTGGTGGTGTCGTCGGGCCCGCCGATCGTGAGCGTGGGCATGCGGCCGTAGATGTCGCCGCCTTTCACCGCGCCGCCCACCACCAGGTGGTGGCTGCCCCAGCCGTGGTCGGAGCCGTCGCCGTTGGAGCCGTAGGTGCGGCCGAAGTCGGAGGCGGTGAAGGTCGTGACGCGGTCGGCGCAGCCCAGCTCGACGGTGGCGTTGTAGAACGCCGTCATCCCCTCGCTCACCTGGCGCAGCAGGTCGGCGTGCGCGCCGAGCGCTTTGTCGACCTCGTCGACCTGGTCGGCATGCGTGTCCCAGCCGCCGATGCGCGTGAAGAACACCTGGCGGCGCAGTCCGAGGTTGCTCGAAACCGAAATGAGATGCGCGATCGCCTTGAGCTGGTTGCCGAGCGAGGTGGCGGGAAACGCGGTCGCGAGCTTGGGCGACGAGGCCAGCACGCTGCCGAGCAGTTCGCTGGTGTCGATGGCCTCCTTCGAAAGCGTGCCGAACGCGGCGGCGAAGAGGTTCGCGTTGGCTCCCGCGAAAAGGTCCTTCTGGGCGGCGTAACGGGCCGGGTTGTTGCCGCCGGTGGTGTTGGAAAACACCACGGGCCCGCCCTTCGGCGCGGCGGCGGAGGCGGGGTTGACGGCGAGCTGCACCACCTGGTCGCCGACCTGCAGGTTGTTGAATCCGTTCAACGTGACCGACATCGAGACCTGGTTGTTGCTGTTGAGCGAATTCAGGAGGTCGGCGGTCCGCCCGCCCCAGCCGGTGGTGAACGGCCGGTCGGGCACCGAGCTCTGCCACTGGACCTGCTGGTCGTTGTGCGAGAACAACTGGGGCGGCAGCTTGACCGTGCCGGCCTGGTACTGGGCGCGGGTGGTGGGCTCGACGAGCGTGCCGACGTTGGCGAGCACGGCGGCCTTGCCGCTGCTGAAGAGGTTGTGGACCGTCGCGAGGCTCGGATGCAGGCCGAAGGTGCGGCCGTCCGAGGTCTTGGGGTTGAGTGGCAGGATGTTCGCCTGCGGCAGCGCCAGCACGGAACGCGCGGTGGCGTAGGCCGCATAGCCGCTGCCGGTCGGAACAATGAGATTGGACGCGTCGTTGCCGCCGTTGAGGAAGACGCAGACCAGGGCGCGGTAGTCCGCGGGCACGGCGCCGGCGCGGGCGGGGCCCAACGGCGCGGACGAAAGGCTCGCGGCCGCGGCCGTGGCGCGGAGCTGCGTGAGCGTGGAAAGCATGCCGGTCGCGCCGACGGCGGCGCAGCACTGGCCGATGAACTGGCGGCGGGAATTCATGGGAGCGGGGTCAGCGCTGGGTGGCGCCGTCGGGACTGGTGGCGATGAGCAGGAGGGCGGTCTGCACGCGTTCGAGTGCGGACGTGTTGGCGTTGAGGGCGGCGAGGGCGTTGGTCACGCGGGTGCGCGCGGCAGGCGTGAGCTGGCCCGAGGTCATGAGCAGGCTCAGCCGGTCGAGGAGGGCGGGTACGTTGCCGGCGAGCGCCTGTTCGGCGGTGAGGTTCAGCACGGCGGTGTTGGGCGCGTTCACGCCGGTGCCGGCGGTGCGAAAGATCGTGGCGCGGTAGTAGTTCGCCGTGCTGATCGCGGTCGTGTCGTTGGTGATCTGGAACTCGGGCGCGACGAGGCCCGCCGCGGCGAGCGGTCCGGGGAAGACATAGCCCGGCTCGAAGAAGTTGAACACGCTCGGCGATCGCAGCGGCGCCTGGGCGAGGTCGGGGTCGACGTTGCCTAGCCCGACGATGTAGTGCCCGCTGGCCGAGGTGGCGCCGAACGTGCGCAGCAGTGCGGTCAGGCGCAGCAGCGGTTCGCGCAGCTTGCCGTAGCCCGGATCGTCGATCACCGCCGCGGAGCGCGCCTCGTAGTCGGTGAGGATCGCGCGCACGACGGCGCCGAGGTCGCCGCGCACGCCGGAGCCGTTGTTCTCGAACTTCTGCGCGACGCGGTACACGTAGGCCGGGCTGGGATTGGCGGTGACGAGCCGCTGGATGAGCTGCTTCGAGACGAAAGGCGCCGTGTTCGGATGGTTGAACAGCAGGTCGAGCGCGCGCTTCAGGTCCTCGGTGCCGCCGAGGTTGGCGGGAATCGGGGTGCTCGTGATCGGGGCCAGGTTCTTCGCCGCCGGCTCGTGGAACGCCGGGTACAGCATCATCGGCGTGAGGTAGTTGGCGGGAGACCGGCGGAAGTTCGGGTTGGCGGCCGTCGAGAAAAAGCCCCAGCCGGTGAAGATTTTCGCCATCTCGGTGATGGTGGCCTGGGTGTAGGTCGGAATCGGCAGGCCCTGGCCGTCGAGCTTCAGCGTGCCGTCCGGCTGCAGTTGCACGAGGCCGATGGTGAACAACTGCATCACCTCGCGCGCGTAGTTCTCGTCGGGGTTCGTGCCGGCGACGGGATCGGCCCTGGCGTTGCGCAGGTGGCTCAGGTACGTGCCCATCACCGGGCTCAGCGAGACTTGTTCGAGCAGCGTGCGGTAATTGCCGAACGCCCCGTTGACGAGCAGGTCGTAGTAGTTCGCCAGCGGCCCTGCGAAGGTCTGGCCGGCGAGCGTCGCGTCGGAGACGACGAGGATCTGGCTGAGGGCAAACGCGACCCGCTGCCGGAGCTGGTCCGGGCCCTGGATCGCGTTGTAGTACCATGCGTATTGCCGGTGGGCGGGGGTGGGCACGTTCTCCGGCGGGTTCGTGGCCGGCTGGTACGCCACCTCGGCCAGCGTGCGGGCAAGATGGCTGGTCGCGGGGAGAGCCATCTGCGCGTCGATCCACGCGGTGACGCTGCCACCCGTGAGGGCGTCGATCTCCGCCTGGCGCGGACCGAACGTCCCCTGGTGAAGCAGCCGGGCGGCCTCCTGGGCCGAGAGGTTGCCCAGCGCGACGGACGGCGCGGGCGCCGGCGGCGTGAACGTCTGCGACCCGAGGGCGCCGAGGAAGGCGCCGCGCAGCTCGCCCGCGGGATGTTGGGCGGTGTCGAGGCCGACGTAGATGAGGCCGTTGCGCAGCGCGTCCAGGATTTGCGCGCTGGTGTACGTGGCCGTGGGGCCGATGTTCCACGGCACGCCACCGACCTGGCCGAGCGGCAGGTTGAGCACGTAGTCGCCCGCGGAGGTGCTGTTGCCGAGGAAGAGGTGGGCGCCGACCTGGCCGGAGCTGAGATTGGAGAACGTGACGTTGACCGTCGCGACCGTCCCGCTCGCGCTGAGCACGAGGGTGGCCAGCCCGCTCGCGGCGGAACCGGCGGCCGCGGAGGACGGCCGAAGCGTCGCGACGTAAAGCGTGCCGGGACTGTCGGCGATCGTCACGGTGCCGGAGATGGCGGCGCCGAGCGTATAATTGCCGCCGGGGCCGAGGGTGAGCGTGACTGACTCCGTCGCTTCCACGGTGGTGTCTGCCAGCGGCAGGAGCGGGAGGCTCACGCTCGCGGCGCCGGCCGGGATCGTGATCGTGCCCGTGAGCGGCGGGTAATCGAGCCCGTTGGTCGCGCTGCCGCTCACGCCATAGTTCACGGTCAGCGGGGCGAAGATATCGCCGGCGCGGCTGATGATGAATTCGCCGGTGGCGCCGGCCTCGTTGGCGCTGGCTTTCGGGGTGGCGAGCGAGACCACCGCGGGACCCGCCGGGGAGATGTCGTACACCTCGACGAGCGCGACACCGCTGGTGTTGCCGACCCCGCTGACCTGGATCGTGTAGTTACCGGGGCCGATGTCCGCCAGGACCGCCGAGTCGCGGCTGCCGCCGGCGAACTGGAATGCGCCGGCCTGCGTGAACGCCGCCTGGAGGGTGGCCGGGGTGGCGGCGCCCGCGCCCACGGGGGTGCCCCAATCGTTGTTGCTTGCGACCACGGTGGTGCCGCTGAGCACGGTGAGCGTGGGGTCGGCGAGCGCTCCGCCGACGCCGAGGGTGCCCAGCGTCGGACCGGCGGCGCGGATGAGCAGTCGCCGCGTGCCGCTGCCCGGCGAGACGGAGAGTCCGGGGATGAGGATGTTGTCGCCGGTGCCGACCAGGGCGCGGGTGGAGATGTTGGTGAGCCGGGCGTTGAGCGCGCCGACTTCGTAGACCTCGATCAACGCGACGCCCGTGCCGTTGCCGACTCCGGACACCTGCGCGGTGTAGGGGCCGGGAGCGAGCGTGACCTTGAGCGCGGCGTCGCGGGAGCCGGCGGTGAGCCCGAACGCGCCGACGGCGGAGAAATCGGCCGCGACGACGGGGGTAGCGCTTCCGACCGGCGTGCTCCAGTTGTCGTTCTCCGCCATGCGGGTCGCGCCGGAGTAAAGTTCCAGCCGGGGATCGGCCAGCGTGCCGCCGACCTCGAAACCGGCGAGCGCGGGGCCCGTCGCGCGGATCAGGACCGTCTTGTTCGCGCCCGGCCCGATGTTGAAGCCGGTGATGAGAATATCGCCGCCGGTGCCCACCTGGGCGCGCGTGGAGAGATTGGCGACGCTGGGCGTCTGGCCGGCCAGCGAAGCGGCGAAGGGGGCCGCGAGGAGAGCGAGAAGACGCGGAATGGAATTCATGCAACGCGGGAAGGAGCGGGAGGGCATGCCGGCCGGGGTGGACGAGGGCGGAAGCGAAGACGTGCCCTCCTCCTATCGGTAACAGTCCGCAGAAACTGCGTAGTTGTTTTTACCCAGGCTCAGGCGAGCGCCGGCGCGGTGGGCGCGGGCGGCTGGCCGTTGAGCTTCTGCGTCATCACCCCGGCGATCTCCCGGAGCCGCACGAGCACGGCGGCGATCTGCTCGTCCGTGCTGCGCGAAATCGGAGCGCTGCAGCCGATCGCAAGGATCGCCTGGCGATTCGCGTCGAAAACCGGCACGGCCACGGCGGCGATGCCGCTGTTCAGCACGTTCTTGGTCACCGCGAACCCGTCCCGCGCAATCTGGTCGAGCAGCGCGGTCATGTCCTCGACCGTCACGGGTGAATTGGGACTGAGCCGGCCGAGATCCTCCCGCGCGGCGTAGCGCAGTTGCGCGCTGCGGGACTGAAACGCCAGGAGCACGCGGCCGGAGGCGAAAATCAGCGGATGCTCGATCACCCCGTGATTGTGCGTCACCGAGAGGGGATGATCGGCCTGGATCCAGTCGACCACCAGCGCCTCGTCGTCGCGCCAGGTCAGCACGATCACGGTCTCGTCGAACTCGTGGGCGAGCGCCTCGATGTAAGGCCGGCAGAAATCCCGCATGCTGTTCAGGGGATTCGAACCCTCACCCATGCGAATCGCCGCCAGGCCCAGGCGGTACTGCTTGGTCTCCGCATTCGCCTCGACGAAACTCCGCGCCTGCAGGGTCTTCAGCAGGTTGTGGGTCGTGGGCGGCGTCATGCCCACCGTGCGCGCCAGCTCGCGCACGCCCATCCAGCCGCCGTGCGCATCCAGCGCCTGGAGCAGGCGCAAGGCTTTGTCGACGGATTGAATCAAACTCATCTGCCCGCCTTTCTGTTCAACCCAATTGAATGGTCAACCGACTTTCTGGAACGTTTCGGCTTGATCTGGGGCGATTCGTTCAAGAAAAACGACGGGTGTTCAAAATAGTAGAACACAGCGCACGGCTCTGACCCCAGCAAGAATCCGGCGCGCGGCCTCTCACCCCACCATGAAAACCCCTGTTGTGCTTCCGTGCCATCGGTCTGCTCTGGTTTCCGACGGTTTCTTCGCTGGCGCCCTGTTCTTGGCGGCGGCCCTTTCCACCTTCTCCGCCGAGCCCGCTCCCGGCGCTTCCACTTCGGCCACGCCCGCGCGCGACTCCGAGGCCATCGTGCTCAGTCCGTTCTCCGTCGCGTCGGAGCGCGACGTGGGTTACGCGGCCGGCGATTCGCTGGCGGCGAGCCGCTTCAACACGCGGCTCATGGATTCCGCATCGACGGTCAACGTGTTCACCGAGGAATTTCTCCGGGACCTGGGCGCCACGTCCCTCGCGAAGGTGCTCGAGTACGGCGTGAACTCGAACCTCGATTACGACCAGAACCGTCCCGACCCGACGATGTTCTACGTCGATGCCGGCCTGCAGGGCACGCGGATCAACAATCGCGGGCTGCTCGGTTCCGCGCTGACGGATTTCTTCCGGTCGCGCATGCCCGTCGACGCGTACAACACCGGCCGCTTCGACTTTGCCTCGGGGCCCAACAGCGTGCTCTTCGGCGTCGCCAACTCCGCCGGCTCGATCAACACGTCGACGCTCCAGGCCGACGTGCGGAAGAACCACTACAAGTTCAGCGGCCACTACGGGCGCTGGAAGGATTTCCGCGCCGCCACCGACACCAACGTCGTCGTCGTCCCGCAGCGCGTCGCGCTCCGCCTCATGGGCATGCACGCGCGCAAGGAAGGCTGGCGCTTCTGGGACGACCGCGAGGACAACCGCCTCACCGGGTCCGTGCGCGTGATTCCGTTCGCGCGGGCCGGCACGCAAATCGTGGCGTCCTACGAGAGGGCCAACCTCTCCGGCATGTGGTCCGTGCCGCAGAACATGGCCGACAACGTCTCGTTCTGGGAGACCTTGCCCGACTCCGTCCGGCTCGTTGACAACCGCGGCACCACCGCGCTCACGAACAACGCCGCCGCCGCCCGCGGCCTCGAGCGCATCGCCGGCAACCGCCACTACCTCGTGACCAATTCCGGCGACGTCTTCGCCAACACGATCAACGCCACGCTCGGCGGCATGAACCTCTACACGAGCACCAGCTTCTACGAGACCGCGGCGCAGTTCAACACGCTGGTCGGCGTCGTGCCCGGCTGGCAGCCCGCGGTCTTCCGCGACACGTTCCAGACGCTGCTCCCCGCCACCGCGCAGCAGGCCGCGAACAACGGACCCTTCCAGTCCAACCTGGTCGCGCCCTACCAGATCGGGTACGGCCCCGGCGTCACCAGCCTGAGCGACATCGACCGCTTCTTCCTCCGCATCGAGCAGCCGATCGGCCGGAATCTGTTCCTCGACCTGAGCTACCAGAAGGAGGAGGCGGAGGGCACCGCGCTCCGCCTCGACACGCAGATCTCCGCCGATCCCAACCTCTACATCCCCGACGGCGCCGGAGGGGTGAAAGCCAATCCGTATGTGGGCAGGTACTACATCGACGGCGCGCCGCTCCGCACGATCAACACCGACAACAACGAGGCGCTGCGGCTCTCCGCCCTGTACCAGCTCGACCTGCGGAAATTCGGCGAGCACAAGCTGCTCGCGATGTGGGAGACGAGCGAGAACACCAACTCGCAGCGGCAGGGAAACCAGGTGCTGGTCAACGCGCGGACCAACGCGCCGATCGCGAACGCCGACATCCGCAACGCCAACAACCGCGTCGATTACCGCACCTACCTCTCGCCCAATCTCGACTACCGCGCGTGGTACGCCGGCACGTTCAACGACGGACGGACCGTCCGGCTCAATGGCGTCGACTACAAGAAGGAGTTCACCGACCGCAGCGTGTCGGGCAACAAGTCCGAGGCCGACACCTTCGTGTTCGCGACGCAGAGTTCGTTCTTCAACAAGCGCGTGTTCCTGTCGCTCGGCTACCGGCGCGACGACTACGAGACGTACACGCGCGTCGCCTCCCTGCTCGCCGCCACCGATCCGCGCGTGATCTCCGGCCAGCGCTACGCGGGCGACGGCGTGCTCACCGACCAGTACCTGCCGATCAACCGCGAGACGTTCGACACCTACACGGCGGGCGTCGTCTGGCACGTCACGCCGCGCTTCTCGGTGTTCGCCAACCAGGCCACCAACGTCGCGCCGGCGATGACCAACCGCCGCGTGATCGCGAACAACTTCGACGTGCCGAATCCCGTCGAGGGCAAGGGCTACGACACCGGCGTCATGCTACGCCTGTTCGACAACCGGCTCTCCGCGCGGCTCACGTACTTCAAGGGCGAGAACCCCGGCAACCCGGTGAACCGCGTCAACTCCGTGGTCGTGGACCACGACCGGATCATCAGCGCGTTCATGACCTCGACCAACCCGGCCACCGGGCGGCCGTACCTGACGCCGGCCGAGGCCAACGAGAAGTTCGTGTACCTGAAGTCGCGCGGCGGCACCGTCGGCACCTACGGCGGCGCGCTGCTCGACGGCATGTCGGACGACGTCACCACCGGCTATGAGGCGGACATCAAGTTCAACCCCTCGCGCAACTGGACGTTCACCGGCGCCTTCTCCTACACCAAGCTGGAGCGCGGGAACATCTTCGCCGAGTTCGAGCCCTGGTTCGCCGAGGTGCGGCCCTACCTGGAGCGGTTCGGCAACCCCGCCGGGCTTGTCGACCAGAACAACAGCCCGGTCAACGTCGCCGAGCACGTCGAGCGCATGCAGCTCGCGATCGATGACGTGCGCAATGCGGGCACGTTCGGTTTCAACAACCGCCCCTACAAGGCGAACTTCTTCACGCGTTACAGCTTCAGCTCGGGCCGGCTGCGCGGCTTCTTCGCCGGCGGCGGCGTGCGGTGGCAGAGCCAGAACCGCGTGCAGCGCATGGTCACGGGCCTCTCGCCCGCCGGCCGGCCGGTGTACGGCCGCGTGCTCTACGGCCCGGAGATTCTCGAGGTGGACGCGTTGCTCGGCTACTCCGGCCGCGCGACCCTGTTCGGCGAGCGCACCCACTGGCGCGTGCAGCTCAACGGCACCAACGTGCTCAACAACCGCGAAATCCAGGTGCTGCGCTATTCGGCCGACGGCAGCCGGCTCTGGCGCGTGACGCCCCGGGCCCCCGGCGGCTGGCGGCTGTCGTTCTCGGTGGAACTGTAAGCGCGCATGGATCCGGCGTCCGCCGCGCCTGCCGCCTCGCTGAGCCCCCGGCGTGCCGCCGTGCTGTGCACGCTGCTGTTCCTCGCCGCGGCACTCTGCTTCCTCGACCGGCAGGTGCTGAGCGTGCTCGCGCCGCAGATCACGGCCGAGTTCGGGCTCTCGAACACGGTGTACTCGCGCATCGTGTTCGCGTTCGTCCTGAGCTACACCTGTCTCTTATACACATCTCCGAGCCCACGAGACAGGCAGAAATCTCG
>CALFZM010000292.1 GCA_937952235.1 uncultured Opitutia bacterium | reverse complement strand
GCGCATAGGAGTACAGGCCGATGAAGCCCAGGCGGGGTGAGTCCGGTTCCAGTTTCCGCGCGGGCGTCGCCTGCGGCCGCTCGAAGCCGTTCGGGATCACGTGGATTCGATCGTTCCGCAGGTAAGCGCGGTCCTCCTGGCTGCACACCGACAGGGAGGGGAATCGTTCCGCGAGCCGCAGTTCGCGTCGGTACATCAGGCGCTGTTGCAGCTTGAGTTTCATCCGCCGACCGAGGCCCGTCACGCTCTGCGCCAGGCTGCGCAGGTAGGTGCTCGGCAGATCGTCGATATCGAGGTGGGAACGCGGCCACGACCAGCGCTGGATCAGGTTCGGCGTCCTCGAGTTGAGCAGCCAGACCAGGTCGTAACTGCCTAGGAGTGCATCGATCCTTGCTCGATCCGCGGCGGAGCAGGCGAACCCGTGGATATCCAGATACCGGGTGTCGAACGCCCGGCGCAGCTTATCCACGGGTCCGTTGCGACCGGTGAGCCGGGGCTCGATCGGCGGCAGCGTGGAGAACTCGCGCGCCGTTTTTTCCTGCGCGTCACGGTCACCTGCCTCCGAGCCCACCATCAACACGTCCACGGAGCCGACCTCCTGCAGGGCCCGGCCAAGGTACAGCGAGCGTATCTGGCCGCCAAAGGACCGACCGTGCGGCCACGAGGAGCAGATGTAGAGAATGCGGGACACGACAAACGTGAACGGATCAGACCAGCGGTTGCGGCCGGTCGCGGTGGGTATGCCCCGGATGGGAGGACGGGGATTGCCGCGTGGGGAGGGAGGCGGCCCGTGAGCGGAAGTAACGGTCGCGAAGGTGGAGGACGGGTACTTCGACCAGTCGCGACATGAAGTATCCCAGCAGAAGGGAGCCCGCAATGAAGGTCCCCAGATAGACCGTTTCCCCGAGCGCGCTCCCGCTGTGGGAGAGTGGCTTGGTCCAGGAGACCATCGGCCCGTGCCAGAGGTAGATGGAGTAGGAAGCAGCGCCGAGCGCTGCCATGGTTCGGACCACCCGGTTGGAGGAAAACTTGATCCTTACGAACGAGAGCACCAGCAGGCCACCGGCCAGGTAGAAAAGCACGAAACCCGTCACGGTGAGCCAGCGGTGGTCATCTCGATGGAAGACAAAGGCGGGCAGCAGGAGCGTGCATGCCGCCAGGATCATCAGCGGCGTCGGGAGCGCACGGAGGGACCGCGTGAGATTCTGGTACCGCGTGGCGTAGGAAAGAAGCACCCCGAAGAACAGTGAATCGGCGCGGAGATGCGTCGGCGTCATATGGGCGTGCCAGTCGAAGAGGGGATGGTTTCGGACCTCCCAAATTCGCAGCGCCAGGCAGATCGTGGCGACGAAGATAAACACGTACGGAATCGCCATGAACGCCGCCGCGCTCGAGCGCCGCTGCAGCAGCGCGATCAGCAAGGCGAGGCCGATGTAGAAATGTTCCTCGATGGCAAGCGACCACGTGTGACCCCAGAGCTGGCCGAGATAGTTTTGCAGGAAGAGCAGTTCGCCGAGGACATCCTTGGGCGGGAACTCCGCGCCTCGCCGGTACATGCTGAAGCAGGTATATGCCAGCAGCACCCAGAAGGCAGGATAGATCTTCATGCCTCGGCGGAGGAGAAATGTTCCGATATGAACACTCCCGTGCTTCTCGTGTTCGTTGAACAGAAGCCCCGATACCAGGTAGCCGCTGAGGACGAAGAACAGGTCAACCCCCACCCAACCGCCCCTTCGGAGGGCTTCAAGAACGGCAGCGACGGCAGGCGGAAATGCCTCGGTCGAGAACGTCGCGTGATTGAACAGCACCAGCGCGACAGCCACGAGTCGCAGCACGTCCAAGCCTGGATTCCGAGAGACTTTCACGGGCAAAGTTGATTCAGCTCGCCGTCCCGCAGGGGAGGCGGGTTGTGGCGAACTGCGTTTCGGCTCGACCGGCGATTATACTTCCTGCCAGGCGAGCTTCTTGATCATGGGCCATTTCTCCTGCAGGAGCCGACGGGTGACAGGATCCTGCATGCAGACCTCCGGGGTCACTTCCGGGAAGTATTCTTCTCCCACCCCGCGTTTGATGAAGAACGCGTTGAATCCGTACCGGTGGACTCCCACCAGCCGGTATCCTTTTTCGCGGCCGAGCTTGCACATCGCAGCGAGCGAGGCGCTGCGATACTCCTCGTTCTGACAGACGAACTTCGGATCGTAAGGCACGGTCAGGGCGAATTCGGGGGGGATAAGATTGTGCGTTTCGCACACGACCACCTGCGGATCGATGACGTCGATCGCTTTCCACACCCAGTAGTCCATGCCGTCGATATCGAGGCTGAGCAGATCGATTGCTCCCGTGGCTCCCGACGTACGAATCAGGTCGTTCACGTTCTCCGCCGTGATCCAGGCCTGGGTGAAACGCGGAGGGGCCAGGAAGGTGTCTCGGCTTCTCGCGAAGAACCGGTTGCCGGCCGCGACATTACCGGGATCGCCGTCGAAAAGGTGGCCCCACCAGCCGTGATTCAAGATGAGGTTGGCCGTCATGTTCTCGCGTCCGTTCCCGGCGCAGATCTCGACGCAGGTGCGATTCAGCGGCGGAATCAGGGAGAAGAGGTACAGCAGCATCCCGTCTTCCTCGAATTGGGAATACTTGCGGAAGCCGACCTCGTTGAGGGAAGGCAGCGACTGCGGAGAGAGGGCCGCCAGCAGCCGGTACGACTGCATCAACGCCTGCTGCGCGACGGCCTCTCCAGGACGCAGGACGGCTCCTTGTTCGAGTTCGAGCTCATTCACGACTGCCGGCCGCAGGCGGTTGAAGGCGCGTTTGAAAAGCTGCTTCATGGGGAGGAAGTCGGGGAGCGCATAGGCTGCAATCGAGGTCGGAGCGTCGTTGCCAAGGAAAGCCGCGGATTTGCGCTCAAAGCGACCGGAAGAAGCGATCCACATCCTCCGCGTACCGCTTGATGTTGTAATGCTGCTCCGCGAGCTGCCGGCCTTTCGCGCCCATGGCGGCGGCGGCCGCGGGGTCGCTGGCGAGCTGCGTCAGTGCATCGGCGAGCGCGGCGGGGTCGTTTGGGGGCACATGCAGCCCGCATCCCGCCTTGGCGACGTCGATCTCGCCGGGAATCGCTCCCGTGCGGGTGACAATCGCGGCCCGGCCGAGGGCCATCGCCTCGAGCAGGTTGGTGAAGCCCACGGCCGTGTATTCACGCGGGTCGTACTTGAGGATGATCAGCGAGGCGATGGCCTGGGCGTAGTGCTTGTGAAACAGATCCTGATAGCCAACGTTCGTCTTCTGGTGGTTCCAGCCGGCGCCGCCGTCGATCACCGTCACGTTGCGCGTCCAGGCGATGCCGGGCGGCAGTCCGGGACAAATGACGCGCAGGGGGTGCGGCGACCGGCCCGCGGCGTCGCTGAGCGTCGAGAAGTCGCGATGCGTGATGCCGCAGGACAGGAACCACCGGGGATGAAACTCCAGCCGGGGGAAGAAAGTGAGATCGCATCCCCAGCCGACGTGCGCCACCGGCACACGGGGCGCGATCTTCCTGGCCTGATCGGCCGCGGCCGCGGTCAGCGCGAGGATGCCGTGGTGCAGCCGGGCGAAATCCAACTCCTCCCGCGCATAGGTCATGGAGACCAGGTGGCAGCGCAGGCCACCGAGCGCGCGCAGCAGCGGCACCCAGTACAGCAGGGTGTGCCCGCAGTAGATGATGTCGTCGGTTCGCAGCCAGCGGCGCGCGAAGCGGTAAATGGGCCAGTCGTGCGGGAACGGGCGGCGCCCCTCGAAATGCTTCAGCGGTTCCGCGAGGGCGACTTCGTAGCCCTTCCGGACCAGCTCGATGCAGCCCCACATGTGGTGGGGAGGAAGCTGGCCGGCCTTCACCTTTTCCCAGACTTCGGAACCGCCGTACGAATTGATGAAAAGGACGCGCCGTTGCGACGTAACTCGGGTGGGATGGAGGACGTGGATGCCCTCCTCCTGCCGTTCGCCGATGCCATCGAGCACGAAGGTCGAGGGCGAGGATGCCATGGTGTTCATCGTAGCCAGAATTGCGCCGGCTTCACCAGCCGCGCCAGCGCAGCACCCGTTCGAAGGCCCGGACCGCCCAGTCGGAGCGGCGCTTCTGCGTGTCCCGGAGGTAGCGATGCGCGAACTTTTCGAAGGAAGAGCGCGGATCGCTGAAGTCGGCTCCCGCCATGCCCAGTTCTCGGGCGAGCGTCGTCCAGTCCTTGTCCCAGATGGCGATCCGGCGGAAGAACTCCGGGCCATGTTCCTTCAGCATGCCCGCCACTTCGCGATCCCACCAGGTGACGGGTTCGCACTTCAGCTCGCGAAAGCCGACGCCGGCCTGATCGTACCCGGCCATCCACTCGGGACGCAGCGGGTGGATCTCGGCGGGGTTCCATCCGCCGTGCATGTGATTGTACATGCGGAAAATCTCCAGCGGGCCGCGCTCGTTGTGCTTGGTGTGCTCCCACGCCTGATACCAGCGCTGCTTGCTGATCATGCGGTCCCACACGACGTATTGGAAGTGCAGTACGACGATGTCGTCGAGATCCAGCACCGGGGCGTCGGGGCGCCAGGGCAGCCGCGGATTGTGAATGCGTTTGCCCCCGTGGGGCGCGCCATCATCGACCAGCCCGAACGGGGTGGGCTCGGGCGGGATCCACGCCTCCTTGAAGCCGGGCAGGACGTTTACCCAGCGCAGGCGGATCATCGTTCCAGGTGCGGCCGCGGCGATGCGGTCCCAGTCGCGGCTGGTGAGGCAGTTGGCGGAGAGCGCCTCATCCGCATCGAGCGCAATCAGGATGCGGCGACCGGCGACGGTGCGCGCCCGGTCGATGAGCAGTCGCTGGCGGTGCACCTCGTCGAAGACGGGAGAGTCGTTGACGACCGCGTGCACCCGCTCCGACTGCTGGGCGATCTGCAACGTCCCGTCCGTCGAGCCCTGGTCGGCGATGACGACATGGTCCGCCCAGGTGCGCGCCGCGGCGATGAACGCGGCGATCACCCAGGACTCGTTGCGAGTGGGCGTGAGGCTGATGCGGACGAGATCCGAGCCGGCGAGCTCCGGCGGGGGGACATTGGGTTCCATCGATACTAGGATTGCAGGAGCCGGTAGGTTTCGACGTGTCGCCGCGCGGACTCGGCCCAGGTCAGCTCCCGCGCGCGGCGACGGCCGCGGGCGAGCAGTTCGGCGCGGGGCACTTTCTGGCCGGCGATGGCGAGCATGCAGTCGGCCCAGTCGTCCTCGCGGGTGGGATCCAGCATGATGCCGGCGTCGCCCATGACCTCGGGCAGACTCGTGGTGTTGGAAGTGACCGGGAGCGTGCCGCACGCCATGGCTTCCAGCGGCGGGATGCCGAATCCCTCGTGACGCGACGGATACAGCAGGGCGACGCTCGAACGGTAAAGCTGCTGAAGCTCCGCCTCGGACGGATTGCGGTGCGATACCACCCGATCCGTCAGCCCGAGGAAATGAATCTGCCAGCGTTCCTCCTCGGTCAGCGGGGCGCCGGCGGTGCACAGACGAAGGTTCGGGTTGGTCTTGCAGGCTTTCGCGAACGCCCGCAGCAGCAGGAGGAAATTCTTGTACGTGGCGCGGCGCCCCACGAAGAGGAACGTGGGTCGCTCGAAGATTCCAGGTCCGGCATCGACTTCCTCGACTGGAAACGACGAGCCATGATGAATGACGGTGGTGCGGCCCTGGAGGTGCGGGTGACGTTCGAGGAAGTCCGTCTCGGTGGCTTTCGATACGCAGATCGCGTGGCTGGCGGCCTGGGCGGCGGCGGTCAGGTCACGCGTGGTGGGCGCGGCATTGTCCTCCAAGTCCGGATACCGCGCCGCGATCATGTCGTGCACCGTGATCACCACCGGGCAGCGGAAATCGGCGTAGGACAGGCCGCCGGTCAGGTTGAAATACGTGGGATGTACGACCTGCGCCGGACGGAGGTGGCGCCATTTCCACCAACGCCGGCAGAGCGGTTGCGTGAGGCTGCGCGGACGAACGGGACTGAGCGGCGAGGCGTGCAGGCGCGGGTGGGCCGGAAGCCGTTCGGATCGCGCTTCGCCCAGCACGGAAGGCTCCCAGTCCGCCGGCAGGCGCTGGATGATTTCCCGAAAGTAACGGCTGACGCCCCCGATCTGCTGCCAGCGGAAAATGTGGCCGTCGAAGACGATCTTCATGCGCCGGGGGGCCGGAGCCGGCCGGAAAGAAATGGGTCGCGCGATGCCGTCATGCGCGTTTGCGGAACAACCCGGACCTCACGTCGTGAATGAGCTCGGCCATCGCCGGCCAGCCGCCTGGAAGCAGCAGCCAGGAAGCGGAAAAAAACACCAGTGCCGCCACGGATCCCAAGGCCAGCGTGGTCGGCGCGGCCGCACCGCCCAACCACGGTTTCAGGGCGAACAGTCCACCCGCCATGAGGGCGCTGGCCACGACGGGTCGTGCGAGCGTCTGGAAATAATGGCGCAGGCTGATGGGCGAGCCTTTGAAGATGAAGCGGAGCTTGGGAACGATCAGCAGATAGGTGGCTGCGACATCCGCGGCGGCCACGCCGATCGCCGCCCAGCGCACGCCCGCGAACATCAGGGCCACGAAGGTGAGATTCTGCACGATCGAGAGCAGGAAGTAGTCGCGGGAGCGATGCCGCGTAATGAGAATGAGCGCCGAAGAATCGACCGGCTGCTTGATGAACGCGCTGAAGCTCAGGATCGCGATGATCGGGGCGCAGGCCGCCCATTTGGCGCCGAGCAGGATATCCGTCACTTCGGTGGCAAACACCGCGACGAACAAGCTGAACGGCATCGTCACGAGGCTGATCAAGAGGACGACCTTGCAATAGTAGCGCTGATAACGGCTGTCCTCCGACTGCAGCATGCCCAAGCCGGGCTGGGTCACCTGATAGAGCGGACTGATGAGCTGGTCCATCGGTACCAGGAGCAACTGGTACGCCTGGCGAAACAGCGCCACCGGCTCCGCGCCCCAGAAGCGGCCGAGGAGGAACCGATCGGCCCCGCTCGAGATCGAGGCTACGATGTTCGCACCGGTCAGGTTGCCGCCAAAGGCGACGAGCCCGCGTACGCTGGTTTCCCGGTAAGGGAGACCCGGAACCCAGGGAAGGGCGATCCACATGCCCACCACGAGAAAGATGTTTCGGGCGATCTCCCGCCAGACCAGCGACCAGAACCCGAAGCCTTGCCAGGCAAGGATGATCGCCAGAACGGTGCTGAGGATCGAGCACAGGAGTCGAACCAGGGACGTTTTCTTGAACTCCAGCCGTCGCGCGAGCAGCGCCTGGTGCTGCACGGCCAATCCCCCCGTGATGAAGTTGGCGGAGAGGATGCACGTGATGATCACCAGCCGCGGCTCGGAGTAGAACGCGGCGATGGCGGGGGAAAGCGCGCAGACCAGGAGAGCCAGCAGGGTGCCGGCGCCGAGGTTGATCCAGAAGAGATTCGTGACCTCCCGATGGGTGATTTCCTTTTTCTGGATGGTCGCCGTCGAGAGACCGAGCTCGCGCACCTGATCGGCGATCGCCGTCACCGCCGAAACCATCATCACGAGCCCGAAGTGTTGCGGCGCTAGCAGCCGTGCTAGGACGGCGGTCGAACCGATCCGGACCGTGAAATCCACCATGCCGGTGGCGGCGGAGAGCATCGCGCCGCGGACGGACTTCTGACGCAGGTCCCGCCGGATGGCGTCAACGTTGGCGAGTTGGGAGAAGCGTTGCTCGGCGGAGGGCAATCGGTGAAGGTGAACGGGAGCCTGTTCGAAGGGAACCGGCTCAAATCGGGCTCCGCGTTGCTCCGAGGGGAGCGGGACGGAGGGCCGCGCGCCGCGAGCCGGGCGCAACGGGACAAAAAGAGAGGCCGCACTTGGTGCGGCCCCGGTAGGTCAGGCAGAGCGGATAACCCGCACGTTGGAAGGCGGCGAGTCGTTCTCGGACGGAGGCGACGCCTGCCGGAAATAACGGTAGCCGGCGGGAATGGCTTCCATGTTGTAGTTGGGGCTTTGCGGGCTGAACGCCGGCCAGGGAAGCGTGCCGAACCAGCTCGGTTTGGTCGTGCGGTAAAGCGACGCCGGGAGCTCGGTCCCGACCGTGGCTTCGCCGGCGGGCTTCATTTGCGCGGAGGAGTAGGTGTTCCCCTTGAGCAGGGTCGAAGGTTCCACGTCGAGATCCCGCTCCTGGAAGCCGCTCGGGCCCGGCCAGACCTGGAGCGTCGTTCCCTGGGGAGGAAGAGGCGAGCCGCTGTAGGAAAACGTCACCGCCTTGCCCGAGACCGACTGCGGATTGAAACTCGCCCGGCTGCTGCCGTTGTTCCAGATGATGCTCACCCACTGGAAGGTGTTTAGCGAACCGGTGTTCAAGGTAAAGACGCCCGAGTTGTCGGACGAACGGGTCGTCAGGGTGGCGGTCAACTTCCAGTCGTCCCAGAAGTCGCCCTGCTTCGGCTGCGTCGTTCCCGTCCACTGGCCATTGCCCATGTTGGGATTGCCGAAGCTGACGCCGCCGTCGGACTTGCCGGGCCAGCCGAACACGTTGCCCACCAGGTTATAGTTTCGCGTAAAGCGGTTCAGCACCACGCTGTGGGCTCCCGTTGCGATGCCGGGATTCGTGCCGTGCAGCCAATTCCGGAAAAGCGTGTCATCCGAGGCGCTGCCAAAGTATCCGTCGCACTGAAGTGTGGAAGCGACGTTGCCCTCGTACAGGTTGAAGGAATTATGCGGGCCGTGGTTGGTGTTGATGGCGACACCATTCACGCCAAACACTGAACTGTCGTAGCAGAAATTGTAGGCAAACACGTTGCCGCAGGCGCCGGCGTTGACCTCGATCAGGGGGAAGAAGCCCTTGACGATATTGTCTTCAATGAGGCAGCCAGCGGACATACCGAACAGGATGCCGCCGCCATTGGTGCCATTGGTGCTGCGCTGGTCCGCGAAGGACTGCCGGATCTCGCAGTTGAGCGAGTTGGCGATGGAAAAGCCGTAGTTGGCCGCCTTGTAGACGCGGACGCCGCTGATCCAGCAGGCATACGCTTGTTCAAACTGGATGCCGAAGATGGTGTTCCCATTCGTGCACTCGATGGTGAGATTCTCGATCCCGGTGAAGTCGGTCTGCTGGCTCGCCCAATACACGTCGATCGCGCGGCCTTGGTGATTGCCATAAAGCCCGGGCTGGATCGTCAGCGTCGTAGCCGTTTTGTTTACGATCCGGGTCATTTGCCGGTTCGAGCGGGTGAACCCGGAGACACTCACGACGGGGGGGGAGCCGGCGGCGATCCTGCCGTGATCGGTTTCGTCCTCGATGGCGAGGTTGACCAGGCTGCCGACCGTGAACGGAGACGTGTCGCCAATCGTCAGTACGGTGCTGCCTTTCGAATTGCCGCTGGTGACGCGATTGTTCTGGGAGGGGTAGCTCCAGCTATAGTCGCTGGAGGAACCGAGCGTGATCGCCACGTTGCTCATCCGCGCATCAAGCACGGTGACGTCCATGCCCGCCCCGCGGATCGTGATGTTGTCGCGGCTCGGCCCGACGTAGAGTGTCGAGTCCAACCGGTACTTGCCGGCCGGAAGGTAGACGATCTGGCCGGAGGCGGCGGCGTTGATCGCCGCCTGGATCGCGGGCGTCGCGTTGGTGGCTCCCGAGCGGTCGGCGTTGTACGGCGCCGCGGAGACATCAATCACCTGAGTGCGATTCGTGGGAATGCCACCGGGCACGCCGACGTTCACGGACGGAATCCAGTCGGTGCGGCGGGCGGCCGGGATGAGTTCCTGGGCGGTCGTGGACAACGGCAGTCCCAGCAACACGGAGAATGCCGCCAAGGCGGCAGAGAGGGTGGAGCGGCGTACGGATGAGTAGATCACGTGGAGCGAAGTGCGAGTGGTTGGCGCCGACGATTGTTCCACGAGCCGAATTGTTCCTGGCTCCCGACGGAATAGAGCCGACGTTGAAGGGCCGGCAGGCCGCGGGGCGAGACTGAAATCGAGGCGCGTAGAACTCATGGCGCCCATGGAATCGTCACCAGTTTCGCCCCGCCCACTGGAAAATCGCGCGGCCCCGGAGGCGAGCGTCGCCGTCGGTCTCGCTAAGCGCTTATTTCGCACCGGCATCGGTCGTCGGACGGGCGTGGTCTGGCGGTGGGAGATCGGGCCGATTGACGGAAAGTTAGCCGCAACTTTTTCACCCGTTTGACGCCCTTCCGGCTCACCGACGTTCCGCCCCTTTTCCCAGCCGGCCGGCATACTCGTCACGCAAGCGGCGGCTCAGCTCCTGCGAGAAGAGAGTCGCGCCGGTGACATTCAGGTGTTGCGAGTTGTAGAAGAGGTCGCGCCGGCGAGCCAGGGTCGATCCGCTGAAGTCCCACAGCGGCACGCCGGTCTCCGCCGTGAGTCGGCGGAAAGCCGCGAAGATCTCCTCCCGGTTGCGCACCAGCCCCTGGGCCTCGAAGTACTCCGGCGAGTAAACGAGCAGCAGCTCGACGCCCGCCTCCCGGCAGAGCGCGATGAGATCCCGCAGCGCCTGCACGCCGGCGGGTTCGACTTCATACGTCAGGCCGTCCCCCACCGCCGCCTTGAACCGCTCGAAGTCCTCCGTCCACTGGAGGTTTCGCGGGTTGAAACCCTTGATGTAATCCTCCCACGGCTGGATGCCTCCCCACGCGAGGAGGCCGCGCACCCAGGTGAACCGCAGGTCCTCGATCGCGTAGCCGTACATCGGGATGTATCGCCATTTGCGTACCACGGGATCGATAGTCGCCAGCGTGCGGTAGAGTTCCGGCTCGTCCAGGTAGGGGACGTACAGCGGAGGGTCGTAGATCTCGCCCTTTCGGGTCGTGACGAACGTGAACGCCTCCAGATTCTGGATGACCAAACGCGGCTTGCGGTTGTGCCGGAGGTAGGTGCGGAGGATCGCGAGCTGAACGTCGATGTGGGTGGCGTTCATGCCCAGGTTGAACGCGGTCAGCCCGGTCTCCTGCTCGAGAATGCGCGGGTCGTAGTGGACGAGGGCACGGGAGGAGCCGTTGACGACGATGTCGGCGTTTACCCGGCCCCCGACCACTTGGTTCAACGCACCGAATTTGGAGGTGGAGATCCGGCGCAGCCCCGCGGTCACCAGCGCGTCGAAACCGTAGGCGAGCGCCGCAATCAGCGCGAAAAAGGCCACGATCCGGCCGAGGCCGCTGAAGCGGCGGGCCGCGCGGCGTCCGTGGGACCGGGAAGCGTTCGACTCGGCGGAGTCGGTCGCGGCCGGGGAAGCGGGAGAGGGAGGCGAATCGTGGCGTACGCTCATGCGCGCGGGCACTATCCAGGGGCTCGGGCGATCAGAACTGGAAATAGATGAACTGATTGGAGCGATACACCCCAAACAGGATCACGGCGAAGATGAAGCCGGCATAGGCGGGCCACCGCAGCACCGTCGGAAGACGCGTCACCTTTTCGCCGAGCGGGACGCGGCGGTTGATCACCTGGATCAGCTCGAGGATGACGACCGCGGCGAGGGCGGGAATGAATTGGCGCTCGCTGAAGTTGGCGGTGGCGAGCGACTGCCAGTTCCAATCGTGCAGCCAGTGCGTGTAGATGTAACCGGCATCCGCCAGCGACTGCGCCCGGAACAGCACCCAGGCGGCGCAGGTAAGGAAGAACGTGCCGGCGATGAGCAGCGCTTGACGCAGCGGATGATCTTCGCGCAGGCGGACGGCGCCGAAGAGCCGGGCGACGATCGGCTGGGTGATCCAGCTCACGATGAGGTAAACGCCGTTGAGCACGCCCCAAAGCACGTAGGTCCAGTTGGCGCCATGCCACAGGCCGCTGATGCCAAACGTCACGAGGATGTTGCGGGCGCGGCGGATCGGCCCCACGCGGCTGCCCCCCAGCGGCACGTAGACGTAGTCGCGGAACCAGGTTGACAGGGACATGTGCCAGCGGCGCCAGAACTCACCGACGGAACGGGAGTGATAAGGCGTGTCGAAATTCTCCATCAGCTTGAAGCCGAGCACGCGGGCGGTGCCGATCGCGATGTCGGAATAGCCGGAGAAGTCGCAGTAGATCTGATACGCGAAGAAGACGGTCGCGATCGTCAGCTGCAGCCCGTGGTGGCTCTGGGGCGCGGCGTAGACGTCGTTGACGTAGATCGCGAGCCGGTCGGCGACCACCAGCTTCTTGAAGAAGCCCCACGCCATCCGCTTCAGCCCGCCGACCACGCGCAGGTAGTCAAAGGCGTGGTACTCGCGGAACTGCCCGAGGAGGTTCTGCGGCCGCTCGATCGGCCCGGCCACCAGCTGTGGGAAGAACATCACGTAGGTGGCGTAGATGGTGAAATCCCGCTCCGCTTTCTGGTGTCCGCGGTAGACCTCGACCACGTAGCTCAGGCTCTGGAACGTGTGGAACGAGAGCCCGATCGGCAGGATGATATCGAGCGTGGGGTTGGTGACCTTCCAGCCGAAAAGGCTCGCGAAGCCGACGAACGAACCGGTGAAAAACGCGAAGTACTTGAAGACGAAGAGCACGAGGCACGTGGCCACGATGCTCACCACGAGGAGGACGGTGCGGGCCCTCCCTGCGACCCGCTCGAGGTAGATGCCGGCGACGTAGTCGATGACGATCGTGATCGCCAGGATCAGGATGTAGGCCGGGACGAAAGCCATGTAGAACACACAGCTCGCGACCAGCAGCAGGTAGATGCGCGCCGCCTGCGGCAGGGCGAAGTACAACCCGCAGACAATCGGGAAAAAGAACGCGAACTCGATCGAGTTGAAAAGCATCGCGATCCAGGTCTAGGCGAACACGGCCCGATAGAGTTTATCGACCGGCTGGGCCCGCTGGCGCAGCCACTCGGTCGCCTCGTTGACGAATACCATCACGAACAGGGTCACGGCGAAAAGGGCGAGCGAGCCGGCCGAGAGGGGATCCGGGCGACCGAGGAGGCGCGACAGCACCTGCAGGACGGCGATCTGCACGATGTAGGCGAGCAGCGAATACTGCCCCTCCCGGATGAGGAAGCGCTGGAACCAGCCGCGCTCGCCGAGGCGAAGGCTGATGCAGCAGATGAGCAGCAGCGCGACGCAGGCGCCGCTGAGCTGCACCAGATACACATAGCCACGGGCGAGGCTCACTGGAAAATACACCGCGTAACCGACGATCGCGAGCAGCAGCGGCCGCCCGATCAGGTCCGCCTGGGGCAGGAAGCGACCGGCGACCATGCCGACCAGACCGGCGCTCAGCAGGTTGAAGTTTGCATTCGCGGCTCCCTGGAAATCCATGAC
>CALFZM010000291.1 GCA_937952235.1 uncultured Opitutia bacterium | reverse complement strand
ACCTCGAAGGGATTGGCGAAGGCCACCAGCAGCATCTCGCCCACCTGGCCGACGGGCAGCACGAGGTGCTCCTGGCAGAAGTCCTGCGGGATGCGCTCGAACGTCTTCGGCGTCACGCGATACCGCGCCACGTTGTAGGGCGCGAGATTCAGCGCCCGGGCCTTGGCCACGAGGCACTGGAACGGCGAGACCTTGTATTCCTCCTGCAGGAGCTTGTCGAGGGCGTCGCCATTGAGCTCGTCCGGTCGCGACACGAGCGCGTTGCGCTGCTCGGCGTCGAGCCGGCCCATCTCCACCAACTTCGAGACGATCTGGAGCTGAATCTTTCCGAGCGGCATGACTTACTTCCCGGCGAGGGCGGGTTCGGCCGCCGGGTTGGCGGCGGCGTTGACCGTCAATTGTTCAAGGTAGTCCGCGATGGCTTCGAGCGAGGTCGCGTACCACAGGATCCGCCCGCCGATTTCCTTTTCCCAGTGGGCCCGCACCGCGGGGCTCAGGTAGTAGGCCGTGGCCACGAACGTGAACTCCTCCTCGCGATCGAAGGGCACCGTCCAGGTCGCCCAGGAGGCCGCGCGGTCGGTCGTCTTCCGGATCTCGTCGGGAATGTCGTATTCGCGCAGATCGACCAGCCCGACGCCGTCGTTCTCGACGATGTGGTGCAGCAGGTGGTCCTCGTTCACGACCTTCATGTCGTAGGCCAGGATCGCGAGGATCGACGCGCGCCGCGGTTCGTTGCCGGGAACGAGTTCGATGAACTTCTCGCTGGCGGCTTCCAGGTCCTCGATTTTTACGAGATTATGTTCGACCAGCTGCGCCCCCAACAGGCGGTTGGCGCGCATCAAAAGGGGACGGAGTTCCTTCGACATGGATGAAAAACGAGAACGTTAGGACCAAGGTCCCAAGCGACTCGTTTTCAACCGCGCGCGAACCGCTTCACCCGCTTTAACAATTCTTTCTTCAGCGTTTCCAGGCCGTCGCCGGTCGCGCACGAAATTTCCAACACATCGACCGTCTTGTACTTGCGTTTGAACTTGGCGAGGTGACCCGCCGCCTCCGCCACATCCATCTTGTTGGCCACCACCAGCCGCGGCTTCTCGAGCAGCGCCACGTCGTACCGCTTCAGCTCGTTCAGCAGGTGCTTGTAATCCTCGCGCGGGTCGCGGGCGTCGGTCGCGGCCATGTCGATCAGGAACACCAGCAGCTTGCACCGCTCGATATGCCGCAGGAAACGGTGCCCGAGCCCCCGGTTCTCGTGGGCCCCCTCGATCAAACCGGGGACGTCGGCCAGGAGCAGGCGGCGCCGGCCTTTGGCGTCGTCCGGGTACTCGATGACGCCGATCTGGGGATGCAGCGTCGTGAACGGATACGCCGCCGTCTTCGGCCGTGCCTGGGTGATCCGGCCGGTCAGCGACGACTTGCCGGCATTCGGGAAGCCCACCAGGCCGACGTCGGCGATGCTTTTCAGGACCAGGCGATAGGTGCCCTGCTCTCCCGGTTGCCCGGCGTTTGCCCGCCGCGGGGCGCGGTTCGTCGATGTCTTGAAATGCGTGTTGCCCCATCCGCCGTTGCCGCCCTTGCAGAGCACGGTCTGCTGGCCGTCGGCGATCACCTCCGCGACGGGCTTGTCGGTGGCGAGGTCGATCACGACCGTGCCGAGCGGCAGCTTCAGCAGGCACGGCTTGCCGTCGCGACCGTGGCAGTCCGCTCCCTGGCCGTGCTCGCCCCGTTCGCCCCGCCAGTGCGGCTGGTACTTGTAGTCGACGAGGTTGTTCGTGTTCACGTCGCCGACCAGGATGACATCGCCGCCGCGACCGCCGTCGCCGCCGTTGGGTCCGCCCCACGGCTCATACTTCTCCCGGCGGAAACTGATGCAACCGCGGCCACCGTCGCCCGCGGCGAGTTTCACTGTGCATTCGTCGACAAACATGGCGCCACCATGCAGAAGGCCCGACGTTTGCCAAGGGGCGCCTCGGCGGCGACGAAACGGCTCGCCTTTCGCGCGCGCCTCGCTCACCTCCGAGCGCCGGTCGCACCCCCGATGACACCGCCGTCCCCCGACTCCACCCCGGCCCTCGACGAGAACACCGCGCGGTGGTTCGCCGAGGAGGTGGAACCGCACGAGTTCCGGCTGCGGGCCTGGCTGGCGACGCGTTTCCCCCAGTTGCGCGACCTCGACGATGTCGTGCAGGAGACGTACGTGCGGCTCTTCCGCGCCCGGCGCGACGGCGGCGTCCGCTCGGTCCAGGCCTTCCTGTTTTCGGCGGCACGCAATGCCGCCTGCGACGTCTTCCGCCGCCAGCGGCATTGCGTGCTCGATCCGATGGAGGACGCGACGGAACTCCGGCTGCTCGAGGTCTCGCCCGACGTGGCCGAGATCGTCTCCGCCAGCCAGGAGCTCGAGGTGCTCGCCGAGGCGATCCGCGAGCTCCCGCACCGCTGCCGCCAGGTCTTCACCCTGCGCAAGATCTACGGCCTCTCCCAGCGCGAGGTGGCGGCCCAGCTCGGCATCTCCGAGCACACCGTGGAGGTGCAGATGGGCAAAGGGGCGCGGCGTTGCGCCGAGTTCCTGCGCAGCCGGGGGATCACGCGATGAACGTCCCCCTCCCTTCGTTCTCCGGTGTCCCGCGCCGTCCGCCCGCCGCGGAAGCCGCCGCCTGGCTGGCGCGGCTCGACCGCGGCCTGACGCCGGCGGACCTCATCGACATTGCCGCGCTGAACGGCCTCTATTTCCACGCCGGCCAGCAGGAAGGGGTGACATTCCACCTGATCGGCGCACTGTCGGAGTTCGGCAAGCTGGGCGTCGTCGCTATCGGCGCCGACCCCGCCCGGGCCGACGCGCTCTACCGCCGCACGGTTGCCGCGCTCGACCGCGAAACCGCTTGAAGCCACGGACTCAAATCCTCAACACCGCCCGCCAACCGATTCAAAGGACTCGGCTTTTCGCACGCACTTCATGTTGACTCACAACATGAACTTTCTACCGAACCATAGGAGCAACGCGACGCCGAGCTGATGCGAGGGGCCGCCCTTGCCAGCGGCAAGGGCAACCAAAA
>CALFZM010000290.1 GCA_937952235.1 uncultured Opitutia bacterium | reverse complement strand
ACGTCAGCCGCCTGGGGACAGGCGGCTCCACCTGAATCGCGCGAGCAGGGAGGCGGGCGCGCCGTGGGGGCATCCGGTCCATCCGGTTCATCCTGTCCAAAAAAGCTCGTTCGGACGGAGATTCAGAACGTGCGAGTGAACCTGGGAGACAGGATGAACGGGATGTTCAGGATGAAGCAGTCCGAGCCGCCGGAAAGGGCGAGCAGCTTGTCCTCAAAGCTGCTGCGGACCCGTCCATCGAACGTCAGCCGCCTGGGGACAGGCGGCTCCACCTGAATCGCGCGAGCAGGGAGGCGAGCGCGCCGCGGGGGCATCCGGTCCATCCGGTTCATCCTGTCCAAAAAAAGCTCCCCCAGATGCGATTCCCGTCAGAGGTCCCGAATCGCGCCGGTCATGACGTCACACGCCTTCTCGATGGCTGGTCCGTCATGAGCGGTGCTGAGGAAAGCCGCTTCATACGCGCTGGGTGCAAGGTACACGCCGCGCTCCAGACAGGCATGGAAGAACCGGCCGAAATACTTCGCATCGCCGGTGAGCGCGGTGGCGTAGTCCCGCACCGGCGTGGAGGTAAAGAAGATGCTGAACATCGACCCGCACTGCGGAACCTGCGCCGGCAGACCCTTCGCCCGGCAGGCAGCCGTCACGGCGTCGGCAAGCCGCCGGCCCAGCGCGTCGAGCCGGGCGTAGGGGTCGGTCTCCGCCAGCAGCTTCAATCCGGCGATGCCCGCGGCCATGGCCAGCGGGTTGCCGCTCAGGGTTCCCGCTTGGTACACGGGGCCGAGCGGGGCGAGCAAGTCCATGATGTCCGCCCGTCCGCCGAACGCGCCGACGGGCAGTCCCCCGCCGATGATCTTTCCCAGGCACGTGAGATCGGGAACGATGCCCTCGCGCTCCTGCACGCCCCCCTTGGCGATCCGGAAGCCGGTCATCACCTCGTCGAAGATAAGGACCGCGCCGTGTTGCGCGGTGATCTCCCGCACGAAGCGCAGGTAACCCATGTCGGGCATGATGAAACCCACGTTCCCGCAGTACGGCTCGAGGATCACCCCTGCGATCTGGCCGGGATTGGCGGCGAACGCCGCGGCGAGGGCCGCGCGGTCGTTGAACGGCAGGACCACCGTCTCGTTGGCGAACGCGGCGGGCACGCCGGCGCTGTCCGGATGACCGTGCGTCAGCGCTCCGGAGCCAGCCTTGATCAGCAGGGAGTCCGAGTGCCCGTGGTAACAGCCGGCGAACTTGATGATCTTGTCGCGCCGGGTGAAACCGCGCGCGAGCCGGATGGCCGACATCGTGGCTTCCGTGCCGCTGTTGCACATGCGCACCTTCTGGATCGACGGTACGAACCGCACGATCAGCTCCGCCATCTCCACTTCATAGGGATTGGGTGTGCCGAACGACGTTCCGTGCTCCAGCGCGGCCGCGATCGCCGCCCGGATCGCCGGATGGTTGTGCCCGTGGATCGCCGGCCCCCACGTGCAGACGAAGTCGATCAGCTCCCGGTCGTCCGCGGTGATGAGGGTCGCGCCGCGGGCGGCCTTGACGAAGAAGGGCGCGCCGCCGACGGAGCGGAACGCGCGAACGGGGGAGTTTACTCCGCCCGGAATGAGCTCCCGGGCGCGGGCGAAGAGGGTCTCGGAGACGGACATGGAAAAGAGCAGGCAGCTTGGCGCACGGAACGCGGGGAAGACACGGAAAAAGCGCCGCGCTCCTGGGCGGGGCGGGCGCAGCCGCGCCGGGCCGGATTCAGCTCACATATTTCTGCACGATCGGAATCCGGCGTCCCACGCCGAAGGCGAGGGGCGTGATCTTCAGGCCGGGAGCGGCCTGCTTGCGCTTGTATTCGTTGAGGTCGACCTTGCGCGCGATGTCGTTGACCACCGCTTCCGCGAATCCCTGCGCCACCAGGTCGCGCCGCGAGAGACCTTCCTCCACGTAACCCTTCAGGATCGCATCGAGCACGTCGTACGGCGGCAGGCTGTCCTGGTCGGTCTGGTTCGGCCGCAGCTCGGCGCTCGGCGGCTTCTCGATCGTCGACGCCGGAATGATCTCCCGCTCGCGATTGATCCAGCGGGCAAGTGCGTACACCTGCATCTTGAACACGTCGCTGATCACCGCGAGTCCGCCGCACATGTCGCCGTAGAGGGTGCAGTAGCCGACGGCCATCTCGCTCTTGTTGCCCGTGGTCAGCAGCAGCGCGTTGAACTTGTTCGACAGCGCCATCATCAGCACGCCGCGTACGCGCGCCTGGATGTTTTCCTCCGTCACGTCGCGCGGCAGCCCCTGGAAGAGCGGCCCCAGCGCGGCTTCGCACGCCGAGACCGGCGGGGCGATCGCGATCGTCTCGAAACGGATGCCGAGGTTGGCCGCCAGCACGCGGGCATCATCGCGCGAGTGCTGGGACGAGATCGCCGACGGAAGCGACACGCCGGTGACGTTCTCCGGTCCGAACGCCGCGGCCGCGATCACGCCGACCACCGCCGAGTCGATGCCGCCGGACAGCGCGATCAGCGCCCGCTTGAAGCCGCTCTTCTGCGCGTAGTCGCGCAGCCCGAGCACCAGCGCGTCGAACATGTCCTTCAACTCTTCCTGCGCAAACGACGGGTGCAGCAGCGGCACCTCGAACGGAGCACTGGTTCCGGACGGCTTCACGTCGACGATCGCGTCGTCTTCCGCGAACGCCGCCAGGCCGGCGACGACCCGGCCCTGCGCATCGCACACGTGGCTGCGGCCGTCGAAAATCAGCTCGTCGTTGCCGCCGACGCAGTTGACGTAGGCGACGGGGCAGCGCAGCGCGCGGGCGGCGTCCGCCACGACGTAGTTCTGCCGGATCGCCTCCTTGGCACTGTGCCAGGGACTGGCCGACAGGTTGAGCATCAGGTCGCACCGCTGCTCCATCAACTGCTCGAGGGGCACGCGCCCGTTGTAGAGCCGCCGCGTGCTGATCATCGGATGCGTCCAGATGTCCTCGCAGATCGTGATGCCGATGCGGTGCCCCGCATGGTCGACGACGGTCGGCGCCGTGGCCGGTTCGAAATAGCGATCCTCGTCGAACACGTCGTAGGTCGGCAGCAGGCATTTGCGGCCGATGGCCGCGACTTTCCCCCGGTAGCAGAAGGCCGCGGAGTTGAAGAACGGGCGCCCGCGACCGCCCGGGTTGGCCTCGACCGTGCCGATGACGGCCGGCACGGCGCCCACCGCGGCGGCGATCTCCTGCAGCGACTCTGCGACGTCGCTCACGAAGCGCCGCTTGAACAGCAGGTCCCGCGGCGGATACCCGCAGACCGCAAGTTCCGGAAAAACGACGAGCTCGGCGCCCTTCGCCACGAGGGCGGCATAGCGGTCGAGGATCTTGCGGCGGTTGCCGGCGAGATCGCCCACCGTCGGATTGAGCTGTGCGAGACCGAGGCGCATGAAAAGGGGAGGAACGTGGACAGCTTTGGCGGCCGTGACAACCGCGCGGTTGCCGCCACCGCCCACGAAAGGGCGAAACCGTCCGCGCGCCGCCCGGGCGGTTGACACGCGGCGCGCCCGGCGCCTCCCTTGCGGGGTGTATCCGATCGGTTACCTTCCCCGCGCGGCGTCCTGCCTGGCGCTCGGAGTCCTCTGCCGGCTCGCCGGCGTCGCCGCTGAGCCGGCGGCTCCGGTCGAGGTGGCGGTGCTCGCTCCCGACGCCTCCGGCCACGCCGAGCTCCAGCCGCTCGCGCAAGCCCTGGCGGGGGAGTTTGGCCTGGCGCTGCGTGGCCGCGCCGGGGAACCAGGCCCGGGTGCCGCGCTCGCCGGCGCGGAGGTCGCGTTGTTCAACCGGGGACCCGGTCCGCTCGACGCCGCCGGCGCGCGGGCGGTCGAGGCGTTTCTCAAGGCCGGACGCGGCGTGGTGCTGCTCGGCGGCACCGCGGTGGCCTGGCCGACGGTCGCGGAGTTCGAATCCCGGTTGCTCGGGGCGAAGCAGGGCGGGGTGTTCGCCGGCGGCGCGGCGTTCACCGTCGTCGATCTTTATCCGCATCCGATTTTCGGTGGCGTCACCCAGTTCGACGCGAGGGGACCGGTGCCGCAGTTCACCGGGCTGGCCGAGGACGTGCAGATGATCATGGAAGCCACCGTGGGCGAGGCCACCGCTCCGCTCGCCTGGGTGCGCCGGCGGGAGTCCGGCCGCGTGGTCCAGTTCGTGCCGGCGGGACCGGCGGCCTTCCGCGATGCGACCTACCAGCGGCTCGTCGCGCAGGCGGTGCTCTGGGCCGCGGAGCGGACGATCCCCGCCGCGCGGCCGGCGGTGCAGCGGACGTTCATGCCGGAAGCGACCCCCGGGTCGTTCGCCATCACGCTGCCTGACGGGCCCGGCCTGTGCCTCGACCCCGTGCGCGGCGGGATCAACTATGTCTGGGACGGCGATTTCGTCGACCTGCGCCCGCGCTGGATCACTAAGGAAGGGCAGCCGGCGCGCATCTTCGGCCCGGTCTTCTATCGCGAGAAGGAATGGCAGCCGCTGCGGGCGGGAGCGCCAGGCAGCCCGCCCGACCTGCAGTTCCGCGGCTATGTGCTCCGGGACGGCGTGCCCGAATTTCATTATGTGATCGGCGGCCGCGACGTGTTCGAGAGCTTCGCGGCCGGTCGCCGGCGCGGAGACCTGCTCCGGCACTTTCGCGTCGGGCCGGGCAGTGCGCCGCTCTGGCTGACGCTCGAGCCGCAGGCGGAGGCCGATGTCGTGGTCACGGGGCTCGAGCGCGACGGCGCCCGGGCGGTCTTCGCCGCGCCGGCCGGCGGTGTGTTCACGGTGGAGATCCGGCGGCGGCAGGGAGGGCTTTCCCGATGAGACGCTTCATGGGTGCGGGAGTAGTTTGGATGCGGATACTGGCGATCTGCCTCGCCGTCGCCGCGCCGGCGATGGCGGCGCAGACCGTGCGTCTTTCAGGCGTGGTCCGCGACGCCGACACCGGCGCGCCGCTCCGCCAGGCCCAGGTGAAACTCGAGGGTGCCGCGCTGGCCAGCCGCGAGAACAGCCAGGCCATCGCCCGGGCCAATGCCGGGGGCGGCTACCGGCTGGAGGTGCCTCCGGGCGAGTACCAGCTCTGGGTGCTCGCGCCCGATTACGAGGAGATCGGCACGCGCTGGGTCGTCGCCCCAGGCGCGCCGGTCGAGCGCGACTTCACCTTGTCCCGCCTTTCCGGCGCCGGTGTCTACCGCGTCGAGACCCTGCCGCTGCCGCGGTCGATGATCCCCGAGCTGTCCGGCGTCGCCTTCACGCCCGCGGGCACCCTCGTCGTGACCAACCGCCGCGGCGAGGTGTGGCGGCGCGGGGCCGCGGACGGACAATGGCGGCGTTTCGCGGCCGGGCTGTACGAGGGCTTCGGTCTCGTGGCGCCGGGTGAGTCCGAGGTGCTGGTGATCCAGCGGCCGGAACTCACGCGCCTCCGAGACACCGACGGCGATGGCGTGGCCGATCGTTACGAAACCGTCTCCGACCAGTGGGGCATCACCGGCAATTATCACGAGTTCACCTACGGCCTCGCGCGCGATCGTCAGGGCAACGCGTACTTCGGCTCGGGAATGGTTTCGTTCGGCCGCGGACGCGAGTTTCCCTGGGCGCGCGGCGACCTCAAGGTGCCCCAGTATCATCCCTGGACCGGGCAGGGGCCGGTGCCCGACGGCCATCGCTCCGTTGCGCCTTACCAGGGCTGGATGTTTCGGGTCTCCGCGGACGGCAGGTTCACGCCGTTCGCGTTTGGCTTCCGCCAGCCCCTGGGCATCGGGGTGAGCCCCGACGACGAGCTCTTTGTCACCGACGTCTCGGGGGCGTGGGTACCGACCTCGACGCTGCTCCACGTCGAGGAGCAGGGCTTCTACGGGCATCCCGACCCGCTGAAGTGGCATCCCGACTATCGGGATCGGACGCTCTCGGTGGAGGAACTGCAGGCGATGCGGCTCCCGCCGACCGTCTACCTGCCCCGCGGGCTGATGGGCACTTCGCCTGGACAGCCGGTGTGGGATACCACCGGCGGCAAGTTTGGCCCTTACGGCGGCCAGATCTTCCTCGGCGATGTGACGCCGCTCCTCATGCGCGTCGACCTGCAGAAGGTCGCCGGCGTGTACCAGGGTGCGGCGTTTCCGTTCCTGCGCGGCGGCGGGCTGCGGCTCGGCGGCATGCACAACGCCTTCGGGCCCGACGGTGCGCTCTATTTGGCGCAGACCGTGCGGGGATGGATGTCGACCGAAGGCAACGAGGGCCTGCAGCGCGTGGCGTGGTCCGGCGAGACGCCCGTTGACCTCCTCAGCGTGAAACTCACCGAGCGCGGATTTTCCCTGCGCTATACCACGCCGATGAACGCCGCGATCGCCGAGCCCGGCCAGTACCAGGTGAAACGTTTCCAGTACAACTATCACCCGAACGACGGCTCGCTGCGGATGGGCGAGATCGACGTGCCCGTCACCAAGGTGATCGCCGCCGCCGACGGCACGGGCGTGGAACTCGAATTGCTCGAGCTGCAGCCTGGCTTCGTGTACGAGTTCAGCGTCGGCCGCCGCATCGTCAGCCGGACCGGGATTCCGCTCGCCAACGCCATCGCCTATTACACGGCCAACCGCCTGCTCTCGGGCGAGACGCGCGCGGGACCGTCGATCCTGAAGGCCGCGGCCGCGCAGGTCGCCCGGCCTCCCGACCCGAAGCGCGGGGAGGAGATCTTCCGGCTCAATTGCATGGCGTGCCACATGCCGGATGGGAAGGGGTCGAAGCAGATCGGCACGCCCGACTACACCGCGGCGGAGAGTCCGCTCAGGAAGCCTGACGATGAGTTGATCGCGTTGATCGCGGGCGGGAAGAACCAGATGCCCGCCTTCGGCAATGTCCTCCCGGCGCAGTCGATTCGCGACGTGCTGGCGTACCTGCGCCAGGCCTTCCAGCCGGCCGCCGGCCGCGCCGCCCCGTAGGAAGCGTCCGGGAGCGCGGACTTTTCCTCCCCGTCGCGCAACCCCGTGCTTGCGCTCGGCGTCTGGCGGACGATTTCCTTCGCCTTCCCCTTCTTATGCGCATCGCTTCGTTTCTCTGCTCCCTGGCCGCGCTCGGTTGGATCGAAACCGGCCTGCGGGCCGCGGAGCCGGCGAACCTGACGCTCGACCAGGCCCTCGCCTCCGTCGAGAAGGTCAACATCAACGTCCTCCTCAGCCGCGAGAGCGCCACCCAGGCGCTGGAGGCCGTGCGCCAGCAGCGTGCCGGCATCCTGCCTTCGCTCAGTGCCTCCGCGCAGCAGCGGCGCACGCAGGGCGTGAGCATCGCGACGGTCGTCGTCGCCTCCGGCCGGCCCGCCAGCCGCTTCGATGCGCTGATCAGCGGCAACTACGCGCTCTACGATCCGGAGCTGCGATCGCTCGTGCGGTCCGCGCGCATCGGCGCGCAGGTCGCGGAGGCGAACTATCAGTCGGTCGTGCAGAATGTCCTGGCGGACGTCGCCGACGCCTATTTCACGCATCTGCGCAATCTTCGCCGGCTCGATGTGTTCGATGCCAATATCGCGCGGGCCAAGTCGCTGCTCGAGCTCGCCCGCAACCAGTTCAACGCCGGCGTCGCCACCCAGATCGACGTCACCCGCGCCGAAGCCCAGGTGGCCCAGGCCGAGCAGGCCCGGCTGCAGCAGACCACCACCCAGTACGAGAGCGAACTGCTGCTGAAACGGTTGCTCGACTTCGACCCGGCCGGCGTGCTGCGCCTGGAGGATTTCCGGGTGCAGCGCGCGAACCCCACCTTGTTCGCGTTCTCGGAGCAGCGGACCGCGTTCGAAAAACGGGCGGATTATCTCGCGGCGCAAAAGGCGCTCGAGCAGGCGAAGATCAACGTCGACACCGCGGGCCTGCAGCGGTGGCCGTCGTTGAACGCCAACGGGAACTACGGCCTCGCCTCGAAGAGCTGGGACGACAACGACAAACAGGAGCAGTGGGGCCTCGGCCTGGGGGTGAGCGTCCCGATCTTCGATGGCCTGCGCGCGGGCGCCGACCGCCGCATCGCCCTTTCGCGGCAGCGAGCGCAGGAGTTCCGGATCCGCAGCCTCGAGTTGCAGATCAACGCCGAACTGCGCCTCGCGGTGCAGGATGCGGGCTCGCGCAACGCCCAGATCGAGGTGGCGGAAAAATCGCTCCGGCTCGCGCAGGAGGAGCTGCGGCTCGCGCAGCAGCGCTACCAGCAGGGCGTGGCCGACAACCGCGAGATCGTCGAGGCACAGAACCGGCTCGCCGTCGCCGAGGACAACCTCGTCGAGGCCACCTACCAGTACAACCTCAGCCGCGTCGAGCTGGCCCGCGCGAAGGGCGACGTACGCACCGTGCTGGCGGAGAAGGTGAACTGAGGGGAGAGCAGCCTGTCCCCAGGCTGCTCGGTCTTTGATCGCACGTCGGCCCGGCCGCCCGGGTGCACGCCGCTCCACCCTGGATCTTCATGTCTCGACTCATCCTCGCTTCCGCGTCGCCCCGCCGGCGTGAACTCCTCGCGCGGCTCGGCCACCCGTTCGACGTCGTCGTGGCCGACGTGGTCGAACACGAGGAGGCCACGACCGACCCGCGCGTGATGGTGGCGCACAACGCGGCGCTCAAGGCCGGCTGGGTTTCCGCCCGGCACCCCGGCGCGCTCGTGCTCGGCGCCGACACCACGGTATTCCTGGACGGACACGCGCTCAACAAGCCGCGCGACGGCGCCGAGGCGCGGGCGATGCTGCGGCGGCTCAGCGGGCGTACCCACACCGTTTATACGGGCCTCGCGCTGCGGCGGGCGGGCGACGGGTTGAGCCTCGACGAGGGCTGCGCGAGCCGCGTGACCTTCAAGCCGTTGGACGAGGCCGCGATCGAGGCTTACCTGGCGCTCGTGCCCACGCTGGACAAGGCCGGCGGCTATGGGATCCAGGACCACCCGGAGCTGATCGTCGCCGGTTACGAGGGCTCCTACTCCAACATCATGGGACTGCCGCTGGAAACGACGAAACAACTTTTGACCCGCGCCGGTCTGCAGACATGACTTTCTCACGCCGTCTGCGTCCCACCACGCCGCCATGAGTTCCTCCCTCGCCACCACCACCGCCGCCGGCGGGCTGCGGGGTTTCTGCCTGCGGGTGTGGCAGGATCCCGACCATCGCTCGGTCGCGATTGGCGTGGCGGGCATGGTGCTCATTCACCTGCTGCTGGCGCTGACCGCGCCCAAGTTCCTTTCGCTCGAGGGAGGCACGGTGCTGGTGCGGCCGCACAGTCCCGGTCGGGAATACAACATCGAGCTTACGCCCGAATCCGTGCTGAAGGCGCCGGAGAAACCGCCGGAGCCGTTCAAGTTCGTCGAGACCAATCCCGAGGCGCCGGAGAATACGCCCGACCAGACGAGCAATTTTGCGGCGCGCAACCAGCAGGCCGCGCAGGAAAAACCGGATCCCGAGGGCAAGAACGACCGGGCGGCGACGGAGGGGAAGAAGGATTTCGAGTCCAACCAGATCGTGAGCGGCCGCCTGGTCGACCCGGTGGAGCGGCTGGAAGCGGTCGCGCCGCCCGCCCCGGAAGTTCCGGTGGCGGAGACGCCGGTCACGACGCCGCGCGCGGAGCAGAATCCGTTGTCGGGCACGGAGAAGTTCGAAGGGGACAACGCCGCGGGCCTCGGCGGCAACATCGCCAAGCGCCTCGATCGCGCGCAGCCCGTGCCGGAAAAGGTCGAGGGCGCTCCCGACGCCAAGGACGTCAACGCGCCCACGACGCCGGCGATGCCCGCGATCGACCCGCGCCGCCCGCGCCCGCGCCCGCAGATCGTCCAGCAGCAGCAGGTGCGGCCCGCCATCCTGGCGGACAATAAATTCGGCACGAAGAACGTCGGGCTCACCGGCATCGACGCCAAGTGGAGCAATTACGGCGCGTACCTGCAGCGCATGGTGGACACGGTGCAGATCCAGTGGGAGCGCCTGATCCTGCAGATGTCCGCGCTGCCGGCGGGCGGGAGTTCCGTGTCGGTGAAGTTCGTGATGAACGACGAGGGCAAGATCACGAACATCACCCACGTCGACACCACCGCCAACGAGACGGCGTCGCGCGCCTGCATCAGCGCGATCACGGACCGCTCGCCCTACGGGCCCTGGACCGACGACATGAAGGCCGTGCTCGGCACGCAGCAGGAGATGACCTTCACGTTCTACTACCAGTGAACGCACCGACCGCCGCGGTGCGGACCGACGAGTTCCCTCCGCGCACGCATGTCCGGGAGCTGTGTCTGCAGCGCGAGAACGCCGGCTACGCCGCCGCGTTGTGCCTGACCCGAGCGACGCCGCCGGAGCTTTCGCCCTGGGCTCCGCACCTGCTTCATCCGAGTGAGCGCGCCCGCGCCGCCACTTTCCGGGCCGAGCGGCGCCGCGACGGTTTTCTGGGCGGCCGGATTGCGGCGAAGCTGGCGCTGCAGCGGCTGCGGCCCGGGCTGGACGGCGCCGGCACGTGCATCTTCACGGGTGTATTCGGGCAGCCGATAGTCGAAGGCCCGGCGGCCGCCGGATTGCAGGTGACCATCTCGCACGCCGAAGGCCTCGCGGGTGCCGTGGCGTTTCCGGAGGCCCATCCCGTCGGTTTCGACCTTGAGCGCATCCGGCCCGAACTCGAAGCCACGATCCGCTCGCAACTGACATCGCGGGAGCACGCGCTCCTCCCCGGGCTACCGTTTGATCCGGCCACCGGTTGCACTCTGCTGTGGACGATCAAGGAGAGCCTGGCGAAGGTGTTGAAATGCGGGCTCATGACACCGCTTTCGATCCTCGAGCTCGAGTCGCTCGACGCGAGCGGGCCGACAGTCGTGGCCACCTTCGCCCACTTCGGGCAGTACCGCACGGAAAGCATCGTTGGGTCAGAATGCGTCCTGTCCTTGGCGCTGCCGAGAAACACGGCGATGGAGCTGGCGATGCCCGCGGGCTGGCTGTGAGCGAAGCCGCCGGGCCCCGCCGACCACTGCTCTCGGCCGCCGGAGCTTAGATCCCGTGCCGGCGCCGTCCGCCGTCCTGGCCTCTGAAATTTCGGATTTGAAATCCCGCAACGCGCACCCTGCCTTCGGCCCGGTGAAACTCGGACCGGACTCGTGGGCGAATTTGCCGCTGGGGCGGGGCGTGACGCTCCTGAACGCGGACGCAAGCGGACTCGCCGCGCTCTCCAAGCCGGCGGGCGTGCTGTCGCATCCCAATCGCGCCGGCGAGGAATCGCGGTCGCTGCTGCAGGCGCCTTACGAGTTCGAGGGGGAGTTCTTCGCCTGGACGACGGGCGGGGAGAAGCGCCGCCTGTGGCTGCTCAACCGCCTCGATTCCGCCACCTCCGGCGTGATCCTGGTCGCCGCCGAGGCCGAACTCGCGGCCGCGATCCGGGCGCACTTCAAGCGCAAGCAGGTCCACAAAGTGTACCAGGCACTCGTCTTCGGCGCTCCGCGGGAGGCGCGCGAAGTCTGGCGCGACCGGCTCGCGGTCGAGAAGCGGGCGGGCCGGATCCGCACGACCGCGGCGGGCCACGTCCCGGCCGAATGCGCGATGGCCGTGGTCCGCCGCGGGCCGGAGTGCGCCCTGCTGCGTCTCGAGCCCCGCACCGGCCGCAGCCACCAGCTCCGCGTCCAATGCGCGCGGCGCGGACTGCCGATCGTCGGCGACCAGACCTACGGCGACTTTGCCCGCAACCGCGAGTTCGCGCGCCGCACCGGAGCGAAGCGCCTCTTCCTGCACTCGCTGTCCACCGCCTTCGCATACGAGCATGCCGGGCGGGAACATGCCTTCACCGCGACCGCGCCCCTGCCGGAGGAGTTCACGAAGTTCCTTTGACACTGCCTCCCCGGGCGGAAAAGGCTGCGGGTTCCGCCCGTCGCCGCCGCCCGCTTCACCGTCATGATCCTTCCGAAATCCAACCGCCTCGCTCCGGAACAGCTCGCCGAAATCACCGCCATCGTGACCGAGTTCGGCTGCCGGATCCAGCCGATCGTCGGCGCGGTGCGCACGATCTATGCGATCGTCGGCGACGAGCGTGAGGAGCTCATGATCAACCGGCTCGAAGGGCTCGACTACATCGAGCGCATCGACCGGATCCAGTCGCCCTTCAAGCTCATGGACAAGCGCTCCGACCTCGCCTCGCACCGCATCTCGGTCGGCGGGACGACCCTCGGGCAGTCGTTGTTCGTCATCGCCGGCAACTGCACGATCGATCCGAAGAACCCGAATTTCTTCTACGAGACGGCGGCCGCCGTGAAGGAGGCCGGCGCGAACATGATCCGGGGCGGCGTATGGAAGCCGCGCACCAACCCGTATTCCTTCCAGGGGGACGTGAAGTCGCTCGACATCCTCATGGAGGGCGCGCGCCGCACCGGCCTGCCCGTTGACACCGAGGTCATGGAGGAGGCGCACATCAAGCTCGCGCTCGACGCGGGCGTGACCTGCCTCCAGGTCGGCGCGCGCAACGCGCTCAATTACTCGCTGCTCCGCGCCATCGGCCGCGCGGTCGCCGGGCGCGACCAGAACGTGGTGCTGCTCAAGCGCAGCATCCACATGGGGCCGATCAACGAGTTCATCTCCGCCGCCGAGTACATCGCCGCATTCGGCAATCCCAACGTCGTGCTGTGCCCGCGCGGCACGACCCCGACGCTCGAGGGCTACCGCAATCATCCCGACGAAAGCATCACGCCGCTGCTCAAGGAGAAGACCTGGGCGCCCGTGATCGTCGATCCGTCGCACTCCGTCGGCAAGGCGTCGTATGTGCCCGCCTGCGCGCTGGCCGCCGTCGCGTATGGAGCCGACGGCCTCTGCATCGAGGCGCATGTCAACCCGAGCCACGGCATTGGCGACGATCCCAAGCAGGCGCTCACTCCCGAGGTGCTGGCCACGACCATCCGGCAGGCGCGCGCTCTCTGGGCGCTGCGCCGCGGGTCTTGACCGGCGCGCGGTCCTATTCCCGGACGAAGTACAAGCCGGTCAGCGAGCCCAGGATGAGCACGAGCGCCAGGAGGGCATCGGGCTCGAGAAACGACTTCCGGCGTTCGACGCGGTGGAGTTGTCCGAGGATCACGACGCCCGTCACCACGATCACGCAGAGCGCCGTGTAGAGATGCGTGCGGGAAACCTCGGCGAGCAGCCCGCCGCCGGCAACGACGTCGAGCGGCACGAGGATGATCATGTTGAAGCAGTTGCTCCCGAAGATGTTTCCGATCGCGAGGTCGAACGCCTTCATGCGCACGGCGGCGAACGTCGTGACAACTTCCGGCAGCGACGTGCAGAGGGCGACGAACGTCGTGCCGAAGAAGGTGCCGCCGAGTCCCGTCTCCTCGGCGAGATCGCTCGCGGCGCGCGCCAGGAAGGGCGCCGCGGCAAGGATCACGGCGGCGGCGACGAGATAACCCACGATGGCGCCCTTGAGTCCGAGTCTATCCAGCCACGGGATCAGCCCGCCGGTTTCGGGCTCCGCCTCCTTGGACTTCTCCTGGTCGCCATCGCTGTAGAGCAGCCGTACTCCGAAGGCATAGGCCGCGAGGAGCACGAAACTTCCGGGGCCGAGGCGCAGGAGACTGACGCCCTCGAGCTGCGGCCCGAGGAAGATGAAGATCCCGACGATCGCCGTGAGCATGATGCTGACCGACGCTCCGACCGCATGGCGGGCGGAGGTCTTGGACAGCATGCGGCCGTGCGAATAGCGCGTGAGATCGAGCACCACGAGGATCAGGAGGTTGAACAGGCTGCTGCCCATCAGATCGCCCACGGCGAGGTCGGCGGATTCCATGCGCAGTGCGTGAATGTCGATCGCGAGCTCCGGCAGTGAAGTCGCCCCCGCGAGCAGCACGCTCCCGACCATCAGGCCGCCCAGTCGCGTGCGGCGCGAAATGATGTCGCCGCACTGCGTCAGGGCCGCGCCCGCCGCCACGATCACGATGGCCGACAGGAGGAATTGGACGATGCTCGAGGTCATGGCAGGTCTCCCTCCCGCGCATCATCGACCCCCGGAGCGGGAGCATCGGGCGGGAGCGTCGCGAAATAGTGCGCCACCGCGCGGGCCTGTTCCGGTTTCAGCCGGGGCGCCACGTGCTCCATCAGGTGGGAATAGGCCGAGCCGCCGCGGGCGCCCGTTCGGAAGAGCGAGAGTTGCTGCTCGAGGTAGCTGGCAGGCTGTCCGGCGAGCAGGGGATACTCCGGCTTCGAGCGTCGTCCCGCCGGTCCGTGGCACTCCACGCAGGCCGGCAGGCGCTGCCCCACGATCCCCTCGTGCGCGATGCGTCGTCCCAGCTCGAGCATGTCCGCGCCCACCTCCGGGCGGGCAGGGGCAGCCGGAGGCGGAGCCGAGGCGGCGGGGAGTCGTGAGTAGTAACCGGCCAGTTCGCCGATGAGCGCGGGGTCGAGTCCCGCGGCGAGCGGTTCCATGATTCCGCTCGGACGCCGGCCGTCCGCGTACGCGAGGAGCGCGCGCTCGAGGTAGGCCCGGCGCTGGCCGGCCAGCCGCGGAAATGCGCCGCCCTCCCGGCCGAGACCGTCATGGCCGTGGCATCGTGCGCACTGTTCTTGGACGGCGGCGGGCGTCGGCGCGCTGGCGGTCGGCGTGAGCGCTTGCAGCGCAGGATCGGGGAGGGAACTGCGATCGACCAGCCGGCGGTACGCGGCTCCGTCGAGCTCGGGATACGCGAGCAGAAAGGCGACCACGGCCCAGACTTCGTCGTCCCGTTCCTGCGCCGGCCAGGCGGGCATGCCGGTGAACTTCAGGCCGTGCTTCACGACATGAAACAGCTTCCGCGGGTTCGACGCGCGGATCCGGGGCGCAAGGTCGGGCGGCGGGGGAAGCATCGCCCGGGCGATCCGCGGCGGAGGCTCACCCGGAGCGCCGTGGCACGACCGGCAGCCGAAATCGTAATGCCCGGCTCCGGTCAGGATCAGGGCGGGATCCTCCAGCGGCGGGACTTCCACCCCGAGGCTCTGCGTCGCGATCGAACGCTGCATGGCGAACTGCAGCGCCCAGCGCGTGACCGCCCAGTGCCCCGCGCTCGCTCGCGTCGGCACGAGCCCTCCCGCCACGACGAGCAGCGCGGCCAGCCCGAGCAGGGCCAGCACCAGCGTCGCCTGCCTCAGGCCGCGTTTCATGCCGCCGCCTCCTTCCGGCGCAGCAACCCCGTGGTGAGCCAGAGCCCGCCGGCCAGGTACGCCACCCCGCCGACGAGCAGCATGATCGCGCCGCCGAGCTGCTGGTCGTCGAGCGGCGACAGCGCGCACACCTCGACGTGCACATACAGCGGGCGCGGCGTGAGCGCGAGCAGCGCCCCGAGCAGCGTCATGTGCATCGACGTCAGCAGCAGGGCGGCGAGGCCCGCGCCGCGCCGCTCGTCCACACGGGCGGCCCCGCCGCCGAACGCCGAAAGCCACACGCCGACGCCGGCGAGGAGAAAGGTGGCCTGTTCCGCGACGAGTCCGCCGGTCGTCTGCCGCGCGAGGCGATGGAGGGCTGGCGCATGCCAGACCCAGACCGCCGCCAGCTCGGCCAGCGACAGCGGCACCGGCGGAAAAAGGCCGGGCACCCTGCGCACCGGATCGAACCGGCCGCCCGCGAGGCCGAGCGCAAGCAGCGGCGCCGCGACCGCGACGACGCCCATGTGTCCCGTCATGTGCGCCGCGAACGATATCCGGGCCAGCGCCGGCAGCGGGCCCAGCCACAGGACGGCCAGGGTCACGATGCCGAGGATGAAGAACGTGGGGCGGTTCATCGGCAGTCGTGGAAATAGAGCACGGCCAGGGCGGCGAAGGCCACGGCCACCGCGCTGAGCAGGGCGAGCAGGAACGTGGCGAAGCCCAGGAACCGGTGCCGGTCTCCCGGCGTATCCGCATCGTGCGGCAGCTCGCTCGCGCCGTGGCGATGCCGGCGGTAGCCGTCCCAGCCGTTCCAGGCGATCGCGCCGAGCGCGACGAGCGTGTAGCCCGCGATCAGCCACCGCACGGGCTCGAGCGTGCCGGAGCGCGGCACGTACTTGGCGCACCAGACCGCCGCCGTGATGTACGAGAGCATGAAGTGGACGGCCCACACCGTCGGCGAGACGATGAGGCGCCAGAGGCTCTCGTGGCGCTCGGGCAGGCGGGGCGCGGCGGACGTTTTCATTTCGCGAGCGGGAAACCCGCGATGACGGCGACGGTGACGAGCGCGGTGGCGGCGACGAAGTGCCAGAACAGCGCCGCATTGTGGATCTCGATGTCGTGCCTGGCGTCCATCCGTCCCGCCAGCCGGCGCGCGAGGCAGTAGCCGTTGAAGAGCACGCCGGTGACGGCATGGAGCGCCGTCCAGATCGCCAGCAGCCAGACGATCGCGGGGTAGACGTGCCGGGTCGGATCCATGCCGGTCAGCCAGGGGCCGGCCAGCATCGCGGCGGCCCCCGCGAGGGCGAGGCCCACCGACGCCGTCGCGGCGACGTAGAACGCGCCCGCCCGGTCCGCGCGATTCCAGCGCCGCGCCAGCATCGTCGCCGCCCACGCCGCGGCCAGGAGCGCGCCGGCGACGCAAGGCCAGAGCACGCCCGGGCCCTTCGCGCCGCGCGGCGGAAAGTCGTCGTGGATCGTCCAGTAGAAGAAATACGCGAAGACCAGCGACACGAACGCCGTGAACACCGCGAGCATCGTGATGAGCACGGCCCACCAGCCGACCGAGGCGGAGCCGGACTGGTAGAGCGGCAGCGTGAGCCCGAGGCCCACGTGCTTCTCCGGCTTCTCCGGCCGTTTCGCCGTGGCGGTCCACAGCCAGTAGCATACGACGCCGATGCCGACGACCAGACTGGCGAGCGCGGGCCACCACCAGTGAAACGTGCCGAGGATGAAGAATCCGCCGATCGTGAACGCCGCCCAGAACGGCACGAAACTCGGGCCCGGCAGCCGGAGACACTGCACGGGCTTCGCGTCGATCGCCGTGGTGACGAGCGTCTCGCGCAGGCCTTCCTCGGCGTCGGGGAGGTAGAAGCGGCCCTGGTCCACGTCGCGCACGAAGTTGGGCTGCTCCCACAGCGGATACCGGCTGTCGACCTCCGGAATCGAGCGCACGCCCCAGTTCTCCGGCGGCATGCTCGGCAGCCATTCGAGGGTGCCCGCGTTCCACGGGTTCCGGGCGGAAAGCGGCTGCCGCGTCTTCGGGCGGATGAGGTCCCACGCCACGACGGCGACGCCGCTGCCGAGGAGAAACGCGCCGATGGACGAGACCAGGTTGAGCGTGTCGAATCCCAGTCCCTCCGGATACGTGAACACCCGCCGCGGCATCCCGCGCAGGCCGGTGAAGTGCATCGGCAGGAACGTCAGGTTGAAGCCCGCGAAAAGCAGCCAGAACGCAATCTTCCCGAGGCGGTCCGAGAGCTTCTTGCCGCTCAGCAGCGGGAAGAAATAGTAGCAGCCCGCGATGATCGGAAACACCGCTCCGCCCACGAGCACGTAGTGCAGGTGCGCGACGATGAAGTAGGTGTCGTGCGCCTGGAAATCGAACGATGCGAGCGCCACCATCACGCCGGTGAGTCCGCCCAGCACGAAGATCGCGAGCCCGCCGCACGCATAGAGCATGGGCACGGAGCGGACCAGCTTGCCGGCCGCGATGGTCGCGATGAAGCAGAAGATCTGCACGCCGGTCGGGATCGCCACCGCTTCCGACGCCGCCGAGAAGAGCGCCAGCGAGATCCCCGGAAGCCCGGTCGTGAACATGTGGTGCACCCAGAGTCCGAAGCTGATGAAGCCGGTGCCGACCGCCGCCAGCACGACCCAGCCGTAGCCGACGATCGGCCGGCGGACGAAGGTCGGCACGACCATCGCGATGATCGCGATCGAGGGCAGGAAGATGATGTACACCTCCGGATGACCAAAGAGCCAGAAGAGGTGCTGCCACAGCACGGGATCACCGCCGCCCTTCGGATCGAAGAACGGCCAGTGGAACGCCCGCTCGACCTCGAGCAGCATGCTCCCGGCGATCAGGGGCGGAAAGGCGAAGAGCACCATCGCCGCGGCGACCAGCACGTACCAGCAGTAGAGCGGGATGAGGTTGATCCGCATGCCCGGCGGCCGGCACTTCAGCGTGCCGACGATGAGCTCCACCGCCGCCGCGATCGCCGCAATCTCGATGAACGAGAAACCCAGCAGCCACATGTCCGCGCCGATTCCCGGCTGGTAGGCCGACGTCAGGGGCGGATACATGAACCAGCCGCCCTTCGGCGCCGCCCCGAAGAACAGCGAGCCCGAGAGGAAGATTCCGCCGAGCAGGAAACACCAGTAGCCGAACGCCGAGAGCCGGGGGAACGGCAGGTCGCGCGCGCCGAGCATCTGCGGCAGGAAGATGACCGCGATCGACTCGAAGACCGGGATGGCAAAAAGAAACATCATCACCGAGCCGTGCACGGTGAAGACCTGGTTGTAGGTGTCCGCGGAGAGGAATTCGTTGCCGGGCACCGCGAGCTGGATGCGCATCAGCAGTGCCAGCACGCCGCCGAAGGCGAAGAACAGGAAGGCCGTCGCCGTGTACCAGACCCCGACTTCGGTGTTGTTCACGGCGGACCAGTACCGCCAGCCCTTCGGCAGCGTCCAGGCGGCACGCAGCCGCGCCTCCTGCGCGCGTTGCAGTGCCAGCGGAGGCTCCGCGGCCAGCGGTTCGGGATCGCGCGGCTGGTCGTTCATCGCAGCGATTCGAGGTAAGCGGCGACGGCATCGAGTTCCGCCGCGGGCAGCATGCCGAAATGCGGCATCAACACGCCGGGTTTGACCCGGTCGGTGTGCGCCAGCCAGCGTACCAGCGCCGCGCGATTGTTGGTCAGGACGCCCGCACCGAGGGTCATCCGTCCGCCCACGTGCGTGAGGTCGGGGCCGATCCGCCCGCGCGCCTCGGTGCCACGGACCGCATGGCAGGCCGCGCAGCCGTTCTGCAGGAACGCCGCCCGCCCGCGTTCCGCCAGGGGATCGGCCGGTGCCTGCGCCGGCGCCCGTTGCGCGGCGAGCCACGCGGAGAACTCCGCCTTCGCCATGACGACCACCGGGAACGCCATGAGCGCGTGCGACTCGCCGCAGTACTCGGCGCATACCCCGCGAAACGTGCCGGTGCGCGTCGCCTGCAACGTCAGCCGCGTGGTCCGGCCCGGGATCATGTCCATCTTGCCGCCGAGCGACGGAATCCAGAACGAATGAATGACGTCGGGCGCATCGAGGATGAACTCCACCGGTTCGCCCACCGGCAGGCGGATCTCGTTCGCCAGCTCGACCGGCTCCTCCCCATCTGGCTGATACTGGACCCGCCACCACCACTGCTCGCCGCTCACCGCGATCCGCAGGCTGCCGGGCGGAGCCGGCGCGAGCAGCGGCGGGAGGATGCGAAAGCCGTGCAGGAGCAGCGCGGTGAGCACGACGGTCGGGAAGAGTGCGCCTCCGCCGATGATGTAATAACGCGCCTGCCGGGCCGTCTGCTCGGCCACGCGGCCGCGGACCGCGGAATACGTCAGCCAGGCCACCGCCACCCACACCACCACGGTGCCACCGGCCATCCACCAGAAGAGATCGGCGATCTCGCGCGCCCCCGCTCCGGCCGGATCAAGGCTGGACTGCGGTCCCGAACAGCCGGCCAGCAAGACCGCCACGGCGGACGCGGCACCCGCCCGGTGCGGGCGCGAACGCGCGGAAGTTGCGGAGAGGAAATGAACCATGAGCCGGCGGCGTGACGCGGGGATCGAGTCCCGGCGATAGACCACGCTCGCAACCGATGGTCCCCGTACTTCGTTCGAATCCTGCCGTGCGCCGCATGAATTCGCCGCGGCGCGAGGAAACCGTCCTCGGTCGCAGGTATTCTCCTGACGCAGCCGAACCGACTTTACCGTCCGCGAGCGCGGCGCCCGCCCGATGCCACGGAGCGTCGTCGGCGGGATGCACGGCCGCCGGCGCGCCCGCTACAATGGGACGCCCGGCCGATCCGCCTGCCGGCGAGGACCTCTCCCATGCACCTGACCACGCGATCGATCTTGCTCCCTGCGCTCTGGCTTTTCATCGGCGCGCTTCACGCCGCGGAACCATTCGTTCCGATCGAGCCGACGGTCAGCCGCGAGCAAACCGCCGACCGGCGGGTGACCGGTCACCTCTTCGTGCTCGAGAAGCGGCCGCCGCCGCCGCTGGAGAAGCTGAAAGTGCCGGAGGGATTCCGGCTCGAGCGGTTCGCGGAGAACCTCGGCCATGCGCGACTGCTCGCGGTGGGGCCCGGCGGCAGGATCTACCTCACGCGGCGGGAGCAGGGCGATGTGCTGATGTTCGACGTGGGCAGCAACGGGCTCGCGGCGGGGGCGCCGGCGCGCGTGGCCAGCCGTCCCGGCCTGCACGGGATTGGTTTCCACGGGAGCAAGGTGTACCTTGCGACCGTCAAGGAGGTCTTTCGCGCCGACGTCGCGCCCGACGGTTCGTTTGGCGAACTGGAGATGGTCATCCACGATCTCCCCGATGCCGGCCAGCATCCCACCCGCACGGTGCAGGTCGGCCCCGACGACATGCTCTACATCGGTGTCGCATCCGCGACGAATGACGCCGTGGAGCCGAATCCGGAATCCGCCACGCTGCTGCGCGCTTCGCTCGACGGGAAAAGCCGGGCCATCTTTGCCTCGGGCCTGCGCGACCTGATCGGATGGGGATGGCATCCGCAGACGGGCGAGCTGTGGGGCATGGATCACGGGATCGACTGGCTCGGCGACGACGAGCCACCCGAGGAGTTGAACAAGCTGGAGCGGGGCGGGCACTACGGCTGGCCCTACTACTTTGGCGACAACGAGCAGCACCCAGGCCGGTTTCCTCCCGGCGGAATTACCCCGTCGGAAATGCGTTCCGCGGTCACTCCCATGACCCTGGGCTACACGGCGCACGCGAGTCCGATGCAGGCCTCGTTCTACACCGGCGAACAGTTTCCTGCCGAATACCGGCACGACCTGTTCGTCTCCATGCGCGGTTCCTGGAATCGGAAGCCGGCCGCGGGATACGAGATCGTGCGGATCCGCTTTCGCGACGGGAAGCCAGTGCGGTTCGAGCCCTTCGTGACCGGCTTCGTCGACGGAGACCAGGAGTTTGGGCGTCTCACCGGCAACGTCGTGGCGCCCGACGGCTCGCTGCTCTTCACCGACGACCGCAACGGCGTCATCTACCGGGTGAGTCACCCGGGCGGCAGCCAGCGCGGCGCCCCGGCTTCGGCAGCGCCCGTGCCCGCCGGGCCGATGCGAAAACAGAACCGCGAGGGCGTGAAGGAGGCGCTGACACATGAGATGCCGGCGATGAAGACCGGCGGGAAGATCGATCTGACCTCAACCTCCTTTGCGGATGGCGAGGTGATCCCGGTCCGGCACTCCGCCTATGACCAGAACGCGAGTCCGCCGCTCCGCTGGAGCGCGGGCCCGCGCGGCACGGAATCTTACGTGATCGTGATGGAGGATCCTGACGCCGGCATCACGCCGCTGCCGGTGGTGCACTGGCTCGCGTGGAATATTCCGGCCGGCACGCTCGCGCTGCGCGAAGGCGTGCCGCCCGTATCCGGGCTCAACGAGCCTTCCGGGATGCGCCAGGGCGTCAACTCGCTGGGCCGGCCGGGGTTCTTCGGCTCGAAGCCGCCCAAGGGCGACGCCGCGCACCGCTACGTCTACCAGGTGTTCGCGATCGACCGTAAGCTCGACCTGCACCCTCGCGCGACGCGCTCCGAACTTCTGGCGGCCTGCGCCGGACACGTGCTGGCCGCGGGGGTTCTCCACGGCCGCTTCACGCGCCCCGACGAGCCCAGGCGCCCGTGACGCGCGAGCGTCGTCGTGGCGTGCGTCGTTCGCGAGTGATGCTCAAGGAGCGTGGCTCGGCTTGCGTAGGCCAACGCATCAGCAAGGTGGAGCCGCCTGTCGCCGGGCGGCTGACGTGCGACGGGTCCGTCCGCAGCTCTCCAGAGTAGAGCGCACCCGGATACACTTTCCCGTGCGGCCGTTTTCAGCGGTGACGTGAGGACCGGCAGCCGGGTTGGGCCGAGAGCGGCGCCCGCGAGCGGGTCCATTCGCGTTGCGGCGGTTCGCGGCGGGCGGGCGATTCTCGACACGAACGGTGCACGCGGCCATCACCGATCCGGGCACAGTCCGCAAAGACCGCGGTCGCTCGTACTCCGCACCCACGACCCCAACGATATCATGCGCTTCCTCGAACAGACCGCACGGCTCGTCAGGCCCCGCCCGGCAATCGCAGCGCTGCTCGCGGCGGGCCTGCCCGCGATCGGGCAGGCCGTCTCGCTCGCCGATTACGCCCGCAAGCATGAGATCAGGATCTTCGTCGCCACCCGCGGCGCGGTGATGCCCAACGACCTGGATTCGCCCGGGCATCTGAAGGAGGGTACGAAGGCGCTGCTGCTCTCCGGGCTCAACCTGACCGACCTCGACGGAATCGGCACGCTGCAGGTTGAGGACGACGGACGAAAAGTGCCGGTCACTTCAATTCCCAACCTGCACCTGTATGTGAACCACAATCGGCTGCAGGCGCTGCCCGAGGAAATGGGAGCCATGGACAACGTCGAGTTCTTCTACTGCGAATTCAACCAGCTCTCCTCGCTGCCGCGCTCGCTGGCGGACATGGACGGGCTGATCGCGATGTACTTCACCGGAAATCGCTTCACGGAAATCCCCCCGTTCGTCTACGGCATGTCGCGCCTCACCAAACTGCAGTTTTCGAAGAACCGGATTGCGACGTTGCCGCCCGACATCGGCCGGATGACGGAGCTGCGTCACTTCAGCATCGCCGGCAATCGGATCGCCGCGGTGCCCGACAGCATCGCGAATCTCACGCGCCTACGCGTGTGCGATCTTTCCGACAACCGCATCAGCGCGTTGCCGGAGGCGTTTGGGCGGGTACAGATCGTCAATCAGCTTCGGGTCCGCAATAATCCTCTCACCTCGCTGCCGGCCGGCTTCGCGACGATGCGCGCGACGATCGACATCACCGGGACCAGGATCGATCCGTCCGCGCTCTCACCGCCGTTGCGCGCGCGCATCGATACGGAGAAACCTCCGGGATCGAAAGACCCCGATGCGATCGTCGTGCGCAAGCCGGAGAAGCGTGCCAAGGTGAAGCCCGACGCGCGGCCGCAATGAGGGTGCGACGATAAGGTCGGGACGCGGGGGACGCGCCCGGTCCCCCGGATCGGTCACCCCCGCCCGCTTCCGGTTGCCGCCGATCAGGTCGGCAGGGAGCTTGGCTCACCTCCGGTGGAACCAGGTGTGGCGCCAGCGGTGGCGAGCAGCCGGGCGATTTCCTCGGGATGCGGATACTTGACCAGGTAGGCGAGGGCTCCGAGCGAGCGGGCAAGCTCGACGTCCCGCGCCTCGTTCGAACCCGAAAGCATTACAATGGGTACCCGGTCGAACGCCTCCTGGGTGCGGATCCACCTGAGCGTCTCGATGCCATTCAGGATGGGCATTTTCACATCGAGAAAAATGACCTGGGGCAGGGGCTTGTTTTCCCGAGCGATGCCTTCCAGTAGCCGGACAATCTGGACTCCATCCGTACACGTGAGGATTTCGCCCTTTACGCCCGCCTTCTGCAGGCACCGCCGCGCGAAAAACAAGTCGTCAGGATCGTCATCGGCGATGACCACGGCATTGGGAGCTGGCGAAACCATGCGCGGGGATCGTGGTCTATCCGAGCGACTCCTGCAACTTGCTAGTTCCTATTGCCTCGGGGCGGCCCACGGCAACGCGGCGGGTCCTCACCGCACTCCCACCTGTGAAAACTCAGCACCGAAACTCTGGAACCCAAGGCGCCCTTTCCGCGAGGCGCCCTGGCTTCTTCGGCGCCGTCCCGGTGCCCGCCGTCCGATGAAACGCTCGTCACCCGTGCGGCTTTCGCCCACCGGCGTGCCCGGCTTGGACACGGTGCTCGTCGGGGGTTTGCCTGCCTCCCGCCTTTACCTCCTCAAGGGCGACCCCGGAGTGGGCAAGACGACCCTGGCGTTGCAGTATCTCCTGGCCGGCCAGGCCCGCGGCGAGCGGGGGCTATATATCACGCTTTCCGAGACGGGGGACGAGATCGCGGCGGTCGCGGCCTCGCACGGCTGGGATCTGGATGGCCTGGCCGTTTTCGAGCTCTCGGCGTTGGAGCATCAGCTCGCGCAGGAAGAGCAGAATACCGTCTTTCAACCTTCGGAGATCGAGCTGAACAAAACGACGGAGCTCCTGCTCCATCGGATCGACAAGGTGAAACCGCGGCGTCTTGTGATCGATTCGTTGTCGGAGCTGCGATTGCTTTCCGACACGGCGCTGCGTTACCGGCGCCAGATGCTGGCGCTCAAGCAGTACTTCGCCGGGCGGGAGATGACCGTCCTTATGCTGGACGATCACGCCGGTCCGGGCGGGGGGGGATCTGCACGTCCAGAGCATCGCGCATGGCGTGATCACGATCGACCAGATTGAAACCGACTATGGGGCAGATCGCCGGCGCATCCGGGTGAATAAGCTGCGCGGAGTGAATTTCATGGGGGGGTTCCACGATGCGGTCATCCTGCGCGGCGGATTGCAGGTCTTTCCCCGCCTCATCGCCTCGGAACACCACACTCCCTTCAAGGCCGGAGTCGCCAGCTCCGGCGTGCCTGAACTGGACGCGCTGGTGGGAGGCGGCATCGACCGCGGGACGAGTTGCCTCCTCCTCGGGCCTGCCGGCACGGGCAAATCCACGATTGCGCTGCAATTCGCCGTCGCCGCCGCGAGCCGCGGTGAAAGCGTCTGCACCTATCTTTTCGAGGAAAACATCCGGACGCTCAAGGGACGGGCCAAGACCGTGGGGTTGACGGTGGAGAACTACATGAAGCGGGGGCTGCTGACCTTCCATGAGGTGGATCCGGGGAAAATGGCTCCAGGTGAGTTCGTGAACCAGGTGCGCGGTGTCGTGGAGGCGGGCACGCGGCTGATCGTCCTGGATTCCCTCAACGGGTATCTGCAGGCGATGCCGAGCGTGAGGTATCTCGAGATCCAGTTGCACGAGTTGTTCGCGTATCTCGCGAATCGCGGGGTCGTCACGATCCTGACCCTGGCGCAGCATGGTCTGCTCTCGCAGGTAAGCACGCCGCTCGATCTGACCTATCTCGCGGACTCGGTGATCCTGCTGCGTTACTTCGAGGAGTCGGGCCGGATCCGCAAGGCGATGTCGGTCGTCAAGAAACGGATGGGCGCGCACGAGGATACGATTCGCGAGTTCAAATTCAGCCCGCGCGGGATGCAGGTGGGCGCTCCCTTGGATGAGTTCGACGGCGTGCTGACCGGAGTGCCGAAGTTCCGCGGCAGCCCCGAGCGCATGCTCAAGCCGCGTTGACATGGCATCCCCGGGTGAACCTGCCGGAGACGTCGTCGTGGTCGTCGCCCCCATCGGGGCCGACGCCCGGAACATGCACGCGGTGCTGGAGGGTTCCGGGGTCGCAGGCGTGATCGCTTCGTCGCTGCCCGAGGCGGCGCAGTGGGTCACTGCCGGTGCCGGAGCGTTGCTGCTGACCGAGGAGGCGGTCGCACTCCGCGGCAACCGCGCCCTGGCTGATGCGATCGAATGCCAGCCGCCCTGGTCGGATATTCCGGTGATCGTGGTCACCGCCACGACTTCGATCCACCGCTGGGCGGAGGTCTCGGCGGCGGCGTTCGGCCCGCGCAGCAACGTGACGCTGGTCGCGCGCCCGCTGAGGACCTCGACGCTGGTGGCGGCGGTGAGAAACGTCCTCCGGGCGCGGCAGCGGCAGTTCGAGATGCGGGATCTCCTGCAGGAACGCGACGCGCTCCTGGCCTCGCTCGAAACCCGCGTGCAGGAGCGCACCGCCAAGCTCCGCGAACTCGTCACGGAGCTGGAATCGTTTTCCTACAGTGTCTCGCACGACCTGCGTTCGCCGCTCCGGATCATGGCCGGCTATGCGCAGGTGATCCTGGAGGACTTCGGCGACACGCTCGTGCCGGACGTCCGGCACTATGTGGAACGGATCGCGCGTTCCGCCGGCCGGATGGACCACCTCACCCAGGATGTGCTGGCCTACACGCGCCTCGGCGGTGACATCGTGCTGAGTCCGCTCGATTTGACCAAGGTCGTGGACGACACCATCGAGCAGTACCCCGATCTGTCCGCGGCACGACAGTCGATCGTCGTTCGCCGCCCGCTGGCGGGCGTGGTCGCGCACGGACCGTCGCTGGTGCAAGCCTTGTCCAATCTGGTGGGCAACGCGCTGAAATTCGCCCGGCCGGGCGTGGAGTCGCGCGTGGCGATCTCGACGCAACGGCGGGACGGCCGGGTGCGGGTGGTGGTGAAGGACAACGGTGTGGGCATCGCGGCGGCGCACCACGCCAAGATATTCCGCATCTTCGAGCGGGTGGCGGGTCCCGACGTTCCTGGCACCGGGATCGGGCTCGCGATTGTCAGGAAGGCGGCGGAGCGAATGGGGGGACGGGTCGGGCTCTCCTCGCGGCCGGGCCGGGGGTCATCGTTCTGGCTCGAACTGCCGGCAAGCGAGGCCGCGGCGGTGCCTCCCGCCAATTGAGGAGGGACGCTGGACGATGCGTCTCGCCTCGCGCGGCATCGCGTCGCCGCGATCGCTTCATCCGCCCGCGGAAAGCCGGTCGAGAGCAGACTTGACCGCCTCCAGGTAATTCGGATGCCACAGTTCGTGTTCGGCCTCGGCCACATTCGTGTACGTGCACCGGCGGTAGAAATCGCGCACGGCCGTCGCGCGGCGGTGCATCTGTGCGTCCTCCCGGGCACCGACCAGCACGTCAGCCGGCGTATCCGCGTTTCCCTTCTGATAGGAAATCATCCAACGCTGCGGTTCATCATCATCCTCGAGGAAAAAGGGGGAGATCGAGCCGAGAATCAGGTGTCGGGCCCGGAGTGCGCCGAGGTGAGCGTACAGCGCGCCGAGGGAGAAGCCCATGACCACCTTGCCCGCGGTTTGCGCTGCGACCTGCTCGAAGATCGCCTGCGATTCGAAGTTGGGCTGGGAGCCGATCCAGTCGAGTTGAGCAAATTCCGTTGTCCATCCGGAAGCTTGCACGAAATCGGTGAACGGGCGGAAACGGCGCTCGGCGCCCGGCATCGGCGGAATCACGGTCAACAGCGGCATCCACGACGGGATGATCACCGGCGGACAAAGGTCAATCGGCCGACGACGTCCCGCACCGGCTCCCGGGCGGTGGCGGAGGACTGCCGTTCACGTCCGCATTTCGAAGGATCAGCAGGAGGTTCACGGCCGCACGACGTGCCGGTCGTCCCTCATCGCACCGACGAAAGGGGGCATCGGCCGCGACCATGGGCCCGGTTTGCTGTCCATAGGTATCATGCCTATACATTCCCGAGATTCTCATCAGAAGGTGGAGTTGCACGGCCAGGGCGTCGGCGGTTTTGGTCCGGCCGACATCGAGCGGCGCGCGTCGGAACTTGCCCGGATCGACAACCGCAGCAAGGTGACGGAGGAGGATCGCTCTCGCGCCATAGCCGAGCTCCGGGCCCTCCACCTGCCTGACACGGTGAACGAGGACGCCGACAGCATGCAGTCGATGTCGCGTGATCCCAGCGATCCCATGACCGACCGGGGCCGGCAGGTGCCTGAACATGGCGGCGACGACGAGAAGGCGGCGCTGGAGCAGCTTGCCCTGGAGGGCGTCGAAGAGGCGCAGCACGAGCAGATGCTGGAGGCGCGGCGGTCGCAGGCCCGGCGGCAAGACTGAACCTGCCTCCAGCGGTTGCAACCCGGTCATCGCCGTTCTCGCACGGCTGCGCTCCGTCGCAGCCGCGGCGCTGAGAGAGCGGCGCCCACCGACAATCGGCTACACTACTGATCGTTCTGCTCTAATTCCGTTGCCCCTGCTTCGGAGGAGTGGGTACCGGCGCTCGCGTACCCGCAGCTGACTTCCGGCGGGGTTCCGCCGAGGTGGCCGACTTCAAACCCGCGTCCCGCGCGTCCTGGTCGTTCTCGGGCTGCCCGCCGATCGTCTTGCGGATGGCGGCATCCCTGGCGGCGGGCTTCTCGGATGAGCGGGGGTTCTTCATGCGTCCATCATGGTCGGTCCGCCGCTCCGACGCCATCGGGCTATTTCCCCTCCCATGCATGCGAGGGCAGGGCGGCCGTGGATCGGGCGAGTCGCCCGGGGGAGAACCCCGGTCTGCATGGAGCGGTGCGGGGCACTTTCGCTGCTCGTATGCGCTCCGCTCCTACCAAACTCATGGAAGGCGGCCCGATGGAGACGCGGCCCGAGGCCGGTTAAGCTGTGGGATCGTCGAAACGGCTCCCGATGCGAACTCCTGAAGAAGCTGCCCCTGCCCGCGGCGAGCGGGATCTTACCCGCCGCGGCTTCATCGTGGCCGGAACCGCGGCCGTCGCCGTGACGTCCCTGACCATGATTTCCCAGGCGCAACCGAATGCCAACCCCGCCCCTGCGGCGGCTCTCATGAAGATCGCTTTCACCGTCAACGGCACGCCGCGCGCACTGGAGATCGATCCGCGCACCACCCTGCTCGACGCGTTGCGCGAGGAGCTTCATCTCACGGGGACCAAGAAGGGCTGCGATCACGGCCAGTGCGGGGCCTGCACGGTCCTGGTGGGCGGCAGGCGCATCAACTCCTGCCTCACGCTGGCGGTCATGCAACAGGGCGCGGAGATCACGACGATCGAAGGCCTCGGGACTCCGGAGCAACTGCATCCCCTGCAAGCCGCGTTCGTGCGGTGCGACGGCTACCAATGCGGGTACTGCACGCCGGGCCAGATATGTTCGGCGGTCGCGATGCTAAGCGAGGTGCAGGCCGGCATTCCGAGCCACGTCACCGCCGACCTCAACGCTCCGGCCGCGTGGAGCGAGGCCGAGGTCCGCGAGCGCATGAGCGGCAACCTCTGCCGTTGCGGGGCCTACTCCAACATTTTCGAGGCCATCCAAACGTTCGCCGGGAAGCGCCCATGAGACCGTTCACGTACGAGCGGGCGCGAACCCCCGCGGAAGCCGCCGCGGCGGCAAAGCGGCACGCCGGCGCCAAGTTCGTCGCCGGCGGGACCAATCTGCTCGACCTGATGAAGCTCGAGATCGAGACGCCCACGCACCTGATCGACGTCAACGGCCTGGGCCTGGACACCCTGGAAACCACGCCGGAGGGCGGTCTCCGCATCGGTGCGCTCGTGCGGAACACCGACCTCGCCGCCGACGCGCGCGTGCGTCGCGACTACGGCGTGCTGGCGCGCGCGCTGCTGGCCGGTGCCAGCGGCCAGCTCCGCAACATGGCCACGACCGCGGGCAATCTGCTGCAGCGGACGCGGTGTCCCTACTTTTACGATACGAACATGCCGTGCAACAAGCGCGTGCCGGGCGACGGTTGCGCGGCGATCGGCGGCTTCACCCGTCAGCACGCGGTCATCGGCGCCAGCGACGCGTGCATCGCCACCCATCCCAGCGACATGGCGGTCGCCTTGCGGGTGCTCGATGCGACGGTCGAGACGATCGGGCCGGACGGGGCCACCCGCCGGATTCCCCTCGCGGACTTTCACCGCCTGCCGGGCGACCAGCCGCAGGTCGAAACGGCGCTCGCCGCCGGCGAGCTCATCACCGCCGTGACCCTGCCCAGGCCCGTCGGTGGGGCGCACTTTTACCGCAAGGTGCGCGATCGGGCGTCGTTCGCCTTCGCGCTCGTTTCTGTCGCCGCGATCGTGCAGCGCGACGGTTCCGGCCGGGTCGCGCTGGGCGGAGTCGCCCACAAGCCCTGGCGCGTCGAGGCGGCCGAGTCCGAGATGACAAAGGGCGCCAGGGCCGTCGTCGCCCGGCTGCTCGCCGGCGCGAAGCCGACGACGGAGAACGCTTTCAAGCTGAAGCTGGTGGAACGCGTGCTCGCCGCGGTGCTGGCCGAAGCCAAGGGAGCACGCGGATGAAATTCGACACCCCGGCGACCACGAACCCGATCGACCAATTGAAGGTCGTCGGCCAACCCTTCGATCGCATCGACGGTCCGGCGAAGACCACGGGGACCGCGCGCTACGCCTACGAAAGCCACGATGTCGCGCCGGACGCGGTTTACGGCTGCATCGTGGGAGCCGCCATCGCGAAAGGGCGGATCCTCTCGATCGACGAGACGGACGCGAAGGCCGCGCCCGGCGTGCTGGGGATCGTGACGGCGGAGAACGCCGGCAAACTGGGCCAGGGGGATTTCAATACCGCGAAGCTTCTCGGCGGGCCGGAGGTGGATCACTATCACCAGGCGATCGCCGTCGTCGTGGCCGGGACGTTCGAACAGGCCCGGGCGGCGGCGCAGCGCCTGCGGGTCCGCTACGAACCCTCCCGGGGACGGTTCGACCTGGCCGCCGCGAAAGACACTGCGGTCAAGCCCAAGCCAGGCGCCGGTGGACCTTCGGATTCGTCGGTCGGCGACTTCGCGACCGCGTTCGCCGCGGCGCCCGTCCAGTTCGATGCGACCTACACCACGCCCGACCAGACGCACGCGATGATGGAGCCGCACGCCACGGTGGCGAAATGGGACGGCAACCAGCTCACGATGTGGACTTCGAACCAGATGATCGCCTGGACGGTGGGCGACGTCGCGAAGACGCTCGGCATTCCCAAGGAGGACGTGCGACTCATCTCGCCGTACATCGGCGGCGGCTTCGGGGGAAAGCTGTTCCTTCGCGCCGATGCGCTGCTGGCGGCCCTCGCGGCGCGCGCCGTGCGCCGGCCGGTCAAGGTGGCGCTGCCGCGTCCGCTGGTGATCAACAACACCACCCACCGCCCGGCGACGATCCAGCGCATCCGGCTGGGTGCGACGCGGGACGGGAAGCTGACGGCCATTGCGCACGAGAGCTGGTCCGGGGACCAGCCCGACGGCGAACCTGAGACCGCCGTCAGCCAGACCCGGCTGCTCTACGCCGGGGAGCACCGCCTGACGGCGATGCGGCTGGCGGTGCTCGATCTGCCGGAGGGCAATTCCATGCGCGCCCCGGGCGAAGCGCCCGGCATGATGGCGCTGGAAATCGCGATCGACGAGATGGCGGAGAAGCTCGGCCTCGACCCGGTGGAGTTTCGCATTCGCAACGACACCCAGGTCGTGCCCGACAACCCGGTGAAAGCCGATTCCGACGATCCGCAGGCCAAGGGCGAGCAGACGCACGTCCCGCATCCGCCATTCTCCCAGCGGCAGCTGGTCGAGTGCCTCCGGCGCGGCGCGGAGAAGTTCGGCTGGGCCCGACGCAACCCGAAGCCCGCGCAGGCGCGCGACGGCCGTTGGCTGGTCGGCACGGGCGTCGCCGCGGCGTTCCGCAACAACCTGCTGATGAAATCAGCCGCGCGCGTCCGCCTTGACCAGCGTGGCATCGTGACCGTGGAGACCGACATGACCGACATCGGCACGGGCAGCTACACGATCATTGCCCAGACCGCGGCGGAGATGATGGGCGTATCGCTGGATGAGGTCGTCGTGAATCTCGGTGACTCCCGCTTTCCGGTGTCCTGCGGGTCGGGCGGACAGTTTGGCGCCGCGAATTCGACGTCGGGAGTCTTTGCCGCGTGCGTGAAGTTGCGCGAGGCGGTGGCGCGGAAGTTGGGCGTGGAGGCGGGCGAAGCGACGTTTGCGCACGGCCGCGTGTTCGCCGGTGGCCGCAGCGGCACGCTGGCGGAGCTGGCGGGACCGGCTGGCCTCACGGGCGAGGACGGCATCGAGTACGGCGACCTGGACAAACGGTACCAGCAATCGACCTTCGGCGCGCATTTCGTGGAGGTCGGCGTCGATGCCGTGACCGGTGAGACGCGCGTGCGCCGCATGCTGGCGGTCTGCGCGGCCGGTCGCATCCTCAACCCGAAGTCAGCGCGCAGCCAGGTGATCGGCGCGATGACGATGGGGGTCGGCGCCGCGTTGATGGAGGATCTCGTGGTGGACAAGCGAAAGGGGTTCTTCGTGAACCACGACCTGGCGGGCTACGAAGTGCCCGTCCACGCGGACATCCCGCACCAGGAAGTGATCTTCCTCGAGGAAACGGACCCGATCGCGTCACCCATGAAGGCCAAGGGGGTGGGTGAACTCGGCATCTGCGGCGTCGGGGCCGCGGTGGCGAACGCGATCCATCACGCCACCGGCATTCGCATCCGCGATTACCCGATCACGCTGGACAAGTTGCTCGAGCGGCTGCCGCTGCCGACCGACAGCGGTTGAGTGAACGACCAGGCTTGCCCCGAGGCTGCGCCCGTCGAGGTCGCGGCGCCGGCGGGAGTCACAGCAGGCTGAGCTGCGAATCGTCCGCGGGCGTGACCGTGATTTTCTTCTTCGGCTTGGCCTGCGGCGCGGGCAGGGAGATCGACGTGTCGTCGCTCTCGAGCTTCGCGAGGATCGTCTTGGCGCGGTCGATGACACTTAGTGGCAGCCCGGCGAGCCGGGCGACCTGGATGCCGTAACTGCGGTCCGCGGGACCGGGGACCACGCGGCGCAGGAAGACGATGTCGTCGTTCCACTCCTTCACCGCGACGGAGAAGTTGCGCAGGCGCGGCAGGTGTTTCTCGAGCTGCGTCAGCTCCTGGTAATGCGTGGCGAACAGCGTCCGTGGTCCGCGCTCCGGTCCACGATGCAAGTGCTCGACCACCGCCCATGCGATTGAGAGGCCGTCGTAGGTCGAGGTGCCGCGGCCGATTTCGTCGAGGATGATGAGCGAGCGGTCGGTGGCGTGGTTGAGGATGTTGGCGGTCTCGTTCATCTCGACCATGAAGGTCGAGTTGCCGCGCGCGAGGTCGTCGCTCGCGCCCACGCGCGAGAAGATGCGGTCGACGATGCCCAGCCGGCACGTCTTCGCGGGCACCCAGCAGCCGACCTGCGCCATCAGCGTGATCAGCGCCACCTGGCGGATGTACGTCGACTTGCCCGCCATGTTGGGCCCCGTGAGCAGCGCGATCTGCGCGTCATCGGCGGCGAGCAGGGTGTCGTTGGGGACAAAGCCGGCGCTGCCGCCGCGCGCGACCACCGTGTCGGGAGCGCGGAGCATCTGTTCGACCACCGGGTGGCGGCCCTCGCTGATCTCGAGCACGTCGCCCTCGTCGAGGGCGGGACAGACATAGCCCCATTCGCGGGCCAGCAGCGCCCAGCCGGTGAGCACGTCCAGCTCCGCGAGCGCGTCCGCGGTCTGCGCGAGCGCGATCGACTGGTCGACGACGGCGGCGACGAGGGCGTTGAACAGCGCGAGTTCGCGGGCGAGGGCATTCTCCTCCGCATGGAAGATCTCCTTCTCCTTCTGCTTGAGCTCCTCGGTCACGTAGCGCTCGCCGCCCACCGTGGTCTGCCGCCGGATGTAGTCGGCGGGGACGAGGTGCAGATTCGCCTTCGTGACTTCGATGTAATAGCCGAAATGGTTTGTGAACCTGACCTTCAGGCTCCGGATGCCGGTGCGCTCCTGCTCGGTGCGTTCGAGCTCGGAAAGCCAGGTCTTATTGTCGGTGGTCAGCGAGCGCAGCCGGTCGAGCTCCGCGTCATGCCCCGGGCGGATGTAATTGCCGTCGGCCAGGTCGTTCGGCAGCTCGTCGGCGAGCGCCGAACCGAGCAGGTGGCGCAGGTCAGGCAGTTCCTGCAACTGGTCGCGCACCGCGGCGAGCTCCGACGCGGCCGCGAACGCGGCCAGGGCGGCACGCAGTTCCGGCAGGCGTGCGAGCGTGTCGCGCACGCCACCGAGTTCGCGCGGATTGCGCAGCCGGTTCTGCAGCCGGCCGAGGATGCGCGGCACGTCGCGAATGCCCGAGAGGTGCTCGTGCACCGCGGCGAGCCGGGTGGGATGGGCGAGCAGGTCGCCGACGAGCGCCTGCCGCCGGCGGATGACAGGAAGGTCGAGGGTGGGGGTGGCGAGCCACCGTTCCAGCAGACGGGCGCCGGCGGCGGTGACCGTGCGATTCATCGCGTGCAGGAGCGAGCCTTCGCGCGTGCCGCGGCTGGACTGGAAGATCTCGAGGTTGCGCAGGGTGGCGGGATCGAGCAGCAGGGTCCGGGTGCTCCGGTACTCCTGGAGGGTGCGCAGGTTCTCGGGCTTCGCGCAGAGATTCTCGGTGGCGTAGCCGACGAGGGCGCCGGCCGGGCCCAGGCCGGGGTGCGCCGGGTCCAATCCGAACCCCGCGAGGTTCAGCACCCCGAGGGCGTCCATGACGGTCCGCGATCCGGTGCTGGTCTCGAAATGGTAGCCTGGCAGCTCGCTCACCAGCCGCGCGGCGCAGAATCCATGCAGCGCGTGCACCGCGGTTTCCTCGTGCGGTGCCGCCGCCCAGCGATCGCGTTCGCCCTCGACCACGAGCAGCTCGGCGGGATCCAGCGCCGTGAGAATCGGCAGCAGGTTGGGTATCGCGGCGTCGGTCGCGACGCGAAACTCGCCCGTGGAAAGGTCCAGCCAGGCGGCGTGCAACCCGCGTTTGTCCAGGGCGACCGCCGCGAGGTAGTGATTGCGCGCCGCATCGAGCTGGTTCGCGGCCAGCGTGGTCCCGGGGGAGAGGATCCGCGTGAGCTGGCGGCGGACGAGTTTACCCGCCTTGGCCGGTTCCGCCTGGTCGCAGATGGCGACCTTCTTCCCCGCGGCCAGCAGCTTGGAGACGTAGTTGTCGACGGCCTGCGCCGGCAGCCCCGCCATCGGCGTCTCCTGACGCTTCGTCAGGGTCAGCCCGAGCAGGCGCGAGGCGGTGACCGCGTCGTCGAAAAACAGCTCGAAGAAATCGCCCAGACGGAAGAGGAGCAGCGTTTCCTTCGGCAGGCCGCGCTTCACGTCGAAATACTGCTGCATCATCGGGGTCAGCGCCATGACGTTCCTCCTTTCCCTGGCGCCAGCAACCCGGGGCGGGACGACCCCGCGCGGCGGTCACACCGGCCTGGGGTTCGCGGGAGTCGTCGTCGGGAGGCGCGCATGCAATCCTCAAGCACGCGAAAACCGCCGGCGGATGTCGAGAAGGACTATGGGCCGATCCGGGCAGGCGCGCCGGGCGGGCCGCTCCAGGGGCCCGGCTGGGCCCGATGCACCCACCGGCGCATTCCACGGCGCGAGCGACCGGGACCGGCCCGATGGTGTCCATTCGGCGGATGCGCGAGGCTGGAGGCATGGGTTACATTCTCTTCGGTCTGGTGGGCTTGGTCGTGCTGGCGCTCATCGCCGGCGCAGTGATTCGCAGCAGCGGGCGGCGGCCGACGGCGCCGCGGCCCACGGAGTCGGGCCACATCATCCGGGACCGGCCCTCGGCCGACGAGCCGACGCCCGGCCGCTCCGCCGTTGCCCCGGCGCCGCAGGTGAACGAGGCCGAAAAAAAGACGCCGCCCGCCTGAGGCGGACGGCGTCGGGGAGCCGACCGGGAAGCGCGGCCCCGTTCAACCCGGATAGCGGTTGATGATCGTGTTCAGCGCGGCGCGCGCCCGGTCGAGGTTCGGCGGGCCGACGACCTCGCCCACCGCGGAACCGCGCCAGATCAGTTCCTTGCTCTGGGCGTCGAACACATCCACGAGCAGGGTGCCCTCGCGGTATTGGCTGAGTTCGTACGGACCGCCTCCGCCCCAGCCCCAGCGGTAGAAGCGTCCGTAATTGAAGCCCCAGTCGCGGATGTCCACGCGCTCCTCGATGCCGCCGTGCACGAGCACGATGACGTCGCCCTGTCCTTCGGGCGCCTGCGTGAGCCCGCGCCGCTCGAAAGCCTGGACGGTCGCGTCCCGGATGCCGCGCAGCAGCTCCGGCGTGATGTCCGCATTCCGCGGCGCCCGCTCCTGGGCGATGCTGAAGGTGCGGTAATTCTGAAACCGGGCCTGCGGGTCGGGATGGGAAGCGATGTTGGGTCCGGTGGCACAGCCGGCGGCGAACAGGGCGGAGAACAGGGCGAGGGCGGCGAGCCGCGGGCGAAACAATCGAGACGTAACGGACATGACGATGCGATGGGTTAAGGTTGATGATGGGCGACGCTCATCGATGAGTGGCGCGTTTGAGCTATCGTAACGCATGGCCGGCGGCAGTGCCTGGGAAGTCGCCGGTGATTGCGGTGGGCGAAGCTACCGCGACACTGTCCGGCGATTTCTGAGTCACGCACTCCCGCCGGTCGCACGCGACGCGGGGCGGACAGGACGACGGGTTCCGCCGCCGATCAGTCCACGAAATAGACCTCGATCAGGACTTCGCCGGGACCTTCCGACTCGTCGTCATCGTCGTCGTGTTGGTCGGTGACGAGCACGGTGTAGGCGCCCGGGTGCAGCGACACCACGGTGGCGGCGTCGCGACTGCCGGTGGTCAGCGCGAAGGCGCCGAGTTCGGTGAACATGTCCGCGGTGGCCAGCTCGGTGGTGACGTGGCCGTCGTTGTCATCGCCGGCGCTCGAGTTGGAATCCGGCATGGTGGCGGCGGTGCCCCAGTCGTTGTTGGTCGCGACGGCGCGGGAGCCGTCATAGATCGTGAACGTCGGGTTCATCGCGGCGCCGTCGACGTCGAAGTTCGACAGCCCGGGGCCGATGGCGCGGACCAGGACGCGACGCGGCATGGTGCCGGCGACGACGAACCCGACGATGGTGGGCATCGAGCGTTCGAGCGTGGTACGCACCGCCACGTTGGCGAGGCTAGGGGCCCACGGCAGCCGCGTGAGTTCGAAGGTGCCCTGGGTGGTCGTGCCGCCGCTCGTGCGCGTGTAGATGCCGCCCGTCTCGCTGGTGAAGGCGAGCGTGGTATCCTGCATGCCGCCGGCGGCGCCGGGCATCTGCAGGGTCGCGCCCGCCGGTCCGGTCATTTCGTAGGCGAAGGCGCCGTCCATGCCCGCCATGCCGTCGCTGTCGAGGGCGAGGGTCCGGCCGTTGGCGCCGAGGATGAGGGAGGTCGTCTCCATCCCGGAGGCGCTGTCGCCCTGCAGCGTGAGGAGGCTGCCGCCGATGTTGGCCGGGGCGATGTCGGTGACGGTCTGGGCCAGCGCGAACGTGCCCGGAAGCAGCGCGGCGAGGATGAACACACGTGGAGTGAATTTCATGAGCAGGTTGGTTGTATTGTATTGTGAACGACGCGGGGCCGGAGAGACCGCGTCACCGGTCCACTGATACCACCGGCCGGGCGGCCCAGCCATCCGGCGGCCGGCGGGACATCGGCTCCCGCGTCCGTCCGGGACGGCGTGCTGGATTCGCCCATGCGCGGGTGGTCCGCTCTCCGGCGCGAAGGGAAGACCGCGGGCCACCCCGACACGCGCGCGATGCCCTCCATGGTCGGCGCGCGGGCGTCGGCTGGTGATTCCCACCATGGCCGCCGGATCGAGGAGAAAGCGACGCCTCCCCTGCCGAGGCGGAAAGGGTGCCGTGACAGGGACCTCCTGACACCTGCGTCCGGAGATCCGCGACGCCACGAGGGCGGGCTCCGCCGGGATTCGGCCGGGCGGCGCGACGCGCTCCGGGCCCGTCGGCCGCGGGGCCGCGGTGCACCGGCACACCGCGGCGCGGCGCCGTTGCCAATCGACAGGCGGAGTTCGGTGCGCCGCCTGGATGGCGCCGCCCAAGTTGCCGGTACCTCGGCGAAGCCGGGCGGCGCGCCGTCTGAATTCTGCGCCCGGGATCGCCCGTGGTGTCCTGCGGGATGCAGGACAGGGCGCGCGAATTGCCGGACAGCCATTGCCGGCGCGGAACATCGCCGACCCGCGTGCGCACTGCCGCGGGCGGCGGCGCCTGCCACCGACGCCATGGCACGGGCGGCATGAAGGGAAACGCGCCGCGGTGTCGGGCGAATCCGGGCGACCGGCGGTGTTCGCGGCCACGGGCGGGCGCCAGGCGGCGGGGGTGCGCGGCCCAGCCCGCTCGGCCGGCCTGCACTCCGGACGGAACGTCGGGGACGCCACCGGTTCTATCGCGACGGGCTGATCCGGCTGGTGACCGTCTTCCGCGGCGCGGGAGGCCGCGGCGTGCCCCCTTCCATGACGAAACGAATTCCGATCACCGCCGCGGGTTGCAACCGGGACAGCGGCAAAGGCGCCGGCGGCGTTTTCAAGGCACGGGTGAACCATGGAACCTGAGCCCACCCGTTTGCGGCGAATCCTGATGACGGTCGATGCGGTCGGCGGCGTGTGGAACTACGCGGTCGAGCTGGCGCGCGGCCTGCGGGAGCACGAGGTCGAGGTCCTGCTCGCCGTCATGGGGTCCTCCCCGTCGACCGTCCAACGCGCGCAGCTGGCGGCGCTCGAGCACGTGACGCTCGCCGAACGGCCGTTTCCGCTCGAGTGGATGACGGATCCCTGGGTCGGGGTCGGGCGGGCGGCGGCGTGGCTGCGGGAGCTGGAAGCCCGGCACGTACCCGACGTGCTGCATTTCAACGCCCACGTGCACGCCGCCTTTCCGTGGAAAACTCCCACCGTGGTGGTGGCGCACTCGTGCGTGTGCTCGTGGCAGGAGGCGGTGCGGGGCCGCGTGACCGGAGTCGACCAGCGGTACCGCCTGCTCGTCCGCCGCGGGCTCCGCGGCGCGGGCGCGGTGGTGGCGCCGACCCGCGCCATGCACGACTCGCTGCACCGCCAGTACGGCCCGCTGCGGCCGGTCCTGGTGATCGCCCATGGGCGAAGGGAATGGGCGTTCGACGCGACGCGCCCCAAGGAACCGTTTTTCCTCACGGCGGGCCGGCTTTGGGACGACGCGAAGAACCTGGCCACGCTCGTGCGGGCCGCGGGCGGGCTGCCGTGGCCCGTGCTGGCGGCCGGGCCCGCGAACGACGCAGCGCCAGGCGGAGACGTGCATCTTCTCGGCCCCTGCGACACCGCCGCCATGGCTGCGTTGTATGCGCGCGCCGCCGTGTACGTGGCCCCGGCGCGATACGAGCCGTTCGGACTCGCCATCCTGGAGGCGGCGCTGTCGGGCTGCGCGCTGATCCTCGGCGACATCCCGAGCCTGCGTGAACTCTGGCATGACGCCGCGGAGTTCGTCGCGCCCTCGGACGCGGCTGCGCTGCGGCGGACGATGCTCGCCCTCGCCGGCGATCCGTCGCGGCGCGCGGAGTTGGGCCGCCGGGCGCGGCGCCGCGGCCAGGCCTACTCCGCCGGACGCATGGTGGACGCGTACGCCGCCGTCTACCGTCGTCTGCTCGAATCGCGAATCGTCCCGGCTCCGGCGGCTGTTCCCTGCTCATGAAGATCGCGAGGTACGGCCGCTCGCTCTGCTCCGACTGAGCGCCGTCGCGGCCCGCACTTCACCATGAAAGCTCCCCTCAACCTGGCGTTCTTCGGCTCCAGCCTGGTCTCGGCCTACTGGAACGGCCCGGCGACTTATTACCGCGGGCTGCTCCGGGCGCTGGCGCAGCGCGGGCACCGCGTGACGTTCTACGAACCCCACGCGCCCGACCGGCAGTCGCACCGTGACCTCCCCGATCCGCCCTGGGCGAGAGTCGTCTCCTACCCGGCGCAGAATCCGGACGACACTCTCGCCGCGGCGGCGGCGGCGCGGGGGGCGGACCTCGTGGTGAAGGCGAGCGGCGTGGGTGCCCACGATGCGCTGCTCGAGGCCGCCGTGCTCGACCTCCGGGGTCCCGCGACGCTGGTCGCCTTCTGGGATGTGGAGGCGCCCGCGACCCTCGATCGCGTGGCCGCCGATCCCACCGATCCGCTCCCGGCGCTCGTCCCGCAGTACGACCTTGTCTTCACGTCTGGTGGCGGCGCGCCGGTGATCAAGGCGTATGATCGCCTGGGGGCCCGGCGGTGCGTTCCGATCCACCCTGCCATCGACCCCGCCACCCACTTCCGGGTGGCGGCCGAGGCGCGGTTCGAGGGTGATCTGGCCTTCCTCGGCAACCGTCTGCCGGACCGGGAGCGGCGGGCGGAGGAGTTTTTCCTCGCGGTGGCGCGGCGCCGCCAGGACGCCCGCTTCGTCCTGGGCGGGAGCGGCTGGGAGGACAAGCCCCGGCCGGTCAACCTCCGGTATGTCGGGCACGTTTTCACGCGCGATCACAACGCCTTCAACTCCTCCCCTCTGGCCGTGCTCAATGTCACGCGCGAAAGCATGGCGCGGTACGGCTTCTCGCCGGCGCCGCGGGTGTTCGAGGCGGCGGGCGCCGGCGCGTGCCTGGTCACCGACGCGTGGGAGGGCGTGGAGCTCTTCCTCGAACCGGAAAGCGAGGTGCTCGTCGCGCGCAGCGGCGCGGAGGTCGCGGCGCACCTCGCGGCGCTCACGCCCCAGCGGGCGAGGGAGATCGGGCGGGCGGCCCGGCGGTGCACCCACGAGGTTGTGTTATGCGATTCTGGAAAACCGCCGCCCTTGCGGCTTTGGCCCTTGTCACCGTCGCGCCGCTCATTGGCTGCGGCTACATTGCCGACACGACGGGCGTC
>CALFZM010000289.1 GCA_937952235.1 uncultured Opitutia bacterium | reverse complement strand
CCCCCGCCACCGCCCGGAGCGGCCGTGAACTGCGTGCTGGGGTTGAGCCGGAACTGCGTCGTGCCGTTGCCGAGCACGTCGCCGTAATTGGAACTGAGGGCGTTGTTCGCGATCGTGGCCGTGCGGATGCCGAGGGTCGCGATGCCGGTGCCGCTGGTGAAGGTGACTGCACCGCTGGCGGAGACCGTGCCGGTGAGCACGCCCGCGAGGTTGATGTTGCCGTCCGCCGTCACCGTGGCGATGTAGGCGCCGGCGGAAGACTCGATCGTGCCCACGATGGGCACGGTGACGCGAGTGTTGATGGTGCCGATGTAGGTGCCGGCAAACTGCGCCTGAGCCAGCAGGCCAGTGGGGAGGGTGAGCGCGGCGGCACAGGTGACGCCGGCGAGAACGAGACTTCGAACGCGGGTTGGGAGTTGCATTGGGACTGAAGCGATGATGAGCGCCTCAGTCTAGCGGCCGGGTTCCGCGCTGGGCATACGCATACGTGCGTATGCCGGAGCCAGCCGGAAGGATGGCTCCGCTACGTAATCAATGGAGGCCGGGCGTCACCGCTCCGGCGCCAGGATTTCCTCGAGCACGCGCCCGTCCACGGGGCCGAGGTCGAGCCCGAGCAGCCGCGCGATCGTCGGGGCGACGTCGAGGTTGCGCACGCGCTCGATCCGGCCGCCGGCGCGGATCCCGGCGCCGCTGGCGAGGAAGAGGCCGTCGAGGTCGCGGTCGGAGGCCGGGTAGCCATGGGAGCCACCGTAGTTGATCGACGGGCCCGACGCCGCCTCGCCGGCGACGCCGGCGTTGAACGAGTAGCCGGGTTTCGGATACAGGATGAGTTCTCCCATGCCCTGGTTTTCCTCGGGCGTGGGCAGGCCCAGCGCGTGGGCCTCGCTGGCGTCGATCACCCGGTCGACGCCCTCCGCCCCGGCGAAGAGCGCCTTCAGCCGCGGAAGGAGCTCCGCCTTGCGCGCCGGATCGAGGACATAGACGAAGGCGACGCCGCCCTGCGGCATCGTCCAGGCGTCGCAGCGCGTGACGGTGGGGCCGGCGGCCTGCACGAGGCCGGCCCGCTTCAGGACGACGTTGGGATACGCGAAATGGGTGACCTTCTTGAAGCCGTGATCCGTCGTGATGATGAAGGTCGTCCGGTCCCGCAGTCCGGTTTCGTCGACGGCGCGCACCAGGTCGCCGAGCAGCCGGTCCGCATAGGCGAGCGCGGTGTGGCCCGGGTCGCTGTCCGGTCCGTAGCGGTGGTGCATCGCGTCGGTGTTCAGGGTGTGGTACAGGAGCAGGTTCGGGCGGTGGCGCTTGAACATGTGGATCGCCGCCTGGGTCCAGACGTGATCCCGCCAGAGCGTCTTGCGCCGGCCGCCGCCCGGTTGCATCGCCCTGAGGTCCTCGTCCGTGAGCGTGCCCGCCGCCACCATCTCCCGCGGAATGGCGCCCGCGGGATCGGGCACCTCGCCGAAGCTCCAGGTGATCGTGCCGGGGCGCGTGACGGCCACCCAATCCGATTCCGCGGTGGTGAGCCCGGCCGCGTGGGCGCGATCGTAAACCGTGGGAAAGCGCACGAGCTTCTGCTTGTCGACCCAGGGTTCGATCTTCGGCGGCCGGTCGGTGCCCTGGCGCACGAGCAGGCCGTTGAACAGCACCCCGTGCTTCTGCGGCGTGACGCCCGTCACGAGCGTCGTGTGCGTGGGCCAGGTGATGGAGGGATTCGAGACGGTCATGGCATCGGCGACGGTGCCGCGCCGGGCCAGCTCGCGAAGCACGGGCAGGTTCAGGCTGGCGTCATGCCAGAGGCGGGCGGGGAAACCGTCGATCGTGACGAGCACGACGTGGCGGTCCTGGTGGGCGGCGGGCAGCGTCGGGACGAGCAGGCCGCAGGCGAGCAGGGTGGAAAGCAGGCGCATGGCGCCCCGATCTCGCGCGAGTCCGGGCGCGATGCCGAGCGGAAAGCGCCCCGGCTTGAAGCCGCGGCGGAGAGCGGATCAAGTCGGTCCCATGCCGCGCCCGCTGTTGCTCGTCGCCCTGCTCGCCCTGTCTGCCCACGGCGCCGAGCCCTCCCGGCGTCCGCTGGCGCACGCGCACAACGACTACGAGCACGCCCGTCCGCTGCTCGATGCGCTCGAGCGGGGCTTCGACAGCGTGGAGGCGGACATCCACCTGGTCGACGGCCGGCTGCTGGTCGCGCACGACCGGAAGGACGTGCGGGCCGAGCGCACGCTCGAGGCGCTCTACCTCGATCCGCTGCGGGAACGCGCGCGGCGCCAGGGCGGCCGGATTCACCCCGGCGGCGGCAGCCTGACGTTGCTCGTCGACGTCAAGACCGAGGCGGTGGCGACGTACCGGGTGCTCGACGCGGTCCTGGCCGGTTATGCGGACCTCGTGACCCGGTTTCGCGGCGACACCGTCGTGCCCGGCGCCGTGACCATCCTCCTCTCGGGCAACCGCGCCCTGGCCGAGATCGCCGCGCAGGCGGAGCGCCGCGTGGCCATCGACGGACGCCGCATCGATCTCGAACGGAACTCTTCGCCGCGGCTCGTGCCATGGGTCAGCGAGAACTGGCGCAGCGTGTTCGCGTGGCGCTGGGAAGGCGCGATGCCCGCCGGCGAACGGGAGGCGCTGCGCCAGTGGGTCTCGCGCGCCCACGCGCAGGGCCGGCAGGTCCGGTTCTGGAACACGCCGGATCGGCCCGAGGCCTGGCGCATCCTGGTGGACGCCGGCGTGGATGTGATCGGCACCGACGACCTCCAGGGGCTGCAGGAATTTCTCCGGGCGAATCCGCGCTAGGGCGCGCCGATATCCTTCGTGCAATGCTCGAGACCGCTGCCGGCGAGGTGGAGCGGCCTGTCCCCAGGCCGCTGGATCGACCATGAGAACGTGCGGGGTGACGTTCGATGGTCCTACGCGAGGCGAAGCAGCCTGGGGACAGGCTGCTCCACCCTGGGCCATCCCGGTCAGCGGCGGCCGGGCGTGCGTCCGAGCGTGTAAGTGAAGTAGACCGCGCGCTCCTCGCCGAGCTGCCGGTTGGCCCTCAGGTACTCGGCGTCGAAGGCGTTGTTCACGTTGATTCCCACCGTGTGGTCGTAGCGTCCGGTGTTAGGGAAGCGGTACCGCACGCCAAGGTTCCACAGCGTGTAGGACGGCACGCGCAGCCGCCACTGGTACGTCGTGCGGCTGAGCACGCGCTGGCCGCCGGCGGTCGTCGTGTACGTGTCGCCGGCGTTGGGCGCCTCCGTCGGGGTCGAGGCGACATGCGTCACGCCCACGTTGACGGAGAATCCCCGCCAGGGGCCGCCGACCGGGCTGTACTTGGCGTAGGCGCCGCCGTTCTGCGGGGCGATGCCGTTGACGCGGCGGCCGACGGCGAGCGGGAATGCCGAGCCGAAGTCCGTGTAGATCGAGTAGACGTGGCCCCAGCTGCCGCCGATCTGGAGCGCTTCGGTGGCGCGCCAGTTGAGATCGATCTCGAAGCCGCGGACGAGCTGATCCCCGTCGCGGCGCTGGATCGTCACGTAGTTGCCGGAGCCGAGCGGCTGTTCCTCGATCTCGGAAACCGAGACGTTCTCGCGGATCGCGTAGAAGCCGCTGACGGTGAAGTTGAGCCGGTCGTTGAAGAACGCGCCCTTGAAGCCGTAGTCATAGCCCGCGGCGACCTCGGACTTGTAATCGGACGCCGCGACGATGGCCGGGTTGTCCGCCTGCGGGATGAAGTAGCTTTCGCTGTAGTTCGCGAAGACCCGCAGGTTGGAGGTGAGCTTGTAGTTCACGCCGAGGTTGGGCTTCAGCTCCGACATGGTCTTGTCGAGCATCTGCCCGGGCACGAAGCCGGCCGGTGGCGCGGTGAAATCGCGATGCCGGAAGCGCACGGTGTCGTAGCGTGCCCCGGCGTAGGCCAGCAGGCGTCCGTCGAAGAGCGCCGACTGCTGGCGGATCAGGCCGCCGACGACCGTCGCGCGCATCTTGCGGATGCGGGTGGAGACTTCCTGGCCGAACTGGAACCATTTCGGGAAGTAGGCGACCGGGTTGATCGGCTGGAGGTCACGGTTGAGCGCCACGGTGCGCACGGCGTTCCAGGCGATGATGTCGGGATTCGTCGCGCCCGCGTAGTTCCGGCTCGGGTCCCAACGGTAGTAGTCGTTGATGTCGACGGTCGCGAGCGTGCGGTGCTCGATGGAGCGGCCATTGGTCCAGTAGTGGGCGAGGATGTCGCCCTGGAACCCGCCGCCGTCCTCGAAGATCAGGCCCTTGCTCGGCGTGGCGCCGCGCGCGCTGGTGACGGCGGTGTTCGCGTTCGCGGGGTTGATGTTGATCGCGCCCCAGCCGGTGTTCTGGTTGTAGTCCCAGCGCCGCACCTTGTAGTAGTTGGCGGAGGCGCGGGCGCTCCAGACGGAGTTGATCCGCTTGTCGTAATTGGCGGTGATGCCCTTGTAGCCGCGGTTGAGCTCGCTGTTCGGTCCGAACGCATTGTAGCGCGCAAGATTCTTCGCGTAGCCGATCGCCTCGTCGTCGGTGTTGGTGGCGGTGCCCTTGAGATCGATGACGAGCGGGGCGGCGCTTTGCGGCGCGTGGCGCATCTGGAGCAGGTACTCGGCCGCGACGAGCAGATTGGAGTTGTCGTTGAAGGTGTGCTTCAGCGCGAGGTAGTACTCGTAGTTCCGGTTGCGGGCGTACTCGGAGTCGAAGTCGCGCTGATAGTGGCTCGCGGTGAGGATGTACGACGTCTTGCCGTAGCGGCCCTCATGGACGGGCCCGGTGGTCTCGAACGTGATGCGCTCGGTGCCGTAGTCGCCATAGTTGAGGCTGAGCTTCTGGCTCTCGCGCGTCTTGGGCGCCTTCGAGATCATGTTGACCATGCCGCCGGGCGACGTGCGGCCGTAGATCGCGGCGTTGGAGCCCTTGATGACCTCCATGCGGTCGATGTTGCTCGAACCATAGCGACCGAGCCGGAAGAAGCCGTCGCGGAGCTGGTAGGTGGAGTTGAAGCCGCGCAGGTTGAAACTGCCGCCGATGTCGAGGCCGGTGAAGCTGCCGATCTGCACGATGTTGTCGGCCAGCTCGAAGATGCCGAAATCCTCGAAAAACTCCGCCGTGAGCACGTTCACCGTGTAGGGCAGGTCGATGATCTTCGTGGCGACCCGCGTGCCGGTCATCGTCTCGGAGGGAGCATAGCCGCGGTCGGAATCGGCACTGACGGAGAACTCCGAGAGTGTGACCACATCGCCGGCCGCCGGACGGGTGGGAGCCGGCGGCGCGGCCTGGGCGGCGAGCCCGGACGGGACCGCGAGGGTCGCGAGGGCGGCGAGCAGACAGGACAGGGAGGGGTGGGGGTTCATACGGAGGGTGAGGCAATTCCCGGCTCGCAGGAAGCGTGGGCCGGAGTGTGGGTTGGGTCAGCCGGGAGGATTCCTGATGTCGGGGCTGACAAAAGCTCCGATTTGCTTTCATCCTTAAGCAATGAGCAATGGTGTCACCATGAAGGCGATCGCGGCGCAGGGCGGCGTCACGCAGGCGACGGTCTCGATGTGCCTGGCCAACAATCCCCGCATCCCGCTCGCCACCCGGGAGCGCATCCAGGCCCTTGCCCGGCGGCTCAACTACCAGCCCAATCCGTACCTCTCCACGCTCATGCGGATCCGCCGCCTGGGGCGGCCGCTGAAGGAGCAGCCCGTCCTGGCCCTGGTCTGCGCGCTGCAGACCGCGCAGGGCTGGCGCGAACATCCGGCGGCGACGATCCGCCAGATGCGCGAAGGCGCCCTCGAGCGGGCGGCGTTGCGGGGCTACCGCGCGGAGGAATTCTGGCTGCACCGCGACGGGATGTCGAACGAGCGATTCTCCGCCATGCTCCATGCCCGCGGGATCCAGGGGCTGCTCGTCAGCCCGCTGCCGGAAGGCGAACCGACCCCCCAGCTCGCCTGGCGGCACTTCGCTGCGGTGTGCCTGAGCGTGCCGCTGACCGCGCTCACGCTCACCACGGTCTGCAACGACCACTATTTCTCGAGCCTGCACGTCATGCGGGAATGCCGGCGGCGGGGGTACCGGCGGCCGGTCCTGATCCTGCGCCGCGGTCACCAGGAGCGGTTCCAAGGGCGCTGGGAGGCCGGTTATCTTTTTGGCGGGCGCGGGCCCCGCGGCCCGAAGCTCGCGCCGCCCTTCTACCTCGAGCCCGACGGCACGGCGCCGTTGGTGGCATGGCTGAAGGAAAGGCGCCCGGATGCGATCATCACGCCCACCATCGACACGGTGGCGGAGGCGCTGGCGCGGCTGCGCTGGCGTGCGCCCGACGACGTGGGCCTTGCCTTGCTTTCCTGCCCGCAGCCCGGCGACAGCCACGCCGGCATCTTCCAGAACGGCCGCATGATGGGAGCGCTGGCCATCGACACCCTGATCAGCCAGGTCGAGCGCCACGAGCGCGGCCTCCCGGAGCAGGGCACGACGCTCATGGTGGAGGGGCGCTGGAACGAGGGCCGCACCTTGCGGCCGCCGGGGTGAGCGTCCCGGTCGCCCTGCCACGGGTGGCACTTGCCACGGCGGGCGGCCGGTCTTTGTTCTTGGCCCGTGGCCGCCCCAGCCCTGCCCCCCGCGATCGATCCGCCTCCCCCTGCGGCCGAGGCGGGATCGCTTTCCCAGTGGGCGCTCATCGGCCGCCGCTTCCGGCATCACCGGCTCGCGGTCGCCTCCCTCTTCCTGCTCGCGGTCCTGTACGGGCTGGCGCTGGGCGCCGAGT
>CALFZM010000288.1 GCA_937952235.1 uncultured Opitutia bacterium | reverse complement strand
ATCGATCTGGACCGCGGCGGCGCCGCACACGCAGACCTTGCCCATCTGGCGGGCGACGAGCGCCGCGTGCGACGAAACGCCGCCGCGCGCCGTGAGGATGCCCTCGGCGGCGATCATGCCGCGGAGGTCCTCGGGGGAGGTCTCGACGCGGACGAGCAGCACCTTCTCGCCCTTGTCCGCGGCCTGCACGGCGCGGTCGGCATTGAAGTAGATCTTGCCGGTGGCCGCGCCGGGGCCGGCGGGGAGGCCGGTGGCGATGACCGCGGCCTTCTTCACCTCGGCGAGATCGAAGATCGGCGCGAGGAGCTGTTCGAGCTGGTCGGCCGGGTTGCGCAGGATCGCGGTCTGCCAGTCGATGAGACCCTCCTTCACCATATCGATGGAGAACTTCAGCGCGGCGGCGGCGGTGCGCTTGCCGTTGCGCGTCTGGAGCATGAACAGCTTGCCTTCCTGGATCGTGAACTCGACGTCCTGCACGTCCTTGAAGTGCTTCTCCAGCGTGGCGCGCACCTTGAGCAGTTGCGCGTAGGCCTCGGGCAGGTGCTTCTTCAGCTCGAGCACGGGCTCGGGCGTGCGGACGCCGGCGACGACGTCCTCACCCTGCGCGTTGATCAGGAACTCGCCGTAGAATTCGTTGACGCCGTTCGCCGGGTTGCGGGTGAAGGCGACGCCGGAGCCGGAGGTGTCGCCGGTGTTGCCGAACACCATCGCCTGCACGTTGACCGCGGTGCCCCACTCGGTGGGGATGTTGTACTTCCGGCGATACACGATCGCGCGGTCGTTCATCCAGGAACCGAACACCGCGCCGGCCGCGCCGCGCAGCTGGTCCCACGGGCTGTTGGGAAACACCTTCCCGGTGCGCTCCTTCACGAGCGCCTTGAAGCGCTTGACGAGTTCCTTCTGGTCGTCGGCGCTCAACTTCGAATCCTCGACGTCGGCGTGATAGACCTCGTGCTTGAAAGCGTGGATCACGGTCTCGAACGGCTCATGGTCCTCGTCCGGGCGCTTCTGCACGCCGAGCACGACGTCGCCGTACATCTGGATGAAGCGGCGGTAGCAGTCCCAGGCGAAGCGCGGGTTGCCCGTGGCCTTCTCCAGCGCGACGACGGACTGGTCGTTGAGGCCGAGGTTGAGGATGGTGTCCATCATGCCCGGCATCGAATCGCGGGCGCCCGAACGGACGGCGACGAGCAGCGGCATGCCGTCGGTGGCGCCGAACTTCGTGCCCATGATCTTCTCCATGTTGGCGACGCCGGCCTCCATCTGCGCCTGGAGCTGCTGGGGGTAGGTCTTCTTGTTCGCGTAGTAGTACGTGCAGACCTCCGTCGTGATCGTGAAGCCCGGAGGCACCGGCAGGCCGATGCGCGTCATCTCCGCCAGGTTGGCGCCCTTGCCGCCGAGCAGCGCCTTCATCGAGCCGTCGCCATCGGCGCGACCGGCGCCCCAGGTGTAGACGTACTTCGTGCCCTTCGAGGCGGATTTCTTGGCAGGCGAGGCGGACTTGGCCTTCGCGGCAGGTTTCTTGGCTTTGGATTTAGCGGCCATGGGAGGTTGAGTTGATCGGAAAACGAACGGGACGGGGAAGCGCGAAAAGCGAGAGGCAATAGAGGGGGCGACGGGGCTGTCAACGGCGCAGGGTCCCGCCGGGCGAATCAAGTGAAACGCGCCGGTGGACAGAGCGGAAACCCCGCCCCTTTTGACCGCGCGGCCGGTTTGGTGCCGCGGTCGCGGGGCCGGGTCACATCGCGCTTCCGTTTTCGGAAATTCTTCCCACCATCCCGGTTCCTTATCGTCCCGTGAGCCAGTCCACGCCCAATCCCGAAGACCCCAACGCCACGGTCGAGCTGTCGCCCCGGGAGCGGGCGATGAGCTTCTGGGAGCACATCGAGGAACTGCGCGGCACGATCATCAAGAGCATCATCGCCTTCCTGGTGTTCGCAGTGCTGATTGGCATTTTCGCGGTCGAGTTCAATCACGCGCTGCTCTGGCCCCTCCATAGCGTCGCCCGGGACTATCCCGACATGGACACGAAGCTGGGCACGCTCTCGATCATGGAGGTGTTCAACATGATCATCATGATGTGCGTGTTCGGGGGACTCACCCTCGCCGCGCCCTTCATCCTGTTCTTCGTCGCCCAGTTCGTCGCCCCCGCGCTGACGGAGCGCGAGATGAAGGCCGTCCTGCCGATGTGCATTTCCGCGCTGTTTCTGTTCCTGATCGGTGCGGCGTTCAGCTTCTTCATCCTGATGCCCAGCACGATCCGGGTGTCGACCGAGCTGATGATCGCCTTCGAACTCGAGAACCGTTGGACCGCCGGCAACTATTTCAACACCCTCACCTGGCTCGTCGTCGGAGCGGGGGCCGTGTTCGAATTCCCCCTCGTGGTCATTCTCCTGGTGTGGCTCGGCATCATGACCACCGCCTTTCTGCGCAAGTACCGCCGCCATGCGATCGTGGCGATCTTCGTCATGTCGGCCATCATCACCCCGACCCCCGACCCGGTCACGCAGACGATTTTTGCGGCTCCGCTCTATGCCCTGTACGAGATCGCCATCCTGGTGTCGTCGCGCGTGGAGAAGAAGCGCGCCGCGGCGTTGAGGACGTGATCGGGTCCGAACCCCGGGCTGCGGCGGAAGGGAGCCTCCCCAGCGTCGCCGGCTCGCGCGGCTCGTTCACATGCCTTTTTTCACGAAAGCGATGTCGCTGTTCGAATCCTTGATGCGGATGGTCTTCTGTCCCTGCGTGTCCTTGCCGATGTAATCGATGCTGGCCGCCACGAGGACGGGCATATTGCGCCGGATGTCGCGGCTCTCGCCTTCGCTGGTGACGTCGATCGTCCACACTTCCTGAGGCGGCCGGCCTTCGACCGGCTCCTTGTTTTCCCGGGCGGACATCTTGAGGTACTTTTCGTATACGACCTTGGTGACGATGTACTCGCGGAAGCCGGCGAACTCGGTCGTGGGCGGGTCCTGCACCGTGATCGTCTGGTAAATCGGACGGCCCTGCGAATCGGTGCCCACCTGCACGCGCTCGGTGCGGATCTGGCCGGGAATGGTGATGTAAACCGGCTCCGACACCGTCTCCTTCTTCATCTGCGGCGGACCCACGCCGTAATCGAGGTCGACCACGATGTCGGCCTTGGTGTTCGGTGGCGCCTCGTACATGCCCTTGCCGGACAAGGCGGTCTTTACCAGGCTGGCCGCCTCCTTGTAGCGGAGCGAATCCTCCGTCACGAGCGGGTTCTTGTTCTTGATCTGGTAGGAGATCGACTCCTCCGCATTGGGCTTGGCCAGCGAGTCGATCTTCACCTCGTGGGTCGTGACACAGCCGGAGAGCAGCAGCCCGGCGATCAGGAGCGCGCCCGGGAGGGCGGGGCGGCCGCCGGGCTTGGCCGGTGAAGAATCCGATGGGTGGTCGGTATTCATGAGGGCGGAATGTAACGGTGAGAACGTATGACGCAACCCCAAGGATGCAGGATTGGTGCCGTCGACTACCGACGCTTCGAGCCGGCGCTCGTTCCCGTCAAAAAGAAAACGCGCACCCGCCCGGGTGCGCGCCTTGAACCCGGATGAAATCGCCGGGCTTACTTCCGACCTGCCTCGCGCTGCGCCCGAAACACCACGCGGAACATCTGGATGGCGAGCCAGAACACGCCGGACATGCAGGCCGAGGTCAGGCCGCCCCAGAGCAGGATCATGCTCTTGTCGTTCGACGGCACATGCGGCGCGAGCACCGTGTACATGTAAAGGAAGAACCCGATCACCAGCACCGCGTCGAGGGCAAGGCTGGCGGGAGACGTGAGCTTCTTTTCCGACTGGGACATTCGGCCAAGGAGAGGGACCCTGCCGCGGTTGTCCACGGAAAATTGGTGCCGCTCCGCAGGCATAAGCCCCGGCGCAGCCGTTCTGTAGCCGGAACGATGCGACCGGGGTGGAGCCGCCTGTCCCCAGGATGACGTGCGAGGGTCCGGTGCACAGCGGCCTGGGGACGAGCCGCTCCACCTCTCCGTGCGGCCGTTTCCTGGGTGATAGGTCTTGGCGGGTCCTTACTTTCCCTCGCGTCCGGGCGTTCAGGATCCCGCCTCGAGCGGCGACGACCTTACTTGTTGCTCCCGTGGTCTCTTTCCTTGCCCCTCATGCCCCGATCGCTCAAAGGCCGGGTGGGATGCCCGCCGTCAGTACCTCAGGCGCACCCTCCGTCACCAGCACGTTGTCCTCGATGCGCACGCCCCCGCTGCCCCGCAGCCGGTCGACGCGGGTCCAGTCGACACAATCGGCGAACCGCTGCCGCCGCGCCGGCGAGTCCAGCAGCTCCGGGATGAAGTAGAGGCCGGGCTCCACCGTGACCACGTAACCCGCCGCCAGCGGGAGATCGAGGCGGAGCGAACGAAGGCTGGGCCGCGGGTCGCGCGTGCGCCCGGGCAGCAGTCCACTCGCATCGCGGACGCCCAGGCCCACCAGGTGGCCGAGCCCGTGCGGAAAGAACAGGGCATGCGCCTCGCGCTCGACCAGCGATCCCGGTTCGCCGCGCAACACGCCCAGCGCCACGAGGCCGGCGGCAAGTTCGAATGCCGCCTGAAGGTGAATCTCCCTCCACTCGGCCCCGGGCACGCAGCGCCGGATCGCCCGCTGCTGGGCTTCGAGCACCACCTGATGCAGGTCGCGCTGGAAAGGGTTGGGCGCGCCCACGCTGTACGTGCGCGTGACGTCTGCCGTGTAGCGGTCGATCTCCGCTCCGGCGTCGACCAGAACGAGCTCGCCCACCTGCACCCGGCGCGCCGACGGCTCGCAGTGGAGCACCGCCGCATTCGGTCCGGCCCCGACGATGGTGCCATACCCGGGGCGGTCCGCGCCGTGGCGGAAAAACTCCGCCTCGAGCTCGATCTGCAGGGCGCGCTCGGTCAGCCCCGCCTGGAGCAGGGCGCGCAAACGCGCGAATCCCGCGGCCGTGGCCGCCGCCGCGCGGCGGAGGAGCGCGATCTCGCCGGCGTCCTTGACCCGGCGCAGGTGCGTGAGCGCCTCCCGCACGTCCGGCGCGGGCTCGCCGCTCGCGTCCGGCACCGGCGAGCCCAGCGCAACCCGCCGCCGGTCACGTCGCGCTCCAAGCCATCCGGCCAGTTCCCGCAGCGGCACGCCTTCGCGCTGGGTGCGGCCTTCCCAATAGCGCTCGGCCTCGGTCACCTCGGGCACGAACGAAACCCAGCCGTCCTCGCCGCCGCCGTGCGGATCGAAGGCCAGCACGCCGCCGGCCGTCTCCTCTCCGGCCAGGTACAGGTACTCCGCGTGCGCGCGAAACGGATACGTCTGGTCGCTCCCCTCCGGCAGCGGCACCGGCACGCCCGCCCCCACCACGAGGACGGCTTCGCCGAGCGGCAGTGCCGCGGCGACGCGGGCCCGGCGGGCGGCGAGGTGACGCTTCATGGCGGGCACTCTGCCGGCCGGTCGCGCGGTTTCAAGGGAGCGATGACGCCGGCCGCCCTGATGCGGATTCGCGTTCACCATTTCCTCGCGCTGCGCGCGTTCGGCCATTTGCTCGGAACCTGCGCCATCGGTTCCCCCGGACCGGTGCCGCCCGACCCCGCCATCCCCATGATTCCTCGCGTCGCGCTTTTCCTCGCCCTGCTCGCCGGCCTGGCCGTGCGGCCGACCGCCGCCGCCCAGCCCCGCCTGAACGTGCTCTTCATCCTCGCCGACGATTACCGGCCGGAACTGGGCGGGTACGGGTCCGCGGCCCTGACTCCGCACCTCGACCGGCTCTCGCGCCGCGCGGTGTCGTTCGACCGGGCGTACTGCCAGCAGGCCGTCTGCAATCCGTCCCGGTCGTCCCTCCTCACCGGGCTGCGGCCGGATACGCTCGGGCTGTGGAACAACGGGACGCATTTCCGCGAGCTCAAGCCCGACGTCGTCACGCTTCCCCAGCACTTCCGGATCCACGGCTACGTCACCCGCTGCGTCGGCAAGATCTTCCACAACTGGCACACCAAGGAAAAGGGCGACCCGCGGGCGTGGAGCGCCCCGGAATTTTTGCACTATGCGAATCACGGCGACGACGCTCCGCAGGTCGCCGGGGCGTTGCCCCCCAACCACGCGACGGGTGGCCCGCGGCCCTACGGCAACGTGCCGATGTGCGAGAGCCGCGATGTCCCGGACGAGGCCTACTACGACGGGCGCGTCGCCGCCGAGGCCGTGCGCGTGCTCGCGGAGGTGAAGGACCGGCCGTTCTTCCTCGCCGTCGGCTTCTGGAAGCCGCACGCGCCGTTCAACGCGCCGAAGCGTTACTGGGACCTTTACGACCCGGCGAAACTGCCCGCGCTCGACCCGCGCTGGCCCGAGGGGGCGCCGGAGATCGCCGGCCATGACAGCCGCGAAATCCTCGGGCTCGCGGGCGCCCGCGTGACGCCGACGCCGGCGCAGGCGCGTGAGATGCGGCACGGGTACTTCGCCAATGTGAGCTTCCTCGATGCGCAGGTCGGCAAGGTCCTCGATGCCCTCGAGCGGAGCGGTGTGGCCGATCGCACGCTGGTGATCTTTGCGGGCGATCACGGTTTTCACCTGGGCGAACACGGGCTTTGGGCAAAGACGTCCAACTTCGAGCTCGACGCCCGGGTGCCGCTGATGATCGCCCTGCCGGACCGCCGGCATGGCGGCCGCCGCACCCCGGCGTTCGCGGAGCTCGTCGACCTTTACCCGACGCTCAACGCCCTCTGCGGCCTGCCCGCCGTGCCCGGCCTCGAGGGCACGAGTCTCGTGCCCGTGCTCGACGACCCGTCTGCCCGCGTGAAGCCGGCCGCGTTCACCCAGCATCCGCGTCCCGCGTACTTCGACCGTGAGCCCGCCAAGGTGCCGCTCACGATGGGGTACAGCGTCCGCACGACCGACGGGCGCTACACCGAATGGCGCGACTGGACGACGGGCGCCACCGTGGCCCGCGAATTCTACGCGGAGGCCGATCAGCCCGCTGAGACGCGCAATCTGGCCGACGATCCGCGCCACGCCGCGGCCCGGCTGTCCGCCGAGAGGCTGTTGCGGGCCCAGTTTCCGAGCCGTGCCGCGGGGTCGCGCGTAGGTCCCGCTCCATGACGCGCCGCAGCCGGCGGACGCTTTCGTGGCCGGCGCGCAGCATAGTCGGAAACGGTTGCTCGAGGCGGGGCTCACCCGGGCTCATGCAGTCGGCCTTCAAATCAGCCGCGAGAACGGCGGCGCTGAAAGGTGGAGCAGCTTGTCCTCAAGCTGCTGCGGACACGGTCCATCGCACGTCAGCCGCCTGGGGACAGATGGCTTCACCGCCACGGCATCATTCCGGCCCAGGCGGTTCGTGGACCCGCTGCCGCCGTTCCACCCGCGGACGCGCCGGGTCGCGGCGCGGCGGAGCGTCCTCGAGCCGATGCGGACGGTTCGGCCGAACGGCAGCCGCTCGGGGGCGAGCGGCTCCACCTGCAGAGGCGTGCGCCGAGGGTGCGAGTTTCGGAGTGGCCGCTCCTCGGCGCCTGCGCTCCGCGGGCGGGCGTCGGCGATCAAGAGGGTTGCCATGGCCGACGTCCGGGCGTATCGGGGAGTCACCATGTTTGAAGCGATCAAGAAAACCCTTCTCGCCGGCGTGGGAGCGGCGGTCATCACCAAGGAAAAGGCCGACGAGGTCTTTGCGGGCTTCGTCGCCCGGGGCAAAGTGAGTGCGGCCGACGCCCGGGAAATGGCGCGGCAGCTTGCGGCGCAGGGCCGGACGGAGTTCAAGGCGGTGAGTCGTCAGGTGGAGCAGCAGGTCCGCCAGATCGCGACCGTGAGCGACGCGGAGGCGCGGGCGCGGTTGTCCGAGCTGGAAGCCCGGATCGCGGCGGTGGAGAAGCGGCGGAAGCCGGCCGTGCGCCGGAGCCGGGCCCGCGCCAGCGAGGCGTCCTAACCGCGGGCGTGAGGGCCTTCGACCTTCTGACGCACGCCGGCCGCGCCCGGGATATCCTGGCGGTCCTCGGCCGGCATGGCTTCGCCGAGTGGCTGGGGCAGCTCGACCTGCCCAGCGGCTTCCTCCAGAAGCTCCTGCCGCATCCGCCTTCGGAACGGACCACGGAGGAGCGCATACGGCTCGCAGCCGAGGAGCTCGGGCCGGCCTTCGTGAAGCTCGGGCAGTTCATGTCGATGCGGCCCGACGTCCTGCCGCAGCGTTTCATCCTGGAGCTGCGCAAGCTGCAGAGCAGCGTGCAGCCGCTGCCGTACGCGACGATGAAACCGGTGCTGGTGGCCGCCCTGAAGGGTGATCCCGCGGAGGTGTTCGCGGGGTTCGACGAGACGCCCGTGGCCGCCGCCTCGCTCGCCCAGGTATATGCCGCGCGCCTGCGCGGCGACGGACGGCCGGTGGCGGTCAAGGTGCTGAAGCCCGACATCCGGCACACGATGCAGATCGACCTCGATTTCGTCCAGTGGCTCGCGGAACAACTGCACCAGAGGTCGGATGTGCTGCGGCCGTACCACCTGCCCGACGTCGTCGCCGAAGCGCGGCGGGGCATGCTCGCCGAGCTCGATTTCCGGCACGAAGCCCGCAACCAGCAATACTTCAACGTGCTCAATCCGCGTCCCGGGGAAGTGTATGCGCCGGCCGTGCATCCGGACTTCTCCAGCGAGACCGTGCTGGTGATGGATTTCGTCGCCGGCGAGAACGTCGCGGCCAGCACCGCGCCACCCGAAGTGCGGCGCGAAATCGCCGCGCGCGGCGCGCGCTCGCTGGTGCGCCAGGTGCTCGTGGACGGTTTTTTCCACGCTGATCCGCACGCGGGCAACGTGGTGATCGCGGCCGACCAGCGGCTGTGTTTCCTCGACTGGGGCCTGGTCGGTCATCTTACCCAGCGGTTGCGGTTTGCCCTGGCGGATTTCTGGGAAGCGGCCGTGACGCAGGACGCGGAGCGCGTGGTCCAGATCGCGGCCAGCCTCGCTCCGCCGGACGCGCGGCCGGACCTGCGCGAGATGGAAAAGGACGTCACCCTCGCGCTGCGCGAGGAGCTCAACTTCACCGTTGGCCGCCAGGAGCTGGGTCGGGCCATGCTGAGACTGCTCAATGTCTTCGGCCGCCACGGCATCGCGCTGACGCGCGACTACGCCTTCATGGCGAAGGCCGTGCTTTCGATCGAGGAGGTGGGCCGGGCGCTCGACCCGACCTTTGATTTGCGAGCCCACACCCAGCCGATCCTGCGGGAGGTGTACCTCGGGCGCGTGGGACCGCGCGCCACCGTCCGGCGCATGCGTGCCGCCCTGCGCGACACGCTCGCCGCGCTGCACGACATGCCGGCGGAACTGCACCGGCTGGTGCGCCGGCTCGAGCACGACGACTTCACGGTCAATTTCCACCATCGCGGCCTCGACGGGCTCGACGAGGCGCTGAAGGTCGCCGCCAACCGCGTCGCGCTCGGCGTGATCATCGGCTCGCTCATCATCGGCTCTTCAATGATCGTCACGACCGGCATCCAGCCGCTGCTCTTCGGCTATCCGGCGCTCGGCATCGTGGGGTACCTGATTTCCGCGCTGCTCGGACTGTACGTGATCTGGAGCATCTTCCGCCACAACGGCCATCGATAAGCTGGAGCGGCTGGTCCTCGAGCCGTTGCGGTGGGAGCGGCCAAACATCAGGCGCCTGGGTACCAGCGGCTCCAACCTGCGGCGTCGTTCCGGCTCAGCTGCGGCGGCCGGCATCCGGAGGAAACTCGTCGGTGCGCTGCGCGGCCATTTGTTCGCAGATGAAGGTGTGCGCCTGGTCGGCCAGTTTGGCCAGCAGCAGGAGGTCGTCGCGACCGAAGCTGTCGGAGTCGCGAAACTTTTTCTCGCTGTCGAGGTAGGTCCGAGTGAACGAGACGTTGTAGAACGCGCGCTGCTCGCCGGCGTTTTCCCAGACCGCGGCTTTGAGCCGGCCGAGGCGCAGGGTCTTGATGGGAGCGGGGCCGGGCGTGGCGGCGCCGCGGGCGGGTGGGGAGTATTTGGCGGGCATGGGTGGGAAGGGAACGCCACCGAGGTCAGGATCGCGCGGCACCGGCGCCAAGCGCGCGACTTACTCAAATCGTGGGCTTCACTCCGAGTTGCCCAAGGTTGGCGTGACGGGAGAACGAGGTCGCGAGGCGAAGTCTCCCGCCGTTCGAAATGAAACCGCCGTCTTCCAGAGAAGATTCAATGGTTCAGTAGCCCAAACCTAAGCGCAAAGTCGCAAAGGAACGCGAAGTCTCGCGACGTTTTCCTGGCAAGTCTTCGCCTTCCTTCGCGTCGTTGCGTTTAGGATCCCGCCCTGAGCAGCGACGATTCTACGCCAGGCGCTCTAGCCAACGATTCAGCGGGTGGAGCCGCCTGTCCCCAGGCGGCTGACGTGCGACGGACCGGTCCGCAGCGG
>CALFZM010000287.1 GCA_937952235.1 uncultured Opitutia bacterium | reverse complement strand
TCCACCATTCGCTGCGGCCTCACGGCTGATTTGAAGGCCCCCGGCAGGTGTTGGCTCAGCCTGCGGAAAATTGATCCTTATCGGGGGATCGTCACGCGGCCGACGATCACCTCGCGGGTCTTCTTCACGATCGAGTAGAGCACGCCGGATTCGTGCGGATCCCAGCAGAAGGCCTGCCCTTCCGAGGGAAACGGGATCGTCGCGATCCAGCGCAGCACGGAGCCGGCGGCGGGAAACGCCACCACGTACAACTCGGGGTTGTCATGCCCGGTCAGATACAGGTGCCCGCCGGGGCCGAAACCTCCGCCCGACGCGCTGTAGCCGCGGCCGCCGAAGCGCTCGATCAACGCCGGAGGCAGCGCCCATCCCCCGGTGCGGCGCCAGGCGTCGTCGAACGCGACAATCTGCGTCCAGCTCGAATCGCGGTTCGGCTCCGCGCCGCGATTCCCGTAGTGCACAAAACAGGCGATCCAGCGTTCCTCACGCCGGCCGGCGGTGGGCACCGTCGCCCGGTCGAGCCAGGTGAACGAGCCGTCCATCCGGCCGAAGCTGTGCGAGCCGGCATGCTGCAGCGTCGCGGGATCGAAGAACTCCAGCGAGCTCAGCATGGGCACGCCCGGATAGTTGGAATGGATCGCGTGCAGCCGGCCGTCGCGGATGAAACCCGCGTTCAGATGGATGATCTCGCCGCCGGCGCCGCCCTCCCACTGCGCGACACGCTCGCCGGTCGCCTTCCGGTACTTGCCGATGGTGTGGTTGTTGATCGCGTAGAAAAAGTCGCGGTCCACCGCCACCCCTTGTCCCGCTTCCGGCGCCCGGTGACGCCGGATTTCCTCGTAGCGCCAGCCGGGGGTCGTGAGCCGGCCGATCGGCGGCGTCGGCGCGTCAGCGGCGAACGCGGATCCGGCCAGCAGGGCCGGGACAAGCAGGAGGCATCGATGCATGGGCGTGACAGGGGAACTCCCGGCAGCAGGACACGGGGCGCGCCCGGGAGCGAGCGCGGCTCCGTGAAATTTCCGCGTCAACGCGTCCCCCGGTCCGGCATCAGAGGCGCCAGTTGACACCGACGTTGGCATTCCAGGAATAGATTTCGTAGCCGCTGGAGCGGCCCGGCTCGCCGGAGTACGTGCGGAGCGGTTCCTTGTTGGCGTTGAGCACGTCGAGGAAGACGCGCAGCCGCGGGTTGATCCGGTAGCTCAGCTTCACGTCGATCGGGCGCCGGCGGTCGGTGTACTCGTCGCTGTCGCGGGTGTTGCCCACGCTCTCGAGGTAGGCGGCGTTGAACGACAGGGCGATCCGGGCCTCGAAGCCATACTTCTCGTACAGGAGCGCGATGTTGCCGATCTCGTCGGACTGCTTGAAGAACGGCAGTTCGTCGTTTCGCCCGAAGACGGTGACCGAGGAGTCGGTGACGGTGTAGTTGAAGTTCACGCCGAAGCCGCCGAGCGCACCGGGCAGGCCGGTGAAGAACTGCTGGTAATTCAACTCGAGCCCGTCGATCTCGCCCGTGCCGGCGTTCTCCGGCCGGGCCACGCCGAGGCGCGAGAAATTCCGTCCGCCGTAGGTGGTGCCGAACAGCGTGTACGAGCGGCGGTACACGGGGTTTTCGATGCGCTTGCGAAAGAGCCCGACCGAGACGATGCCGGCCGACTTGAGGTAATACTCGGCGGTGACGTCGAGGTTGGTGGATTCGAAGGGCTTCAGCGCGGGATTGCCGGCCGACAGGCTGCCCTCGAAAACGCCGCCGCCGAGGTCGACGCTGTCGAGCACGTTGCGCGGGGCGAGGTCGGTGTAGTTGGTCCGGCCATACGTGTTGGTCCACGCGGCGCGCAGCGCGACCTGGCGGTTTGGCCGCCAGTTCAGGTGCAGGCCGGGCATGACCTTGGTGTAGTCGCGGGTGTTCTCGACCCGGCTGTAGCCGGCGAACGCCCCGGCGCGGGTGCTGATCTCGTTGGCCGCGTAGCGCGCCTCGGTATGCTCGACGCGCACCCCGCCGACGACCGTGAAGGTGGGGGCCAGGTTCACGCTGGCCATGCCGTAGCCGGAGCGCACCTGCTCGGTGGCGTCGTAATCGGCGGTGATCGAATTATCGAGCGAGCCGGCGGCGTCATAGGTGAAGCGCGCCGGATTGGACCGAAAGTACGACTGCAGCGCCGCGAGGTTGATGGTCGGGCCGAGCCGGTAGCGGCCGCGCATGAAGCCAGCCGGCTCGGCGCCGGCGAGGCCGGAGTCGCCCAGCGTGAAGAGGTTGGCCGCACCGGCGGCGAGATTGTAGTTCGCATTGGTGCGGTCCTGGTTCTTCTCGCTCGTCACCAGCTTGCCGCCGACTTTCCAGAAGCCGTTCAGCGCCCCCAGCCGCGCGTCGCGCCGGACGTCGAGCTGGAGCGAGAAGACCTCCTCGTCCTCCAGGTCGGTGCGGAAGCGGGCCCGGCGGAACGGGAAGCTCGACGGGTTGTAGTAGGCGGCGTTGGGCGTGATGATCGGAATCGTGCCGCCCAGCACGTAGGAATTCGGAAACGCGCCGGCGGCCGAGCGGAACTCCCAGTCGACGCGCCGGGGCGTCTCGCGCTCGGCCTTCGAGGTGCCGAGCTGCCATTCGATCTGGGTGCCGTCGGCGAGGTCGCTGCGCCCGCCGAACGCGAGCGCGTCGATCAGGTGGTTCTGCTTGTAGTCGCGAAACTCCTTCGTGGCGCGGCCCTGGCTGTACGTGCCGCTGGTGGCGGTCTGGTTCGTCAGGGTGCCGAGCGCGAAGTTGAAGCCGGTCTTCTGCCGGCCTTCCTCGTCGGTGAACTCGTTGTAGTTGTATCGCAGGTACACCTGGTGCCCGGCCTGCGGCCGGAACTCGACCGCCACGTTGGCGCCGAGCCGCGTGCGCTCGATGGCGTAGTCGAAGGACTCCTGCGTCTGCGGCCGGAACAGGCCGTTGGCCGCGGACCAGTCGATGGCGTCGGAAGTCTGCGAGGCGTATTCACGGCTGGAGTAGCTGACGCCGCCGATGACGCCCCACTTGCGCTGCGCGCCGAGCGTGCGGCCAAGCGTGACGCTCGCCGCCTGCCAGCCCCAGTCGCCGGCGAAGTCGTTGTAGCCGGCGCTGACGGAACCGAAGGCGAACGGCTCGGCACGGTCGAAGGCGCTTTGCGTGACGATGTTCACGGAGCCGCCGATGGCATTGTGGTCGCGGTCGGGCGTGACGGCCTTCACCACCTCGAGCCGCGAGATGAGGTCGGCGGGCACGGAGTCCATCGCGAGGCCGCGGCGGCCCTGTTCGGCGGGGGAGCCGACGTTCTGGCCGTTGAGGGTGACGTTGTTCAGCGCGGCATCGATGCCGCGGATCACGACGAACCGGCCTTCGCTCTGGTCGATCTCGAGCGAGACGCCCGGCACGCGCCGGAGCGCCTCGGCGGCGTTGCCGTCGGGAAACTTGCCCACGGCATCCGCGGAGACGGCGTCCATGATCATGTTGGCCGAGCGCTTCTGCTGCAGCGCGCGGGCCTGGCCCTCGCGTGCGCCCTCGACGACGAAGCGACCGAGCTGCACCACCTCGCCCCCGATCGCGACGGCCAGCATCCGGCCGGAGTCCCCGGGCACGGCGACGGTCTGCGTGACGTCGGCGTAGCCGAGGTAGGTGGTTGCCAGGGTGTAGGTGCCCGGGGGCACGTCGGCGAAGTGGAACGCGCCTTCGCGATCCGTGGTCGCGTCGCGGCTCAATTCGCGGAGGCTCACGGTGGCGCCGAGGAGAAAGGCGTTGGTGTTGGCGTCGCGGACGCGGCCCGTGAGGGTCGCGGCGAGGGAGATCCGACACAGGCTGAGCACGGCAAGGCTCACAAGCAGCAGGCGCAGGGTCTGGCGCATGACGAGGAGGGGGTTTCGAGGCGCGCCGGGGTGGACGCGCGACGCCGTGCTAACGTCGCCCCGGGGAGGAGTCGATGCAGATCTGGGCGCCGATCGAGCGACGGGGCGCAGCCTTTCCCCCGGCGGCTGCCACCGAATCCAGCGGAAATCACCCCGTCGGGGACGGGGAAAACAGCAGCCTGGGGACAGGCTGCTCCACCGCTCGACCCACCTCAGCCTGCGCCGCCGCCGGCGCCGAGCGACTCGGGCCGGAAGGAGGAGCGCAGCGACGCCTTGAAGTAGTCGCGGTTCATCCGCGCGATGAACTCGTGCGAGATGAGCTTGGGGCAGGCGGCGCTGCACTCGTACTGGTTGGTGCAACTGCCGAAACCGAGGTCGTCCATCGTCTGCACCATCGCGAGCACGCGGCGGTCGCGCTCGGCCTGGCCCTGCGGCAGCAGGCCGAGGTGGCCGACCTTGGCGGCGACGAAGAGCATCGCGCTGGCGTTCTTGCACGCGGCGACGCAGGCGCCGCAGCCGATGCACGTGGCGGCGTCCATCGCGAGGTCGGCGTCGCCCTTCGGCACCGGGATCGCGTTGGCGTCGGGGGCCGAGCCGGCGCGCGCGGTGATGAAGCCGCCCGCCTGCTGGATCTTGTCGAATGCGCTGCGATCGGTGACGAGGTCCTTGACGATCGGGAAGGCCTCGGCGCGGAACGGCTCGACCGTGATCACGTCGCCGTCGCGGAAGCTGCGCACGTAAACCTGGCAGGTGGCGACGCCGCGGCCGGGGCCATGCGGCTTGCCGTTGATCGTGCACGAACACGTGCCGCAGATGCCCTCGCGACAATCGTGGGCAAACGCGATCGGTTCCTCGCCCTTCGCCGTGAGCTCGTCGTTCACGACGTCGAGCATCTCGAGGAACGACATGTTCGGGTTCAGGTTCTTCGACGGGTAGTCGACGAACCTGCCGGGTTCCTTCGGGCCCGCCTGGCGCCAGACGCGGAGCGTGAGGGAGAGGGGCTGGGTGGAGTGGTTGGCGGCGACCATCGGAAGTCAGGTTTAATGAAGGCGGCAGGACGCGCTCAGGCGGCGCTCACTTGTAGTTGCGCACGCTCATCTTCACGAACTCGTAATTGAGCGCTTCGACGTTGCGGGCCGGGGCCTTGTCCGGGCCCTGGTACTCCCAGGCGGCGACGTGGCCGAAATTGGCGTCGTCGCGCTTGCACTCGCCGTCGGGGTGCTGGTGCTCCTCGCGGAAATGGCCGCCGCAGCTCTCCTCCCGGGTGAGCGCGTCGCGGCACATCAGTTCACCGAGCTCGAGGAAATCGGCCACGCGGCCGGCCTGTTCGAGCGACTGGTTGAGCGTGTCGGCCGAGCCCGGCACGCGGACATTGGCCCAGAATTCCTCGCGCAGGGCGGGGATCTGCTGCACCGCCTTCTGCAGGCCTTCCCTGGTGCGCGCCATGCCGCAGAATTCCCACATGATCTTGCCGAGGCGCTTGTGGAAATGACTCACCGGCTCCCGGCCCTGGTTGGCGAGGAAGCGCCGCGTCATCGCCGTGACGTTCTCCTCCGCGCCCTTGAACTCCACGCTGTCGGCGCTCGGCCGCGAGCCGGGTTTCTGCGACGCGAGGTAGTCGCCGATCGTGTAGGGAATGACGAAATAGCCGTCGGCCAGGCCCTGCATCAGGGCGGAGGCGCCGAGCCGGTTGGCGCCGTGGTCGGAGAAGTTGGCCTCCCCGAGCACGAACAGGCCGGGGATGTTGGACATCAGGTTGTAGTCCACCCAGAGCCCGCCCATCGTGTAGTGCACGGCCGGGAAGATGCGCATCGGCGTCTGGTAGGCGCTTTCCGCGGTGATCTCGTGGTAGATGTCGAAGAGGTTGCCGTAGCGCTCGCGCACGCCGTTCTCGCCCAGCCGGCGGATGGCGTCGGAGAAATCCAGATACACGCCCAGCCCGCCCGGCCCGACGCCGCGGCCCTCGTCGCACACGCGCTTGGCGGCGCGGGAGGCGATGTCGCGCGGGCAGAGGTTGCCGAACGCCGGATACATCCGCTCCAGGTAGTAGTCGCGGTCGCCCTCGGCGATGGCGTTGGGATCCTTGCCGCAGTCCTCCTTCCGCTTCGGCACCCAGATGCGGCCGTCGTTGCGCAGCGACTCCGACATCAGCGTGAGCTTGGACTGGTAGTCGCCGCTCACCGGGATGCAGGTCGGATGAATCTGCGTGTAGCAGGGATTGGCGAAACACGCGCCGCGCTTGTAGGCGCGCCAGATGGCGGTGGTGTTGGAACCGCGGGCGTAGGTGGACAGGTTGAAGACGTTGCCGTAGCCGCCGGTGGCGAGGACGACGGCGTCGCCCGCATGGCGCTCGATCGCGCCGGTGACAAGGTCGCGGGTGATGATGCCCTTGGCCTGGCCGCCGACGAGCACGAGGTCGAGCATCTCGCTCTGCGTGTGCAGCTCGACCGTGCCGGCGCCGACGGCGCGCGAGAGCTGCGAATAGGCGCCGAGGAGGAGCTGCTGTCCGGTCTGGCCGCGGGCGTAGAACGTGCGCGAAACCTGCGCCCCGCCGAAGGATCGGTTCGCGAGCAGGCCGCCGTATTCGCGGGCGAAGGGCACGCCGGTGGCGGCGCACTGGTCGATGATGTTGACCGAGACCTCGGCCAGCCGGTGGACGTTGGCTTCGCGCGAGCGGTAGTCACCGCCCTTGATGGTGTCGTAGAAGAGCCGGTAGACGCTGTCGCCGTCGTTCTGGTAGTTCTTCGCGGCGTTGATGCCGCCCTGTGCGGCGATCGAGTGGGCGCGGCGCGGGCTGTCGTGAAAGACGAAGCACTTCACCTTGTAGCCGAGGTCGGCCAGCGTGGCCGCGCAGGAGGAGCCGGCCAGGCCGGCGCCCACGACGATCACCTCGTACTTCCGCTTGTTGGCGGGGTTGACGAGCTTGATGTCGGCCTTGTGCTTGCGCCACTTGTCGGCGAGCGGACCGGCGGGTACCTTGGAGTCGAGCGTGGCCATAGGCGCGGCGCGCAGGGAACGGGTTGCGTTGGGAGGTGGAGGGTTCCGATCAGCGGGCGACCGCCGCCGGGCGCGGCTGCAACTGCCCGGCCAGCACGGCCCCGGGGATGGCGAGGTTGCCGGCGAAGTACGCGAGGCAGAACACGAGGGCGAAGGCGCGCAGGCCGCCCGCCCACTTGTTCGTGCGCCAGCCGAACGTCTGGCAAAGGCTGTCGATGCCGTGAAGGAGGTGGAAACTGAGGAGGCCCACGGCGACGATATAGAACAGCGCCACCGCCGGGTGCTGGAACCCGCGGATCACCATGGTGTGCACATCGGCCACCTGCGTGCCGGCCGCCACCACGGGGAACCCACCCACGCGATATTCCTCCTGCATGGTGTAGGCGGGCAGGTTGTCCTTGAACGTGCCCGACTGCGCCGCCCCGAGCGTGAAATGCGCGAGGTGATAAACGAGGAAGGCGAGCACGACATAACCGGTCAGCCGCATCGTGCGCGACGCGAGCGTAGCCCGGATGGTGTGCTTGACCCCGTAAGCGCTGCCGCGCGCCTGGCGGTTTTCCAGCGTCAGCACCGTCGCGGCCCAGACGTGGATCAGCACCGCGGCGATCAGACCCAGGCGGGCGACCCAGAGCAGCGGCCCGAGGTTGTGCAGGAACTGCGCGTAGCCGTTGATGCGGTCGGGATGCGAGAAAACCTGCAGGTTGCCGACGAGGTGCCCGACCACGAAGGCGATCAGCACGAGACCCGTCCCGGCCATGAGGAATTTCCGGCCGATCGAAGAGCGGAAGAGGGAGCCAACAAAATTCATCGCAAGAGTTCGCAGCCGGGGTGAAGTCGCAAAACCGCGTGAAATTCCACCACGCCCCCGGGGATGTAAAGGCGCGCGCTTTCCCGGCCGAGCTTATTAGGCCCCCTAACCTTTTGGAGAAGGATCGACGGCAGGAACGCGGCGCCGGAGCCGGAACAATAGCCGCGCGGGTGGAGCCGACCGTCCCCGGGCGGCTGACGTGCGAAGGACGGCGCCGCAGCGGCCTGGGCCAGGCCGCTCCACCGCTGGGGCGGCGCGTGCCGCCCGCCTGACGGCGAGGCAGCCGGCAGACGCCGTCGCCAGCTACGCGCGCGCCAGCGGCTTCAGCAGCGCAAACTTCCCGCTCGCCGCCGGCGCGATGAACTTGCGACGAAACGCGTTCACCCGCACCCCGCTGCCCAGCAGCGCGGCGAGCGCGGCCTCCACCGCGCGGTGGTCGGCCGTGTGGTCGGCCACGTAATGAAAATCCCACCGCTGTTCGCCCGTCTGCACGAGCGAGTAGTGCCAGCAAGCGAACCCCTCCGGCAGCGCGGCATCGACCTCGGTCGGCGAGACCAGGGAGCCGTCCGGCCGGAAGTAGAGGCCGGCCTCGCGGCCCAGCAACCGGAATCCGGTCGGGAAACGCTGCACGATGTCGCCCGTGTGATAGCGCAGCAGCGGCATGGCCTCGCGATCGCGCGTCGTGACGTAGATCTGGAACACGTCCGGCAGGTGCGCCCGCCAGGGCACGAGCTCGATGAAGGCGTTGGCGTCGATCACCCGGGAGTCGTCCTTGAATGCCTCGCCGACGAACAGGTAGCCCGCCTCGGTCGAGCCGTAGAGGTCGACCTGGGCCGCGGGGAACTGCTCCGCGATCCTCGCGCCGTGCTGCGCGCTCGCCTTGCCATAGGTGAGGATGACGGCCTTGAGGCTCGGGACGCGCACGCCGCGCTTCTTCGCCGCGCGCGCGAGCAGCGACAGGTAAACCGGCTCGCCCTCGAGCACCTCGGGCTGCGTCGCCTGGAGCTCGAGCACGATGCGATCCCACTCCGACTCCGGGAACGCGAACGGATCGCTGGAGAGGTTGAGGTAGACGACGCCGTCGAAATACCGGTGCGGAAACGGATGATCCTCGTACGGGCAGAGGTTGCTCGAGCAGCCCACCGGCGCGAGCACGCACTTGCGATACGGACGCCCCACGAAGGACCGCAGGATCGGGGAAGCCAGGTACGCGCGCTCCGTCTGCGCATTCCACCAGCCTTCCTCCATGATCACCGTCATCGGCGACTGGGTCGTCCCGCCGGTGCTCTCGTACTCGAATTTCTTCGCCGCCAGCCCCCGCTCGATCGCGGCGTAGTCGGCGAAGAACGCCTGGTGGCCGCGTTCGACGATCTCCTTCTTCGAGAGGGCGGGGATCTCGCGGTAGCACGACCACTGCAACGGCTCCGCGTGCAGCGGAAACCGCCGGGCGTACAGCGGGCTGCGCGCGTAGATCCGGCGGACCTCCTGCTCGAGGGCGGCCGGCACGTGACCGTTGGCCACCGGGCCGAGCGTCTCGGGCGGATTGGCGAAGGTCGGCGCGGAGGCAGGCATGGAGGCGGCAGGAAACCGGTCCCACCGGCGAAGTCAAATGCCGGCCCGGCGCGCGCGCCAGACGGGCTCGAACAGCATCAGCGCGTTGAGCGCGAGGGCATGCACGATCTGACCGGAATGGGCGAGCGCGAGCGCCTCCGCCACGGTCGGCGTCGTGACCTCGATCTCCTCGTCGGGGTCCCAGGCCTGCGCGTGCGCCAGCGTGACGCCCTCCACGAGCACGAGGTGGCAGTGGTTGGCCTGGATCGCGGGATTGGGCCGCACGCTGCCCAGCAGCCGGGCGGAGGTCCCCGCGTAGCCGGTCTCCTCCTGCAACTCGCGCACGCCGGCGGCCACGGGATCCTCGCCCGGCTCCACGATCCCGCCGGGGACCTCGAGCGAAAACCCGTCCATGCCGTAGCGGAACTGGCGCACGAGCACGAGCCGGTCGTCGGCGGTGTGCGCGACCACGTTCACCCAGTCGGGCGCGTCGATCACCACAAACTCCCGCTCGATCCGGCGCACCGGATGGCGGTACGTGCGTCCCAGGACGGCGAATACACGGGTCTGGAGCTGCGAACGCTGGGCGAGCGGCTGCCAGCGCTGGGGACCGGCCGGATCGGGAATCATGAGGCTAAAAAAAATGCCTCCCGCCGGGAGGGCGAGAGGCATCTGGCGCACCCGGGCGCCGGAAATCACTTCTTGGGCAGCTTCAGCTTCTGGCCGGGCTTGAGGGCGTTCCAGTTGATGCCTGGGTTGACCGACTGGAGCGCGCCGATCGAGACGCCGTTGGCGTTGGCGATCTTCATGCCACTGTCGCCGGGCTTGACCACATACTCGCCCGGACCCGCGACGGCGGGCTCGGCGCCCTTCTTGCCCGCCTTCTTGGCGTCGGCGGCGGCCGGCGCCGGCTTCTTCGCGGCTTCCTCGAGCTTCGTCACCGACTCCTGCAACCGCCCCAGCAACGGCCCGACCTGATCGAAGCCGGCCTGCGTCTGCGCCCGGAGGTCGTTGTACTGCTTCTTCAGCATCTCCGTGGACGACGCGGCCTGGTTGGCGGCCGACTCCACGGCATCGATCTTCGCGAGCTTCTCCTGCTGCTCCGCCACGGTCTTGTTCACCTTGGACAAGGTGATGGCCGAGTAGCCGCCCAGCAGCAGGGCGATGACGCCCACGATGATGGCGCCAACCGGCAGCATGCTATTGTTTTCGCGAGAAATGGTATCCATGGAGGGAGGAAGGTGGGCGCAGAAGAAAACGGTTTGAGGGTCGACGCAAGAAGAGATTGACCCGCGGACGCGCCGCTCGCGCCCGCGCGTTTCCGCAGGGAGACCAACGTTGACACCACCCCGCCAACGCCAACCTTCGGCGTCGTTTCCGGGGTGTAGCTTAGCCTGGTAGAGCGCCTGGTTTGGGACCAGGAGGTCGCAGGTTCGAATCCTGTCGCCCCGACCATTTAGAGGGACTGCGAGCGGCGGAATCCGGGTCCGGTTTCATGCGCTCCCCCGCGGCGGAGGATGCTCGGGTGTCCGGCCGGACGCGAGTCGTTCTGTCCGACAAATCCGTCCGCCGGGCACGACTGCGTCGGCCGGATTTCCCGTTGACTCGTCCCTGTCCCAACGAACGGATAGCCATGTCCTGACTACCCCGTGCCGCGCCCCCCGCGGCCGCTTTTCTTGCCCTTTTCGCCGGTGCGCGGCCACGCCGTCGGCGGGACCCACAACCCTAAACCAAACCTACCATGTCGCTGTCTGTACTACGACAGTTCGCTCGTTCGTCGGTGCACACCTTGCTGCGCGCAGCTTCAGTGCTCGCGCTGTGCCACCTCCTCCTGGGAGCCGTGTTCGTCTCTCCGCTCGCCGCGGCCGATGCCTCCGGCGTGATCGCCGGCACGGTGAGCAACGCCGCCACCGGCAACCTCCTTGAAGGCGCCCGCGTCACGATCAAGGGACTCGGCCTGTCCGCGTTCGCCGACGCCACCGGCCGCTTTGTCCTGACCGGCGTGCCGGCGGGCACGCACGAGCTCGAAGTCTCCTACATCGGTCTCGATACGACCCGCGGCGTCGTCGTGGTCGCGGCCGGCGCCCGGGCCGAGCGCAATTTCGACCTCACCACCGGCATCTACAAGATGACGGAGTTCAAGGTCACGGGCGAACGCGAGGGCGACGCCGCCGCCCTTACCGCGCAGCGCAACGCGGAGAACGTGAAGAACGTCGTCGCGATGGACTCCTTCGGCAACCTGCCGAACATGAGCGCGGGTGAAGTGGTCGCCCGCCTGCCGGGCGTCGCCGGCAGCCCGACCGACGAGGGCCTGAACTACCAGTTCAACATGCGCGGCATGGCGCCCGCGCTCAACACCGTCACCGTCGACGGCGGCCTGCTGCCCAGCCTCGGCACCAGCCGCGCGTTCGAGATGCAGAGCATCACCGGCACGATGTTCGAGTCGCTCGAACTCATCAAGGGCCACACGCCCGACAAGGGCGCCGATTCCCTCGGCGGCACAGTCAACCTGAAGACCCGCTCGCCGCTCAGCATGCGCGAGAAGCGCCGCACGACGTACAGCTTCACCACGCGCTGGGCGCCGCCCTTCCTCGAGCAGATCCCGCTGCGCGAGCAGCACCGCGCGCATCCCCTCGCCACGATGGCGCATCAGGAGCTGTTCGACGTCTTCGGCGGCCAGCGCAACCTGGCCATCGCGGTCAACGCCTTCTACAGCGAGAACGCCGTCGGCGGCACCAGCACCACCTTCGACTACCAGGCCGTCCTCGATCGCTCCGCGTACATCTGGGACTACCGGATGTGGGACAATTACAACAACCGCAAGCAGTCGAGCCTGAGCTTCCGCACCGACTACCGCTGGTCGCCCTCGACGCGCTATTCGGTGACGCTGCTCGGCAACAACAATTTCGAGCGCTTCCGCCGCCGCATGGAAGTGCGCGCGTTCACGGGCAGCGCGACGACCGTCCCGAGCAACACCACGGGCGTGGTCGGTCCCGCGTCCTCGGACACCGTCACGGTCGTCCGTCCCGTCACCGCCAACAACATCGACATCCTGATCGACGGACCGCGCAACTACTACGTCCGGACCCGGCGCCTGGATTTCACCGGCGAGCACGATTACCGGAACTGGCAGATCGATTACGCCGCGAGCGTCGGCTACACGCACCTCAACAATGGCGACGGCACCGCGGGATCCCTGACCATGCGCCTCGCCGGCGCGGGCTGGATCATCGACCGCTCGGCCTCGGACGAATTCCCGCGCTTCACGCAGAACGGCGGTCCCGATTTCCTGGATTCGACGCTCTATCGCCCGACCACGAGCGGCCTGACGAACGGCAACAACCAGAACGACCAGACGCTCCGGCAGTACCGCTTCAACGCCCGCTACCAGCTGCCGACCTCCGCGCCGATCTACCTGAAGGCCGGCGTGTCGTATCGCGAGCAGGTCGTCGACATCTGGGGCAAGGACAACCACCGCTACCTCTACACCGGCACCGGCCCGCTGGCGCCTGACCCCTCGATCAACACCTACTACGCCCGCGAGACCGGGCTGCGCTTCCCGCGCTGGTACTCGAATGCCTACATGGACAAGCGCCGGCCGAAGGATCCGACGCTCTGGCGCGAGGACCTGTATTATCACGAGACGCAGAAGTACACCGGCACGCGCGGCCTGACCGAGGTGGCGCAAGCCGCTTATATCATGGCGCAGGGCCGGCTCGGCCGCGACGGCTGGGCCGCCCGCACCGGGTTCCTGGGCGGCGTCCGGCTGGAGGACACCACCGTCGACAGTTGGGGCTGGGTGCGGGCCCGCACCCTCAGCACCGCCGCGCAACAGCAGGCGGATCCCGCCGGCTCGGCGCAGCGCGATTATGCGAACAACTTCCGCGAACTCAGCGGCGACTACCGCAAGCCCTTCCCGAGCGTGCATGCCTACCACGACATCACGTCGAACCTGAAGGCGCGCGTCAGCTACTCGACCAGCTTCGGCCGCGCCCCGCTGGGCAACTTCCTCCCCTCGGAAACCCCGAACGAAACCCTCCAGCGCGTCACGATCAGCAATCCCGGCCTCAAGCCCCAGACGGCGCGCAACTGGGACGTCTCGCTCGAATACTACTTCGAGCCGGTGGGCCAGCTCTCGGTGAGCTGGTTCCACAAGGACATCAAGGACTACATCATCAACGACCAGGAGGTCGGCACGATCGGCACCGGTCCCAACAACGGCTACGACGGCAACTACGAGGGCTGGGCGGAATTCTCGTCGGTCAACGCCAGCTCGGCCATCGCCCAGGGCTGGGAGTTTGCCTACCGGCAACAGTTCACGTTCCTGCCCGGGGCGCTGCGCGGGCTGGCAGGGTCGTTCAACTACACGTGGATCGACACGCACGGACAGTTCACCGGCAACACCTACCTCACGCGCCGGGATGTCGCCGGATTCATCCCGTACGCCGCCAATGCGTCGCTGTCGTGGTCCTACCGGAAGTTCAACGCCCGCGTCCTGTACAACTTCACCGGCGAATACATCACGTCGTACAACACCAACGCGGCGCTCCGCCTGTATCGCGAATCATACAAGACCGTGAATGTCGGCATCGGATATCAATACAAGCCGGCGGTCAGCTTCAGCCTGGATGTCGCCAACATCTTCAACGAGCCGCAGGTGTTCTACCGCGGATTCAAGGGCCGCACCCAGCGGCTGTTGATGAACTTCGTCACGGTGACCGCGGGCATCAACGGACGCTTCTGATCCCGGCATAGTCCGGAGCCGTCGCCATCCGGCCCGGCGACTCACGCGGGCGGCGCCGTCATATCGGCGCCGCCCTCTTTTTGGCGAGGCGAGAGGCATCGGGCCGGGCGACCGATCGTTCGGCCCGCAGGGCGGCTGCGACGGAGGCGCGTGCCCGTTCGAACGGCCGCACTGAAGGGTGGAGCAGCTTGTCCTCAAGCTGCTGCGGAGCGGTCCAACCTCAGCCGCCTGGGGACAGGCGGCTCCACCGCAAATGCATCATTCCAGCTCAGGCCTTCAGGACCTGGCCCGGTTTCGTTTTGACCGCCGTCATCGCGTTGCGCGTGTCGACGATCAGGGGCGACCAGTCGGCGAGCTCCTGGTAATTGACGTTGGCGTGATTGGTCGCGATCAGGGCGAGGTCGTACGACTGCACCGTTTCCCGGTTCCACGGCTCGGAGCGCACGCCGGCCCAGTGCGCGTGTTCGCGCGTGGGCCGGATCACCGGCACGTAGGGATCGTGATAGGCCACCGTCGCACCCCGCTGCTGCAGCCGCTCCATGAGGACGTAGCTGGGAGACTCGCGCTCGTCGTCGACATTCGGCTTGTAGGCGAGGCCGACGACAAGGATGCGGCTCCCCTTGATCGCCTTCGATCGTTCGTTGAGTGCATCCGCGACGCGGTGAATCACGTGGTCGGGCATCGCGGTGTTGATTTCCCCCGCAAGCTCGATGAAGCGCGTGTGCTGGCCGTATTCCCGCGCCTTCCAGGTCAGGTAGAAGGGATCGATCGGAATGCAATGACCGCCCAGGCCCGGTCCCGGGTAGAACGGCATGAAGCCGAACGGCTTGGTTTTCGCCGCGTGGATGACCTCCCACACGTCGATCCCCATCGCCGCGTAGACGACCTTCAGTTCGTTCACCAGCGCGATGTTCACGCTGCGGAAGGTGTTCTCGAGCAGCTTCGTCGCCTCCGCCACGCGGCACGACGACACGGGCACGAGGGTCTTGATCGCGAGCGAATACAGCGCGACCGCCCGCTGCAGGCACGCCGGCGTATAGCCGCCCACCACCTTCGGGATGGTGGCCACCACGCTGCTGGGATTGCCCGGATCCTCGCGTTCCGGGGAGAATGCGAGGTGAAAGTCCGTGCCGGCCTTGAGGCCCGACACCTGCTCGATCACGCCGCGTAGATCCTCGTCGGTGGTTCCCGGATACGTGGTGGACTCCAG
>CALFZM010000286.1 GCA_937952235.1 uncultured Opitutia bacterium | reverse complement strand
GGCTTGGGAGCATTCGAAGATCCCGGAAGCAGCCTGGGGACAGGCTGCTCCACCTTACTTCAGCACCTTGTCGGCGAAATCCATGTACCGCTGCCAGTCATAGGCGGTGATGTCGTGCTTGCCGGTGCGCAGGTGGTAGGCAACCGCATCGCCGAGCGCGGGCTGCTCGGGGGCGGGGAGGTCGGCGACGCCGAGGCCCTTTCGGCCGAAGAGCGCGTAGACCGGTCCGGCGTGTTTGGCGGAGAGAAACTCGCCGCGCGGGTCGGCCCACAGGTCCTCGGTCGCGCTGGCGACGTGCACCGGCCGCGGTGCGATCAGCGCGACGAGCTGGTGCTGATCGACGGGCAGGTCCTGCTCGCGGGCGTTGTAGGCGCGGAAATTCCGGGCGAACCAGAACGGGAACGAGGTGTTGATGCGTTCCACGGTCTCGCCGAAAATGCGCTTCGAGAGCGCCGCGCCGCCGGCGCCGGAGTTGTTGGAGATGACGTACGCGAAGCGCTCGTCCTGCGCGCCGGCCCAGAGGGCCGCCTTGCCCAGCCGGGAGTGTCCGTGCACGGCGACGCGCCGGCCGTCGATCTCCGGGTCGCTCTGCAGGTAGTCGAGCGCACGGCTGAGCCCCCACGCCCAGATGCCGATCGCGCCCCACGCGTCGGGCGCGCGGGCCTCGACGCCGCCGGTGCGGAAAAGCGTCGCGACGCCGTGGTCGAGCCCCTCGTTCCGGTCCTCGCACAGGTCGCCGTAGTACATCGTCGCCGTCGCGTAGCCGCGGGCGACGACGCTCTCGACGTTCCAGCGCGAGGCGTGCGCGCCGCGCGTCGCCTCCGTGGCACGATTATTGACGATGCCGAATTCCTTCGTCGGGCGCATCCAGGCGGTCGACAGCGTGATGCCGGGGTCGACGTTGACGCAGTTGTTGCCGTAGTAATTCAACCCGAGGAAGGTCGGCCAGGGGCGGTGGGCGCCGGCGGCGCCGGGCGGCTGGTAGATGAGAAGTTGGACCTTGGGGCCGTCCTTCTGCGCCGTGAACCAGATCGTGACCTCCTTGCGCACTGCCTTGCCGCCCAGCGCCGCACGATCGACCGAGGTGACCTGCCAGTGCATGCCTTCCGGCCGGCCGCCCGGCGTGCGCCCGTACACCTCGCGGGCGAAGATCTCGAGCAGGGCGGGCCGCGCCCGGCTGCGCCAGGTCGCCGCATCGCGGATACGGGTGCCGTCGGGCAGCACCAGCGGGTCGGGCAGCGTGTAGGCCGGGACATTGGCTTCGGTCTGGTTGATGCCGGGGCGATCGGCGCCGAAAGCGAAACCCAGCAAACCGAGCCAGGGCACGACGAAGGAGAGGCGGCGGAGGGGCATGTCCGGCGATTTAGGGCGGCGGTTGCAGGCATGCAAGCGCCGCCGTCCTCCGACGGCAGATCGACGGCCAGGGCAGGCCCCGGGAATCCGGCAGCGCTCGGTGCCGGGCAGCTCCGGAGCGAGGATCGTCGCGCCGCCACGGGAAATGCGCCCGTTCGCGCTTTGACTGCGCGCGGCGAACGCTTAGTTGCGGAAGGCGATGTCTTTCCCGCTTCATCCGGCGCGCGCGTGCGCGTTCGCCATCGTCCTGGCTGCCGCTGCCTTCGCCCGCGCGGATGTGGCGGTCGCGGCGCCCTTCGGCGATCACGCGGTGCTGCAGCGGGACAAACCCGTGCCGGTCTGGGGCACGGGCGCGAAGGGCGAGAAGGTGACCGTGAGCTTTGCGGGACAGCAGCAGTCCGCCACCGTGGGCCCGGACGGCCGCTGGATCGTCTATCTCCCCGCCCTGCCCGCCTCGGCCGCGGGCGCCGACCTGGTTGTCGCGGGCTCCAACACCCTCACGCTCCGCAACGTCGTGGTGGGCGAGGTCTGGCTCTGCGCGGGCGAATCGAACATGGAACGGCCCGTCGGTCGCGCCACCCCCGCGGCCGCGGAGATCACTGCGGCGGCGAACCCGCTCATCCGGCACGTGCGCATCGAACCCACGGTGGCGGAGGCGCCGGCGGATACCGTCAAGACGGGCGGCTGGCAGATGGCGACGCCGGACACGACCGGGGCGTTCACGGCCGTCGGCTACTTCTTCGCCCGCGACCTGCAGCCGCGGCTGGGCGTGCCGATCGGCCTGGTTCACGCGGCGAAGGGCCCCACGCCGATCGAGGCGTGGCTCAGCCCGGCGGCGCTCGCCGGCGACCCGGCGTTCGCCGCCGTGGGCGCACGCTGGCGCGAGGATCTCGCAGCCTTTGCGTCGCGGAATGCCGAATACGACGCGGCGCTCGCGACCTGGACCCAGGCAGAAGCCGCCGCCCGGGCGCTTCCCGCCCCTCCCGTACCGGCGGCCAGGGGCGCGCGCGGCACGGCGCGGATCGACCCGGCCGCCCTGCACCAGGAGTGGCTGCGTCGCAATCCCCGGCCGAGGCCGCCGCGCGGTCCCGGCGACCCGCGCATGCCGGCGGGGATGTTCAACGGAACGATCAATCCCCTCCTGCCCTACGCGCTGCGCGGCGTGCTCTGGTACCAGGGTGAGAGCGACACGCCGCGGGCCGGCGAGTACCGCGCGCTCCTTGGCGCGCTGGTGACGTCCTGGCGGGCCCACTTCGCACAGGAAGACCTTTCGTTCTACTGGGTGAACCTCGCCGCCTACGCCCCGACCGGAGACCAGGGGGAGAAAGGCCGGAGCTTCGCCCTCCTGCGCGAGGCGCAGACCAGGGCGCTGGCCCTGCCCAGCACCGGGCAGGCGGTGGCAATCGACTTGGGCGAGGCGCGCGACCTGCATCCGGCCAGCCAGCAGGAAATCGGCCGCCGCCTGGCCTTGCTCGCGCGGAATCGCGACTACGACAGCGTGTGCGACGACACCGGGCCGACGTTCGCGGGTGCGACGCGCGAAGGCGCGGCGATGCGGGTGCGCTTCGAGCATGCCGCCGGGGGGCTGGTCGCGCATGAGAAGCCGGTGCAGGCGCTCGAGCTCGCCGGCGCCGACCGTGTCTTCCATCCGGCCGCAGGCCGGATCGAACGTGACACCCTCGTGGTCACGTCGCCGCAGGTCCGCGAACCGGTCGCGGTGCGGTATGCGTTCATCAATTTCCCCGAGGCGAACCTGTACAACGGGGCCGGGCTGCCGGCCGTGCCGTTTCGCAGCGACGACGGGTGAGCGGTCGGGAAGCGTGGGCCGCCACGGGCACGCGTTGAGGTGGAGCCGCCTGTCCCCAGGCGGCTGACGTTCGACCGACCGGTCCGCAGCGGCTTGAGGACAAGCCGCTCCACCTTTCCTGCGCCGACGGGAAGAAGTATTTCCCATCATCACGACTGCGTTTCGACCCAGCGGGTGGAGCCGCCTGTCCCCAGGCGGCTGACGTTCGACCGACCGGTCCGCAGCGGCTTGAGGACAAGCCGCTCCACCTTTCCTGCGCCGACGGGAAGAAGTATTTCCCATCATCACGACTGCGTTTCGACCCAACGGGTGGAGCCGCCTGTCCCCAGGCGGCTGACGTTCGACCGACCGGTCCGCAGCG
>CALFZM010000285.1 GCA_937952235.1 uncultured Opitutia bacterium | reverse complement strand
CCGGGGCAATCGCACCCGGGCGGCCGAACTGATGGGCGTCAGCCGCCGCACGCTGCATCGCAAGATCGCGCAATGGCCGGAGCTCGACGTGATCGACAAATGACCGGCCCGGTCCACCCCCCGCGTCCGCCGCTCACGCCCCCGTCCTGTCCGCGCCCGGCGTGGTGGCGCCCATGAAGCGCGCGCAGGAGTTGATTCACTGGCTCGAGGTGGGCGCGGGCTCGCGCTGGGTCCGGCTGGCCGCCGTCCTGGCCGGCACGCTGGCCCTGTCGGTCCTCGTCGCGTGGAAGCAGTTTCACGGCCCGGTCACGGAGACGACGCTGCTGCAGGCGGATCTCGGCCGCCAGCTCGCGCTCGGGGAGGGCTTCACCACGCTGGTGAACCATCCGCAGACGGCCGCCTGGCTGCAGGCCCGCGGCGTGCGCTTTGACCCGCGCACGCCGTATCCGGAACTCTATCACGCTCCCCTTTATCCGCTCGCGATCGCCGGCGCGCTGCGCCTGCTGCCCGCGGAGACGCGCGCCGCGCTGTTCGAGCGCCCGCCGGTGCCGCCCGACGGCTTCGGCGGCGACTACCTCCTGCTGGCGCTCAACCTCGGCTTCCTCTGGCTCGCCGCGGCGCTCGCGTTCGTTCTCGCGCGGCGCCTGTTCGACCCGGCCGCCGGCTGGCTCGCTGCGCTCGGGCTCCTCGTCTCGGTCGCGCCCTGGCAGGCCACGGTCGCGGTGAACGGCACCTCGCTGCTCATGGTGCTGGTGCTTTTCGCCCTGCTGCTGTGGGAGCGGATCGAAGCCGGCGCCGGCGCGGAGGCCGCGACCCGCGCGCCCGCCGGGCGGCTGCTCCTGCTCGGGGGCGTGACCGGGCTGCTGTTCCTGGCCGAGTATTCCGCGGGCGCCGTCCTGCTGGTCGCGGTCGGATACGGCTTGGTGCGATTCACCGGGCGCGCCCGGCTGCTCGCGCCGCTGTGCGTCGTCGCCGGGTTTGCCGCCGTGGCCGCGCCGTGGGTGATGCGCAACGTCGCGCTCACCGGCCATCCCGCGGCGCTTGCCGTGCAGAACGTCGCGCTCAAGGCCGGCGATCCGACGGCGGAACCGGCCGCGGTGCGCGCCACGCTTTCCGCCGAGCTGCCCCGGCTCGACTTGCGCAAGCTGGGCAACAAGGCGCTCACCGCGCTGCAGGAGGACCTGAAGGATCGGCTCTGGTCCGGCGGCGCGATGTGGCTCGGGGCGTTCTTCGTCGCGAGCTGGTTGTACACGTTCCGCTCGCCGGCCGTGAACCGCCTGCGCTGGGTGGCTTGCGCGGTCGCCGGCGCGATGCTGCTGGCGCAGGCGGGCCTGAACTCCGGCGAATCGGAGCGGCATGCGGCGGTGTGGCTGGCGCCGCTGTTGATCGTGTTTGGCGCAGGTTTCTTTTTCGTCCTGCTCGGCAGTCATGCGACCCTGGCGGCCTGGCCGCGCACGGCGGCGACCGTGCTGCTCGCACTGCAGGCGCTGCCCCTGTTGCACGACGTCCTCGAACCCCGGCGCCTGCACTTTCACTACCCGCCGTATTTTCCCGCCCTTTTCCAGAGCCTGCGGGCGGAACTCGACCGGCGGGAGGCCAGGGGGCACTTCGGCTTGATGAGCGATGTGCCGGCCGGCCTCGCCTGGTACGGCCAGACCCGGGCCTGGGCGCAGCCGCCGCGGCTCCGCGACTTCTACGCCGTCACGCTCGACCAGCCGATCGGCGGGCTCCTGCTGACGCCCCGGACGCTCGACCGGCCGTTTTTTTCGGAACTCAACGCCACTCCCATCCTGCCGGGCGCCACCGGCGCCGTGCCGGACCGGTTCGGCGAATGGGGCGGGGTGTATGCCGGCCTGCTCACCGGCACCCTGCCGCGGGACTTCCCGTTCGGCCCGCCGCAGAAGCTCGCCGAGAACCTGTTTGTCCTCCTGAACCCGGCGCTGCCGCCCGGACGGGGAAAGTAATTGCTTACGGAACTCGATTGCGCCTACGTGACGGCGCACCCTTTTCGGCGTCGAATGAGCAAACTTTCCTGCGTCCTCACGATCTCCGGACTGCTGATCGCCCTGCCTGTCATGGCCGTCTACGCCCCAGTCCCGGAGCAGCCGTCCGAGAAGGACCTGAAGGTCTCCGTCCGGGGCGGGCTGTCGCACGACAGCAACATCTTCGGCGCCGCCACGAATGCCGTGGACAGCACCGTGTGGACGCTGGCTCCCCGCATCGATTACACGGCCTCCGTCACCGACCAGACGTTTCTCTCCGCCGCCTACGGCCTGACGCTCGACCGTTTCGACGACCGCCCCGGCGACCGCCTGATCGACAGCCACGACATCCACGTCCGGCTGGCGCATGCGTTTTCCAAGGTGACCACGCTCGACCTCAACGAGTCGTACGTGGTGTCGCGCAACCCTGAATCGCTGCTCGCGGGCGTGCCGCTCAACACCGACCAGTCCTTCACGCGCAACCAGTTCGACGGCCGGTTTACCACGCCCGTCTCGCCCAAGACCGGGCTCACGCTCAAGGGCCGATCGACCTACTTCAAGTACCGCAACGACGCCCTCGGACGGAATCTCGACCGCACGGAGACGCTGCTCGGCGCCTCCGGCGAGCACGCTCTCGTCCCGGAGCTGAAGCTCGTGGGCGAGTACCGGTTCCAGGACGTGGCGTACCGGCGCGGCGGCGACCTGAAGGACAAGGCCTCGCATTATTTCATGGCTGGCGCCGACTACGAGGTGGCCCAGCGGACCTCGCTCAGCGGCCGCCTCGGCTTCGAGCGGCGCAGCCGCGATGGCGAGCGCGACCTCACCGCCCCCTACGCCGAAGTCTCCGGCCGGCACGAGTACGCGCCCAAGTCGTACGTTGCCGGCGGATACGGGTACACCGTCGAGGAAACCTCCGACGTCATTCGTTTCACCGACGCCAAGGTGCACCGTCTTTTCGGCAGCGTGCAGCACGCCCTGTCGGCCCTGGTGGTGGCCTCCGGCTCCGTGACCTACGAGCCCGCCCAGCTGCAGGGACGCCGCGGGATCCCCGATATCGACGAGACCACGCTGCGCGCCGGCGTGGCGCTCACGTACCTCGCGACGAAGAACTGGACCGCCACCGCCACCCTTGACCGCGACCGGGTCCGGTCCGACGACCCGGTGCGACGGCTGCACCGGACGCGTGCGGCGGTGGGCGTGACGTTTCACTTCTGAACCGCGCCCGCCCGGCCCCGCCCTTCATGGCCTTCGCTGACGCCAGCCGGGAGAACGCCACCCTCGCGGATTTCCTCAACCTGATCCGCCTGCGCAAGGCGCTCATCCTGCTGATCGTCGCGCTGGTGCTCGTGACCGCGCTCGCCGTCACGGCGTTCCTGCCCCGCTGGTACCTCTCGACCACCAAGGTCAAGGTCGAGAAACCGGAGGGCGAGGTGAAGCTGTTCCAGGCCCAGTCGAGCGGCATCTTCGATCCCTATTTCCTGCAGGATCAGTTCCGGATCATGCAGTCGGAGAAGATCCTCTACCCGGTGATCGAGCGCCTGGGGTTGAACGCGAAGCTCGCGCCGGCGCTCGGTGCGACCTCCGCGCTGCCGTCGGCCGTCACGTACCGCTACCTGATCGACAAGATGCTGCGCGTGGACTCGCAGCGCGGCTCGTCGCTGATCGAGATCAACGTCTACGCCCAGGATCCCGCCCTCGCGGCGCAGATCGCCAACGAGATCGCCCGGACGTACGAGGTCGACCGGATTTCCCTCGCCACCTCCGACCAGCGCGAAGGCCTCGCCAAGCTGCGACAGGAGCTCGTCAAGCAGGAGCAGGTGGTGTCCGGGCAGCGGGACGCCGTCGAGAAGCTGCGCAAGGACCTGAACATTTCCGGCGTCGACCTGAACCAGCGCTATTCGGACATGGAGATCGAGACGCTGCGGCAGATGCAGAACACGCTCATTGCGCTGAGCGTCGACGCAATCGGGCGCAAGACCCGGTGGGAGCGGTTCCGTTCGATCCCGCCCGGTGACCGGCTGAGCCTGGTCAATTCCGAGCTGATTCCCGACCAGAACATCCAGAACCTCCTCCAGGCCTACCTCGTCGCCGACCAGAAAGTCACGCAACTGCGGCCCCGCCTCGGCGACGCGCATCCCGATCTCGTCGCCGCCGTCGAGGCCCGCGCGAAGATCAAGGAGCAGCTCGAGGGCCAGCTGAAGGGCTACGAGAATTCGCTCGAGATCGCGTACAAGGAAGCCGATGCGCGCGTGGTCGAGCTGAAGAACCAGCTCGGACAGGCGAAGGTCGATCAGATCCTTTCGGCCCGCGAACGGATGCGTCCGTTCGAGGAGTCGGTCCAGAAGCTGGAGGACGAGACGCGGCTGCTCACCACCCTGAAGCTGACGCTGCGCCAGCGGGAGATCGATTTCCAGGTGCCGAAGAAGACGATTGAGATCCTCAACACCGCGGAGCCGGCCCGGCGCCCGAGCCGCCCGAGCTGGGCGCTCAACCTGACCTTCGCGCTGCTCTTTGGCGGCGTGTTCGCGATCGGCGTGGCGGTGATGCTGGAGTATTTCGACACGAGCTTCCGCACCGTGTCCGACGTCGAGACGCGGCTCCGGCTTCCCGTGCTCGGCGTGATTCCGCTGGTGCGCCATCCCGCCGGGCGCAGCGGCGATCCGGCGGAGCTGGAGCCGTTTCGCGTGCTGCACACCAATCTCAAGCTCACGCTCAAGTCCGGCCAGCCGCAGGCGCTCGTGATTTTTTCCGCCGGACCGGGCGAAGGCAAGTCGACCACGTTGCACCGGCTCGCGCGCCTGATGGGCGAAGCGGGTGAGCGGGTGGTGCTCATCGACTCCGACCTGCGGCGCCCGACGCAGCATCGCCTCGCCGGCCGCAGCCGCGAACCCGGGCTGGGCGACGTCCTGCTCGGGCAGAAGGCGATCGACGACGTCATCCAGCGCGAGGTCTTTCCCGGCCTCGACTTCGTGCCCAGCGGCGGCTCCGGCAATTTCACGCTCAGCCTCATCCACGCGAACCGGCTGCGCGAGATCATCACGACGCTCAAGGGGCGCTACGACCTCGTGGTGTTCGACTCGCCGCCGATCATCGGCGTGAGCGACGCGAGCGTGCTGATGCGCTCCGTCGACGCCGCCGTGCTCCTGATCCAGTACCGGCGCAATCCACAGAGCATGGTGCTGCGCGCCCAGCAGATCGTCGCGGGGCTGCAGACGCCGCTGATCGGGGTGGTCCTCAACCAGGTCCCGGCCAACGCCGGCGGCGACTACGGGTATTATACGAACAACTACGCCTACTACGGCGAGCGGGCGGAAAAGGCCGCGGAACGGGCGCCCTCCGGCGCTCCGACTTCCGACCCGAAACGCCGCGACCGGCTGGTCCTGCGCGAGCCCGGGCAGGAGTGATTCGAGCGCCTTCGGCAGAGGCGGAAGCGGGCGCGAAAATAGCTGTTGACGGACGCAAAGTCGGGCCTAGTGCTTGCACCCTGCTTTGCGGGCGTAGCTCAGTTGGTAGAGCACCACCTTGCCAAGGTGGACGTCGAGAGTTCGAGTCTCTTCGCCCGCTCCATTTCCAAGACCCCGGCGATCCTCGTGATCGCCGGGGTTTTTCTTTGGCACCCGCGGCGGCGGACGGGTCCGGCCGCGGATCGTCCCCTCCGTGGATTCAGTAAAGAGCATGGCCGCATTCCGAGGGCTGCGCTCCGACCAGGCGCGAACCGAACGGCTGGCCTTCACAGCACCCATGAAGACGGCCGTACGCAAGGTGGGGCGGCCTGTCCACAAGCCGCTGCGCACGGGTCCATCGCACGTCAGCCGCCTGGGGACAGGCGGTTCCACCCGACTGAAGCGCACCATCGCAGCGCGGCGCCGGTGGAGGAGCGCCCTCGCAGGAATCGGCTGCATGATGGATGACGTGCTCTAGATCGCGCGCGTCGTTCCGCCCCGCTGCAACTGGATGTCCATGCCCCGGGCATTGGTCTGCCAGGCGCCGCGGGTGAAGTCGGGGATGTCCGCGGACCGCGAGCGGTTGGCTACCGACCATTCGCTGAGCGGCGCGATCACGCTCCAGGACGCGAGGTCGTAGACGTTCATGTCGAGCGGCAGGCCATTCCTCAGGCAGTCGACGAGCCGCCAGTCCATCATGAAGTCCATGCCGCCGTGGCCGCCGACCTGCTTTGCCATCGCGCCGATCCGGCGGACGATCTCGGGCGTGTGCTGTTCCTTGAGCCGCTTCATCTCGGCGGCGTCGAGCCAGCGCTTGTGCTCGACCGCGATGCGGCCCGGCTCGGGATACTTCTGCGCCACCGCCTTCGTGCCGCTCAGCTTGTGCAGGCGCGAATAAGGCTGCTCCGAAGTGATGTCGTGCTGCTGCAGGATCGTCCGTCCGCGGACCGTGCGGATCGTGGTGACGTTCATGTTGCCCCGGTGGCCCCGCGCGGCCTCGGCCGCGAACGGCCGCCAGAACGCATCACGGGCGGCGGCCTGCTCGTAATTGCGCCGCATCGTGAAGTCGTCGCTCGAGACCGAGACCAGAAAGTCGAGCCGGTCGCCGCAGTTGATGTCGAGCGCCTGGCAGACCGGACCCATGCCATGCGTGGGGTAGAGGTTGCCGTTGCGCCGGAGGTTCTGGAGCTGCCGCCAGGTCTTCTGCTGGCGCGAAGGATCGAACGAGAACGTGTGCAGGTACGCGCCCTCCGCGTGGATGAATTCGCCGAAGAAGCCCTGGCGCGCCAGGCTCAGCGTGAGCAGTTCGAAGAAGTCGTAGCACGTGTTCGAAAGCAGCATGCAATGCCGCTTCGTGCGCTCCGAGGTGCGCACGACCTCCCAGCATTCGTCGACCGTGAGCACGCCGGGCACCTCCATGACCGCGTGCTTGCCGTGGTTCATCGCATGCAGCGCCATCGGGGCGTGCAGGTGCCAGGGGCTCGTGATGTAGACCAGGTCGATGTCGTCGCGCTCGCAGACCTTCCGCCAGGCGTCCTCGCTTCCTGAATACAGCTCCGGCGTCACCGGGTGGTTGAGCTTGCGCACGCGCTCGGCGCCGGCCGCCGCCCTTTCGGGCACGAGATCGCACAGCGCGCGGATTTCCACCCCCTCGATGCGCGGCAGCCGCTGCAGCGCCGCGCCGCCGCGGCCGCCGATGCCGAGCTGGCCGATCCGGACCTTCGCGAGGGGAGGGGCGGCGTAGCCCCACATGTTGAAGCCGGCACCGGCCGTGGACCGCACGGCGTCCGCGCCGCGCGCTGCGGCGAGTCCCAGGCCGGCGGCGCCGGCGAGTTTCAGGAAATCACGGCGATCGTTCTTCATGGGAGCGGGGCGCACGCGGGTGCGGGGGGTGGAACGCGAGCGGGAGTAGCCATCGCCACGGGTCGTGGGCGCTTCGGCGGAGGAATCGAAAACGCGCGGCCGGATCGCGTCGAGGTTCAACCCGCGGGCGCCCGCGGCTTGTTATGGCGCGAAAGAGCGGGCGATCCCGTTTGCCAGCCCCGGCCCGCTGCGGCAGGGAGGTGTCCCGCGTAGGAATTCACCGGCGGCTTGCTCAAACCTCAAAGGAGTCTCGGCCATGCGCGTGCTTTGCTTGTTGGGTCTGGCGTTGCTCGGTTCGGCGGCCCCCGCCGCCCAGGACGAATGGGTCGTGTTCCCCGACGCAGCCCGCGCGACGCGCGACCAGTTGAAGCGGGAACTCGACGCGGAGGCGTTCCGGCAGCTCGACGCCCGCCAGCGCGCCGTCGCGGCGCTGCGCACGCGGGAGGACGCCGTGGCCCGGCAGCGGATGGTGCGCGAGAAGATCCTCCGGCTCATGGGCGGGCTGCCGGCGGAGAAGACGCCGCTGCGGACGCGGCACGTCGGCACCGAGGAGCGCGACGGTTATCGCTACGAGAAGATCATCTTCGAGAGCCAGCCGGGGTTTCACGTCCCGGCCAACGTGTACCTCCCGGCCGGCGGCACCGGCCCGTTCCCGGCGATCCTGATGCCGGTCGGGCACAGCCCCGAGGGCAAGGAAGGCGAGCGCACCACCGCCATCGGCCTCGCCCGGAAGGGCTTTGTCGTCCTCAAGTACGATCCGATCGGCCAGGGCGAGCGGCTCCAGTACTACGATCCCGACCTGCGGGCGTCGCGGGTTGGCGGCACCACCGACGAGCACAGCCACGCCAACGGGCACACGATGCTCGTGGGAGACAGCGTGGCGCGGTACCGCGTATGGGACGGCATCCGCGGTATCGATTATCTGGTGACGAGGCCCGACGTCGACCCGCGCCGCATCGGCGTGACCGGATGCTCGGGGGGCGGCACGCTCACCACCTACATCGCGGCGCTCGACGAGCGGGTGGCGGCGGCGGCCCCGTCCTGCTACATCACGACCTGGCGCGCGCTGCTCGAGAAACTGGGGCCGCAGGACGGCGAGCAGTCGCTCGCCCACTTCCTGACCGAGGGGCTCGACATCCCCGATTACATCGCGTTGTTCGCGCCCAAGCCGTACCTCATCGCCTCGACGCGCGATGACTTCTTTCCCCTGGAAGGCGCCCGCGCGGCCTACGAAGAGGCGAAGCGCTTCCACGGGCTCTTCGGCGCGGCGGGCGACGTGCACTGGTTCGTCGGCCCGGGCGGACACGGGATGCCGCGGGAGTCGCGCGAGGCGGTGTACGCGTTCTTCCAGCGTTATCTGCAGGGCGGGCAGCGCGACCCCGCGGAGGCGCCGGTCGTGCTGGATCCACTGGAAAAGATCCTCTGCACGCCCACCGGGCAGGTGGCGGACTCGCTGCACAGCGAGACAGTGTTCACGCTGAACCGGAAGCGGGCGGAAGCGCTGATGCGCAAGGAGACTCCCGCCGATCTGCCGGCGGTGATCCGGCGGGTGGCCGGTATTGCCGTCCAGCCGGGCGGGAGCCCGCCGGCAGCGACCGTGCACCGCACCTGGCGGCGCGAGGGTTACCGGGGCGAACTGGTTTCCCTGACTTCGGAGGGCGGCGCCGCGGTGACGGGTACGCTCTGGATACCGGACGCTCGGGGGCCGCACCGGACGGTCCTCGTGGTTGACCCGCGGACGAAAGGCGTCGTCGCGGCGCCGGGAAGCGATGTCGAGACGCTCGCGCGCCAGGGATGCGTGGTGCTCGCCCTGCAGCCGCGGGGCCTCCGGGAGCAGGCGGGCGCGGCGGCGGGGGGCTTCGTCGGAGATTTCGACCTGGCGTTTCACGCGTATCTCGTGAGCAAGTCGCTCACCGGCCTGCGCGCCGAGGACGTGATCCGCGCGGTCGACTATCTGGTGGCGAGGCCGGACGTGCGGCAGGACGGCCTGGCCGCCGTCGGGTATGGCGCGGGCGGCGTGTACGTGTTGCACGCGGCGGCGCTGGATCGACGGATCGCCCGCGTCGTGACCCACGAGTCGCCGGCGCTGCTGCGGCTCGGCGTGGACCGGCCGATTCACCGGCACATCTATGAGGTCGCGGTTCCGGGCATGCTGAAGCACTACGATCTGGACGACCTGATTCGTGCGATCGCGCCGCGGCCGGTGACGGTCGTCAATCCGGTCGACCTGCTCCAGCGGCCGATTCATACGCCGCAGTACCGGCAGATGGTCGGCGCGCCGGTGGAGGGGGTGGTGCGGGGGCGGCGCGATCCGCTGCCGCGCCTCGATTGAACCGCGCCGTGCTGCGGGTTGGGGGCCGTTCTGCGTTGGCGGCGGCTCCGGCCGGGCGCCATGCCCGAGGTTGACGACCAGCAAAATGCCCGCCCCCGGTGGGGCGGGCACGGATAGCGCGGAGTGAACGCGCGGGAAGACGGGGCGAATCAGAACCGTCCTGAAATGCCGGCGGTGATGGTGAGGAAGTTCTGCGTGTAAGCCTGATACCGGCTCGGGACGTATTGATAGAACGACTGCGGTTCCTTGGTCAGATTGCTGAGATCGAGCGTCACGGACAGCTTCGGATTCACCTGATAGGCGAATCCCAGATCCATCGTCGTGCGGGAATAGCGATACAGGTTGGCGCCCGCACTGGTGGCGCTGAAGCTGGAGATATAGGAACTGTTGTAGTTGCCGATGATGCGCGTGCTGAAGCCCCGGTACGACCAGCTCAACATCACGTTGACCAGCCGTGGCACGAACCCGGCGACCTCGCCGGTCTTGCGCTGGACGCCGTTCAGATTTCCGAAGTCGCCCTCGGTCTCGATCTCGGTGTAGTTGACCATGGCACCGAGCCCCTTCCACAGCCCGGGAAGGAACGTGAAGCGCTGCTGGTAGCTCACCTCCCAGCCTTTGACCGTCGCGGTGCCGGCGTTGAGGGACGTGAGCAGCCGGAAACCCTCGTATTCGCCACCAAAGCCGTTGTTGGGCCCGGTCGGCACAATGCCGTTGTCCATGCCGGTCACGATGTAATCGGTGATCTTCTTGTGGAACCAGCCGACGCTGAAGCTGCCCACCGGTTCGAAGTAATACTCCAGCGTGGCGTCCCAGTTCGTCGCCATCTGCGGCAGCAGCGCGGGGTTGTTCACCGTCACCGTCTGGTTGGTTTCGCTGGGAGTCTCGTTGGGCATCAGGTTGGCCGGGGGCGCCCGGCCGAAGCCCGTCGAGTAACTCACGCGGGTCTTCACGTTCGGCGTGATGTCGTGGTGCAGGTGCAGGCTCGGGAAGGATTTCGTGTAGCTGCCTTCGAGTCTCCGCAGGTTGCCTTCGTAGTCGCGCCGGGCGGCGCCGTCGGGATCGGCGATCTGCTGGGCGGCCGTGGACAGGGAGCGGGCCCGGACATAACCGTAGCTTTCGGTCTCGGTCTTCTCGGTCCGAACCCCGCCCAGGAAACCCGTGCGGGCCAGCCACCCGTGGGAGCCGAACCGGCCCTTCAACATGGCGTACCCGGCCGTTACGTCCTCGGTCACTCCCCGGTTGCCCGTATAGCGGAGCTGCCGGTTGTAGTACAGATCCTCCGACCAGAGCGTCGGGTCCTTGGGCACACGGTCATCCATGAAGTCAGACGCCTGCCAGACGGGCATCGTCTTGCCTTCCGCGAACGTGCCGTACAGCCGGACGCTGGAATTGGTCGGCAGGGCGGAGGTGCCGACGTAGCTCCAGCGGCGGCTGTCACTCTTGCCCTCGATTTCCAATTGGCGCCACGTGAAACCCGTCTTGAAGGTGATCGGCGCCGTCGTGGGCAGGGTGTAGATCAGGTCGGCATTGAAGTGCTGATTGTACTGGTCGTTGTTGACGACGCCCGCCGTCAGGGCGTTGGCGATGGGACGGTAGTTCGCGGGGTTCGCGATGTCGGGGCCGGCGGTCTGGGTCAGCCGGGAGAAATCCGCGCCGTCGGGACTTTCGAGAATCTAGCCGATGCCGGTCACGCGGTTCGTGAGGGCATACTGGCCGCCCCGGGCGCCGCCGGTGGACTGGCCGGTCTTGTGATTGTTCCGGCTGTAGCCGGTGTTCCAATCC
>CALFZM010000284.1 GCA_937952235.1 uncultured Opitutia bacterium | reverse complement strand
TTTCATTGCGGCCGTTCCAGGGGTGATTCGAAGGCCAACGGCATGAGTCCGGCTGAGGCGGCGCCGCGCCGGTGGTCGTCACCTTGCCGATGAGGAAGGCCGGGCTGAATGGTGACGCGCGTGAGCTCAGGCCGCTGCGGACGGAGCCATCGATTCCCAGCCGCTTGGGGACAAGCGGCACCACCCCGGCGAAAACGCGCCGGCGCGGAGCGAGTCTATCGAACGCAGGGCCGGTTTCTCCGAGGACGCAGCTTCGCCAGCGCCGCGGCTGCGACGGAGCGCAGGCCTCCGCCCGCCTTATGCCGCCCGTCGGCCCGTCCGGCGTCCCCCGAGGTCCTTGATCGACGCGATGTGCAGCGCGGCGATGGAGTTGATGTCGCCTTCGGCATCGACCACCGCGACCGCGTACTTCCCCACCGTGATGAATTCCGGATGTGGCACCTTGAACTCGCGGCCGTCGGACGTGCGGATGACGAAGGGCTGAAAACTGCCGCTGAGCTTCTTGCGGATCAGGTCCAGGTTCATGCCGAGAACGTCGGCCCGGAGATTGGACGAGTCAATGTCGTCGGCTTCCCCGAAACAGGGGTGGCAACGGCCCGGGCGTTCCGCGGCCTCTTAACGGGGTCGCCTTGGTTCAGCCATCCTGTACATCCTGTTCATCCTGTCAGAGCATGGACAGGATGAACAGGATCGACAGGATGGGATCCGGCTGTCGCACGCAAAGTTTGCCTGCCCGGAGAACCTGCCGAGATTAGGCTCATGTCTCCGCCACCGACCTCGGCTGCCGTCACGATCCTCGACTGGGGACGGACGGAGTACGCCGACGCCCTTTCCCGCCAGTCCGCCCTGGTCGAGCGGCGGATCGCCGGGGGAATCGGCGACACGCTCATATTCACCGAACACGATCCTGTCTTCACGCTGGGAATGCGGGCGGGGGCGGAGTCGAACCTGCGCTGGGAACCGGACCGGCGGGCGCGCGAGGGAATCGCCACCCTGAAGACCAACCGGGGCGGCGACATCACGTACCACGGCCCGGGCCAGATCGTCGGCTACCCGATCGTGGCGCTCGACGCCCGCCGCGACCTGCACGCCTACCTGCGCTTGCTGGAGGAGGTGCTCATCCAGGCTGTCGGCCGCTTCGGGCTCGCGGCCGAGCGGCGCGAGGGCAAGACCGGGATCTGGATCGGCCGCCGGAAAGTCGCGGCCATCGGCGTGGCCGTCCGTCGCTGGGTGACGTATCACGGGTTCGCCCTCAACGTGGATCCCGACCTGCGCCATTTCGACGGGATCGTGCCGTGCGGCATCCGGCCCGAGGACGGCACGGTGACGTCGCTGCGGCGGGAGCTGGGCCGCGCGGTCGAGCTGGCTGATGTCAAGTCGGCCCTCGCCGCGGAATTCGCGCTGCGCCTGCCGGCGTTTCTGGCCCCCGCTGCGCCGTGAGTTCCCGGCAAAGCCAGGCCCCTTCGGCTGATCCGGGAAGGCACGCGCCCGTTTTCGCGCCGCGGCCCCGCCGGACCGGCCGGGAAATATCCGTGTTGATCCCGGGCCGGTGCGGCCAATCCTTCTCCCTCCCGATTTGATGGAAACCACGCGCAAACCGTCCTGGCTCCGGGCCAAGCTGCCGAGCGGCCCCGGCTACGCCGCCACGCGGCGGCTCGTCGATGAAAACAAGCTGCACACCGTCTGCCAGAGCGCGCAGTGCCCGAACCTCGGCGAATGCTGGTCGCGCGGCACGGCGACGGTGATGATCCTGGGCAACATCTGCACTCGCTCCTGCAACTTCTGCGCGATCGCGACCGGCCGGCCGACGGAACTGGACCTCGGCGAACCCGCGCGCGTGGCCGACGCCGTGGCGAAGATGAACCTGCGGCACTGCGTGATCACGAGCGTCGCGCGCGACGAGCTGGCGGACGGCGGCGCCAGCGTGTGGGCCGCGACGATCCGGGCGGTGCGTCACCGCAACCCGAATACGGCGATCGAGGTGCTCACGCCCGACTTCCGCGGCCAGACGCCGCACCTCGACGTGGTGCTCGATGCGCGGCCGGACATCTTCAACCACAACGTCGAGACGGTGGAGCGGCTGCAGAAGCCCGTGCGCGTCCAGGCCCGCTACGATCGCTCGCGCGCGATGCTGCGGCACGCGAAGGGTCGCGGCTTCGTGACCAAGACCGGCATCATGCTCGGCCTCGGCGAGACGCGGGAGGAGATCGAACATACGCTGCGCGACATCGCCTCGGACCGGACCGACATCCTCACCATCGGCCAGTACCTGCAGCCCAGCCCGCAGCACCTGCCCGTCGCGCGCTGGGCGCCGCCGGAGGAGTTCGCGCACTGGAAGCAGTTCGGCCTGGGACTCGGCCTGGGCGTCGTCGAGAGCGGGGCGCTGGTGCGTTCGAGCTACCAC
>CALFZM010000283.1 GCA_937952235.1 uncultured Opitutia bacterium | reverse complement strand
GGCTTGAGGACAAGCCGCTCCACCTCTCCGTGCGGCCGTTTTCGCGGGTCACTCACGGACACGGCTGCACGGAAAGGTGGAGCAGCCTGTCCCCAGGCTGCTGGCGGCGGCGCGACCGGCGGCGCAGCCCCTGGGTCGACTTGAGCGGCCCGGCAGAAGGCCGCTTCATCTCACGCGTTGAGCCAGCCCTCGGGCCACTGCGTGCCGGGGACCGGCCGCCAGTAGATGTCGCGGTCGATCCGGGGCGGATGGTGGCGGTACTGCTCGGTGAGCCGGAGGCGCGTGCGCAGGTGCTCGACCAGGTTCTCCCCGTAAAGGAACGTGCTCTCGGCGACGCCCGACACGGCGATGACCTCGGTCGGCGACGTTTCAAGCAGCTCGATCAGCCCGCGGGTGTTCTCGAGGTCGAGGTCGATCGAGGCCTGCAGTCGCTGCACGCACGCATCCTGCGTCGCGGCGTCGCCCTTCTCCCGGGCGGCGAGGTAGCCGTAGACGTTCTCGCACCACGAGCATACGTTGCGCAGCGCGGTGGCCCAGTGCAGGTACGCCCGGAGCCGGTCGCGCAGGTCGACGAAAACCGCGTGCGCCCGGTCGCCCGCCGCGAGTCCGGCGAGCCGGGCGTCGAGGTCGAGGATGAGCCGGCGCAGGCGCGGCAGGAGCTCGCGGTCCATGTCGGCGGCCATCTTCGCGCCCGACTCGCGCGTGATCAGGTCGAAGAGCACATCGCGCCCCAGGTCATTCAAGCCGGGGTTGTTGTGCTGGAAGCAACCGTGCCGCTCGTAGTACTCGCGCTCCGCGGCCGGCACCGCCTCGATGTCGGGCACGAACGGACGGTCCCACGTCCGCTGCCAGCAGAAGCCGAAGGCGCAATAGAGCGGCACGAGCGGCTGCCAGATGAGCGCCTCCTCGCAGCCCCGCCAGGCCTCGACCAGCGCCCCCGCCTGAGCCTCGCCCACGAGGCCCGTGGCGTACGAGCCGAGCACGGCGTCGATGGGCTCGTCGGGCAGGAACTGGGCGGCCTGGATCGCCACCGGATTGGGCCAGTACGGGGTGGCCGCGGTGTGGGCGAGCCCGCCGAGCGCGCTGACCTTGTTGACGCCCGCGTCGCGCGCGGCGCGCAGCTTGGCGTGCACGAATCGCGGGAACGGCAGGCCGAGCAGCGGCTCCTGGTTCCACACGGCGCAGGCCGAGTACTGGAGCACGGGATCGACGCCCTGGGCGCGGGACTCGGCCATCACCTGCTTCTCCGCCGGGTCGAGGTGGGTGTGGAAGATGCTGCCGGCGACGCCCATGTTCTCCGGGTACTTGGGATGGGGATACGGCAGCGAGTAGCCGCGCACGAGCAGCGAGGGAGCCTCCCAGGTCACGTGCGGGCCGAGCCCCGTCTTGATATGGTCATGCTCCACCTTGAACGATTCGATGCGCAGGATGACGTCGAACTCCGGGTTGAGCGGCGCCGCCGCCTCGCGGAGATTGCGCAGGTAGCGGACGATGCTCTGGCCCGCGGCCTCGGCGACCTTGTCGTGGTTGCGCCACTCGCGGATCATGTAGGGGCCGCCGTTGCGGCCGACGTAGAGCGACGCGGTGTGTTCGAAGCCGGCGCCGCTGTCGTTGGCCCAGACCGACATGTAGCTGAGGTCGGGCACGGCGCGGATCAGCTTCTGCAGCGCCTCGCGGTAGTGCCGCTGCACGATCGGGTGGTCCTGCGCCAGGGTGTAGCGCGGCAGCCGGGAGCGAAACGGATGGTCGACGCGCGCGCCGCGCAGCGACGGATACTTCTGGAAGAAGCGTTCCGGCAGGGTGCGCGGCTCGAACATGCAGACGCCCGGCTTCAGCCCGTACTGGCGCCCGAGGGCGGCGAGCTTCTTCAGGTGCTCCAGGTTGGCGTCCAGATACAGGGCCGGCCACAGGCCCCGCGTGAGCGGCGTATCCACGAAGTGGTTGAACCCGGGCGCATAGGTGTAGAACTGCGGGTAGTATTCCCACGCCACGAGGTCCTCGTGCGGCATGTGCACCTGCAGGCCGTTGACCTCGACGTGGGTGAAGCCGGCGGCGGCGAGCGAGGCGACGTAATGTTCCGGGTCGAATCCGCGCGCGCCGCGCCAGTAGCCCGTGAAGCACGCGTCCCAGTGCGGCCGGTGCCAGCCGAAGGTCGCCGGCAGGAGCAGGCCCGCCGCGAGCTTCTCGCGGGCGAGCGCTGGCAGGCTCGCGGCGTGGGTGGCGAGCAGACGCACGGCCGAGAACAGGAACGCCGCGTGGCTCGCGACGATCTCGCCGCCGCCCGACTCGTCGAGTCGCAGCCAGATCCACGCCGCCCGGTCGGCGGTCGCCGCCGGCAGCCGCAGCGACGCGATCCGATCCCGCGTGGCGAGGGCGACCCGCACGCCGCGCGTCGCGGCGCCGAGGTCCGGCAGCGACGCCACGGTGCAGCCCGGGGCCGCGAAGCCGGCGAGCTCACGGGCCGCCGTGGCCTCGGCCGGGCACGCGTCGGCGGGATGAAGGACGGAACGGATCGTGGGAAGCAGGGAGGTCATCGGCGGGGCGGAAGGGTGCGCGAAAGCTCCTGGGCGGAATCCGGGAGTCAAAATGAACGTTCGTGAAAATTCCGCGGCCCGGCACGTGGGAGCCGGTGGTCCCCCGGCTGAGGCCAGGAAGGCGGTAGCGGAGCAGCAGCCTGGGGACAGTCTGCTCCACCGGTCCGGCGTTTCCGGCCGCGGACGCCAGCGGAGGAGAGGGGCGCCGTCCCGCCCCCGCCGGCCTTACCGGCCGAGGTACTTGTCGCGACCGCGCACGAGCGCCTCGATCTTCCGGTCGGCGATGGAGCGCTTCAGCATCCAGAATCCGCAGTCGGGGTGCACCCAGCGGACGCGGCCCGGGCCGACCTTCTTCTCGACCGCCTCGATCCGGGCGGCGACCTCGTCGGCGGTCTCGATGTGGTTCACCTTGATGTCGATCACGCCGACGCCGAGCGCGATCGCCTTGTCGATGTGCTTGAGCGCATCGAGGTCGGCCTTCGGCCGGTGGGCGAGCTCGAGCACGAGGTGGTCGGTGTGCAGCGCATTGAGGAATGCGATCAGCTTCCGCCAGTTCCCCTTTTGAATGGTCTGGCCGCCGTAGTTGCCAAAGCAGAAGTGGACCGCGCGCTCGGTGCCTTGATCGATGGCGTCGAGGACGAGGTTCATCGATGCGGCGGCGAGCGGAGCGTCGCCGGGATTGCCGGGGATGTTGGCCTCGTCGACCTGGACGCAGGCCGCGGGCAGCCCCCACACCTGGCCGGCCAGCACCTCTCCGAGCGCCATCGTCAGGCGGTCGAAGTCGCGGTAGTGATGATCGAGCAGCGTGCGCGCCAGCATGTACGGGCTCGTGACGGTGAACTTGAACGGACCGCCGGCGACCGCGGCGGCGCGCTGGCAGTCCGCCAGCAGGTTCAGCGAACCCTCGCCGAGCGGGCCGGTGACGACGCCGGCCGGCTTGCGGCGGAATCCCATCGGGTGATGCCGCGAGAACTCATCCGTGACCGAGCGTCCGACCACCGAGGATACGCCGGCCATCGGCCGGATGAAGTACTCGATCATGCCGTTGGTGTCCGGATGATTGACGTCGAAGCGGTACAGCTCCCCGTCCGTCGGCAGATCGATCCCGGCCTGCCGCTGGAGATCGAACACGACGCGCGTGGCGTCGATCACCGCCTGTTCGCTGGGCAGCGCGGCGAGCCAGTCCGGCACCGGGTAGGAACCGACGGTGGTGGTGAGGATGCGGGGCGACTTGGGGAGTTTCGGGTTCGGCATGGGAGTTCGCGTGATCGGCGATGGGTGGATCGGAGAGTGGCCAGCGTAGCGGATGAGGACGGCGAAGTCGTGGGGTTACGGGCAAGGGTGGGTGGAGAATCGGGCAAGGAACGGGGAGGTGCGTCCGTCCCTGGCTAAGGAAAGGCAGGCGGCCGGGGACGGCCGCGCTCCTGGGGGA
>CALFZM010000282.1 GCA_937952235.1 uncultured Opitutia bacterium | reverse complement strand
CGCGCCGGCCGTCCGCCGCAGGAATTCGGGCCGGTGACGCCGCTGCCAGTCAGGCACGAAGATGAGCGAGTCGAAGTCCTCCGTCGGCAGCCCGTGCCGGCGCAGGTACGCCTGCGCGACTGGAGACTGCAGTGGAGCGAAGTGCAGGCGCCCGGCGCGGTCCCAACGCAGGAGCCAGCGGACCAGCCGCTGGCAGAGGCCGCAGGTGCCGTCGAAAAAGAGCACGGGGCCGGCGACCGCGGCCTCCGCCGCGGTCCGCTCCGGCGCCGGATCAGGCTTCACGCCCCGACCGTGGCGGCGCCCGCCGCGCGGGCAAAATAAAACGCCGGGGCTGCAGACGAGCACCCGGCGGTTGGTTTGGACTATTGTCCTGCGGACGGATCCCGGAGACGACGCCCCGGGATCCATGGTTTCAAATCACGAGACTGCGATCTTCCGCGGCTTGAGCGCCTCGTGCTTGGGCAGGGAGACCCGCAGCACGCCATCGCGCAGCTCCGCGGCAATCTTCTCGACGTCGATCGCGTTTTCGTGGCTCAGCACGAGCTCGAACGGCGCGTCGGCGCTCTCGCGATGCAGCGCGGTCCAGCCCTCGGGCTGTTTCCACGCCCGGCGCCCGACGATGCGGATCTGGCCTTCCTCCGCCGTGATCTCGAGGCCCTCCTTGGCGACCCCGGGCAGATACACGGTGGCGCCGAAGGCCTCCTCGGTCTCCTTGAGCTCGAAGACGGGCTTCACGCTGTAGGCGAGTTCGCGGGACGAATCGGGAGCAGTGCCGGCCGGCTTGCCCGAGAGGGAGGGAATGAGGGAATTGAAGAGTGACATGGGAATGAGTGGTTGAAGTGAGGGGGAGAGCGCGGTGGCGATTACTTCACCGCGACGCTGATCTTCCTGGGCTTGGCTTCCTCACGCTTGGGCAGCGTGACGGTGAGCACGCCGTTCTCGTAGGCGGCGGCGACCTGGTCGGCCTGCACCTCGTCGGCGATGCTGACGGCCCGACTGAACGAGAAAGCCTCCTGCGGCTTGCCGTCGGCGCCGGTGGTCTTTCGCGCCGCGGTGATCGTGAGATAGCCGTCGGTCATCTCGACGTTGATGTCTTCACGGTTTACGCCGGGCAGCTCCGCGCGGACGTAGGTGTTGTTGTTGTCCTCGTACAGGTCGACCGGGAACCGGTTCGCGCCCACGCCGCCGAAGTCGGAAAGCGCCGACGTGAAGAGCCGATCGATCTCCGACTCGAGGCCGGACCACGGAGAGCGCTGCAGCGCGCCATAGGAGGGCGCCAGGCGGCGGAACGAAGGATAGGTGTAACGAACGAGTCTCATGGGAGTTTTCCGGTTGATTGTGGAAGGATCTGTTTGGGTTTCGGTGACTCCCTTTCGCACACGGCGGACCAGTCGTCCGCACCGCACAACCGCCCGGTCCTGCGCAGGTTGCCACCCGGCGGGTCGAAGGCGGTGGGAAACTTCGACCCGCGGTGCGCCAGGCGGCGGGGAAATTTCGGCACGGGTCACCGCCTTAGCACACGCTTCGATGTGGTGCCCGCGGCCGCTTCCGTTTGAGCTGGCCACCCGATGAGCGTTTTCGATTTCGACCACGGGCCCGACCGTCGCGGTACCGACTCGCAGAAATGGCAGAAGTATGCCGGCCGGGACATCCTGCCCCTGTGGGTGGCGGACATGGATTTCACGTCGCCGCCGCCGGTGATCGCCGCGCTGCAGGACCGGGTGGCGCACGGGATCTTTGGCTACGCGCGGCCGGTCGCCTCCACGGTCACCGCCGTAGTCGAGGCCATGGAACGCCGCTACGGCTGGAAGATCGAGCCCTCCTGGATCGTGTGGCTGCCCGGACTCGTGGTCGGCCTGAACGTCACCGCCCAGGCCTTCGCTGCGGCGGGCGACGAAGTCCTGTCGCTGGCGCCGGTGTATCCACCGTTCATGTCGGCGCCGAAAAACGGGGGGCGCGTCGCAGTCACGGTCCCCTGGGCGCACGACGCTGCGGGCGGCGGACGCTGGGTCATCGATTGGGAGGCCCTCGAGCGGGCCGTCACGCCTCGCACCCGGCTGTTCTACCTGTGCAACCCGCACAACCCCCTCGCGCGCGTCTGGCGCCGCGACGAACTGGAGCGGCTCGCCGACTTCTGCCTCCGGCACGATCTCATCCTCTGCTCGGACGAGATCCATTGCGACCTCATCCTCGAATCCGGCCTGCCGCATGTGCCGACCGCCCTGCTCTCGCCGGAAATCGCGGCCCGCACCGTGACGCTGATGGCCCCGAGCAAGACCTACAATGTTCCGGGCCTCGGCACCTCGCTCGCCATTATCCCCGATGCGATGCGCCGCGCCCGCTTCGTAAGGGCCACCGCCGGGATCGTGGCCGAAGTCACCTGCCTCGGGTTCGTGGCCTGCGAAGCGGCGTACCGCGACGGCGAGCCCTGGCGTCAGGCGCTCCTCGCCTATCTGCGCGGCAACCGCGATTACCTGCTCGACGCCGTGGCGCGCGAACTGCCCGGCATCCGGGTGGAAGCGCCCGTCGAAGCGACCTACCTGCTCTGGCTCAATGTGGAGGCCCTCGGGCTCGACCAGCCGGTCGCCCACTTCGAGCGGCATGGAGCGGGCCTGAGCGACGGCGTCCCCTTCGGCGCGCCCAAAGGCTCGCACGTGCGGCTCAACTTCGGCTGCCCGCGAGCGACCCTCGTCGAGGCGATCCGCCGGATGAAGGCGGCCTTGGGCTGACGCGGCCGGTTTTCACGGGCGAACTCCGACGCGCGAACCGCCCGGCGCGGATCCCGCGGGGTCACTCCAAACCCACCAGGCCCTGCGCGACCGCGAAACGCGTGAGTGCGGCGACGCTGTGCAGGTCGAGCTTCCGCATGATCCGTTCGCGGTGGGTCTCGACGGTGCGCGTGCTGAGATCGAGCCGCGCCGCGATCTGCTTGTTGCCCAATCCGTCTGCGATCAACTTGAGGACCTCGAGTTCGCGCGGGGAGAGCGATTGCAGGCGCACCGCGCCGTTGCGCCCCACGCCCGACAATTGCGCCCCGAGAAAACCCTGGGCCACCTCGCTGCTGAAGTACGTCCCGCCCCGGCCGACCCGGCGCAGCGCCGCCATCAGCTCGTCCGGCGGAGCGTCCTTGGTGACGTATCCATGCGCGCCGGCCCGGAGCAACTGCGCCACGTACTGCGGTTCATGATGAATGGTGAAGACCAGCACCCGGACGGCGGGCAGTTCGCGCCGGAGCCGTTCCGTCGCCTCGAGGCCATTCAGGCCCGGCATGTTCAGATCCATCAGGACGACGTCGGGACTCAGCTCCGCGGCTCGTGCGACCACGTCGCCCCCATCGGAGACTTCACCCACGACCTTGATGCCCGGCGCTGCAGCCAGACAGGATTTCACGCCCTCGCGCAGGAGGGGGTGGTCGTCGGCGAGCAAGACGCGGACGACATCTGGGGACGGCCCGCTGGTCTCGCCCGGGGCCGCACCCGCCTCGGACGCGGCGGCGACATCGGGCGCTCCGGTCGGGCTGGGACCGCCATGCCCCTGGGGCGCGCCCGACGCGGCTGGGTTGGGCGCGGAGCCCGCCGCCGTCACCGGACACGGCGCCGGCCACGCGAAACGGGCGCGGCGCAGGCCGGGAGCGGTGGGAAACGAAGGCGAGGGAACACGGAGCGAGGAGGACAGGACGGGCATGATTAGGACGCCGGAAGCGACGGTGGGGAGACGAGCGAAACCTGGTCCGGGATACCGGGCGCGAGCGGAAGTTCGACGATGACCAGCGTGCCGCCGCCCGGGGCGGATTTGAATGCAAACGTCCCCCCCGCCAGCTGGGCGCGCTCGTGCATGTGGCGCAGGCCGAGGCCGGATGAGGGTGCCTGGCCGCCGGCCGCCGCCGCGGGACCGCGGCCATCGTCGCGGATGGTGAGCCGCACGCTGCACGCGAGGCGAATCAGCCGCAGGCTCACGCGTTGCGCCGCCGCGTGCCGCTCGATGTTCGTCAGAGCCTCCTGGGCGATGCGGTAGACCGCCTGTTCCAGCACCGGCGGCAGGCGAAGGGCGGGCTTTCCGCCGGGAAGCCGCAGGGTGATGCGCATGCCGGTGCGCAGCCGCAGGTCGCGGGCCAGGGCTCGCAGCGCCGGATCGAGCCCGAGGTCGTCGAGGATGCGCGGACGCAGCCCGTGCGAAATCTGCCGCACTTCGGCGAGAGCCTGCCGCACGACATTGACGGCCGCGGCGCGCCCGGGCGCCAGGCGGCAGGGACGCCGTTTTCCAGCGAATGCAGCCGGTAAAGGGCGGACGCGAGCAACTGGCTCACGCCGTCGTGCAGTTCCCGCGCGACCTGGCGCCGTTCCGTCTCCTGCGCCTCGAGGATGCGCTGGGGCAGCGCCTTCAGGCTGAGTTCGGCGACCTTGCGGTCGTGGATGTCCTGCAGCGTGCCGCGCAGGAGCACGATCCGCCCGGAGCGATCCCGGCCGGCCTCACCGCGGGCCACGATCCAGCGCGTGCTCCCGTCGGGCCGCACCAGCTCGAGCTCGAGTTCGTAGGCCTCCCCGCCCGCCAGGCACGCCTCGACGGCGGCCTGGAGGCGCGCCCAGCTTTCGGGCCGGTAGAGGCGGGCGTGCTCGGCGTAGCGCGGCGGCGGTTCCTTCGGCTCGCGGCCCGCGATGCGGTAGAGCTCGTGGGACCAGATCACCTCGTCCGGCCCGATGTCCCAGAGCCAGCTGCCGATCCGGCCCATCCGCTGCGCCTCGACCAGCTCCCGGCGCCAGCGGCCGATCAGATCGGCGGTCTGCCGGCGCTCGGTGACGTCGCGCAGGAACAGGGCGATGCCCGCTTCACTGCGCCGGATCTGCTTCTCAAACCAGCGCTCGCCCGCGCCTGGCAGCTCCAAGCGGCACTCCTCGGCGTGCATCCCGCCGGTTTCGAGGACCTGAACCTCGTGCACGAAGCGCCCTCCCGGCCAGAGCGTCGGGAAACATTCGCTCAGGCCGCGCCCGATCAGGTCGCCGCGCCCGCAGGGGCACAGCCGCAGGCCCGCGGTGTTGACATCCCGGATACGAAAGTCGCGTACGATCCCGCGGGGACCCCGCAGGCTGTCGCAAATGTAGCACGCGGTGTCGGAGGCGTTCCACACCGCACGCAACCGGGCATCGCGCCCCCCGGCCGCGGGCGCGGCAGCGGTGCTGCGGTCGGCGGCAGGAGAGGATTTTCCCCTGGGGCGGCGGGAGGGCATCGGCACGCTGGAAGCGAAGGCGCCGGGATGCTGCGCCGCGAGGCGCGCGGGACAAGACTGAATCACGTCATGACGCGCCCGGGCGCGCCCGCGCGCTCAGCTTCGCGATGCCGCGGCCGGACTACCCCGCCGCGCCGCGATGCCACGCCGCACCGCGGCGAGCAGGTTGGCCGGCGTGAGCGGCTTGGCGAGACACTCGACCGGCGGGTCGAGCTGCAGCAGCTCGTCGAAATCGCCCGAGGCCATCATGCCGCTGATCGCGATCACCGGGACCGCCGGCTCGCGCCGCCGGACCTGGCGCACCACCTCGGTGCCGACGATGTCCGGCAGCATCATGTCGGAAATCACCAGCGCCACTTCGCCGGCATTCTCATCGAAGCGCTTCACGCCGGTCAGCCCGTCTCCCGCCGGGATCACGCGATAGCCGGCGCGCTCGAGCAACAGTTGCAGCGTGTCGCGCACGACGGGCTCGTCGTCGATCAGCAGGATCGCCTCGCCCTCGCGTCGCTCCGGCAGGGCGCCGGCCGTCCTGCCCGACGGACCGGGTGCTGATTCCGGAATCGCCGGAAAATGCAGGTGAAAGCAAGAGCCGCGGCCCGGCTCACTTTCGACCTGCACGAAACCGCCATGGCTCTTCAGGATGCCGGCGACCATCGAAAGCCCGAGCCCGGTGCCCTTGCCGGCCGTCTTGGTGGTGAAGAACGGATCGAAGATCTTGTCGACGATCGCCGGCGGGATGCCGGTGCCCGTGTCGATCACGGACAGGCGCACGAACGGACCCGGCCGCGTGCCCGGATTCGCCGCGGCGAGCGCGGCATCGACCATGACGTTCCCCGTCACGAGCTCGATCCGGCCGCCCTGCGGCATGGCATCGCGGGCGTTGATGCAAAGATTGATCAGGACCTGGTTGAACTGCGTCGCGTCGGCATGGATCGGCCACGTGTCCCCGTTCGGCGGGGCGGAAAACTGGATCGACGCCGGTAGGCTCTGGCGGATGAGCGGCCCGAGCTCGCCCAGCGCCACGCCGAGGTTGAGCCGGGTGCGCTTCGCATCGCCGCCGCGGGCGAAGGCGAGCAACTGCTGCACCAGCGCCGCGCCGTGGGTGGCGCTGGCCTTGGTCTTCTCGATCAACCGGCGGTCTTCCTCATCGCTCACCTTCCCGGCGAGCAACTCGATCGCGAGCAGGATCGGAGTGAGGACGTTGTTGAGGTCGTGCGCCACCCCTCCCGCCAGCGTGCCGATGCTTTCCATGCGCTGCGCCCGCAGGAGCTGGGTCTCGAGCTTCTTCCGCTCGGTGACATCGGTGTCGATGTACAGGATCGAGCGCGGACGCCCGTCGTTTTCCATCACCAGGCTCCAGGTGCTTTCCACCAGGACCGTGTCGCCCGCCTTGGTCCGGAGCCGGAAATCGCCGCGCCACTCGCCGGTGGCCAGGAGCTGCGCGCGCGCCGCGGCGAAGCGGGCCGGGTCGTAGTCGAGCTCCAGCGTGTCGAGGCGGTGTCCGTACACCTGCCCGGCCTTCCACCCGTAGAGCCGCTCGGCGCTGGCGTTCCAGTAGGCGATGCGATGATCGAGATCGGTCGCGATGATCGCGTCGCGGGCGCGGTCCAGCAGCGAGGCCTGCTCCCGCAGCCGCGCCTCGTCCTCCCGGCGCGCCGTGACGTCGCGCGACACCAGCAGCACGTGCACGACCCGCGCCGCCGAGTCCCGCAGCACGCTGGCGTGCGCCTCGATCTCCCGCACGCCGCCGTCGGGCAGGAGCAGGCGGTATTCGCAGCGCTGCGGTACCCCGGTGCGGATCGCCGCGGCAAACGCCCCCCGCGCCCGTTCCACGTCGTCCGGGTGCACCTCGCCGAACGCATCCACCCCCGGCAGCACCGCGCCCTCACCCAGGAGGTCACGGTACGCCGGATTGGCGTAGATCCGGGCCATCTTCAGGTCGAGCAGCGCGATCAGCTCCACCACGTTTTCGGTGATCTGCCGGAACCGCTCCTCGTTCTCCCGCAGCGCCGCCTCGGTCCGGCGGCGCCGGTCCGCCTCCACCAGCAGGGCGAACGCCTGCCGGATGGCCGGGACGAGCCGGGTCGGCTGGTCCTTGAGCACATAGTCCGTCGCACCGCACTTCAGCGCCTCGACCGCCCGCTCCTCGCCGATCGTGCCGGAAAGGAAGAGGAACGGCGTCTCGGGAAACCGCGCGCGCGCCAGCGACAGCGCGGTGAGACCGTCGAAACCCGGCAGCGAATAATCCGAGAGGATCAGGTCGAAGCCGCCGCGCTCCAGGGCGGCGCGGTACTCCGCCGCGGTGGCCACGACGCGGATCTCGCATGCCGGCCATTCGCGGCGGATAAGCCGGCCGAGAAGCTCCGCGTCCGCGGCGGAATCCTCGAGGTGAAGCAGGTGCATGGCGGCGATGACGGCTGAAACACGCCCGGTCGCCGGTCCGTCCCTTGCGGAACGCCGGGGCTCCGTCGGCGCGAGCCGAGACTGAATCCACGGGGCCCGTGACGCGCAAATACGGAATGCCCGGGTTTTCCGATAGGGGATTCCCCGAGGCCAGCCCGCGGTGGGCTTGCGCCGCATCCTGCTTCACGCTCCCTTGGAGCCGCGTGCGCCTCGGTCCCTACGAACTCGGCTCCAACCTCTTCCTGTCTCCGCTCGCCGGATACACGAACCTGCCCATGCGCGTGACGGTGCGCGAGCTCGGCGGACTGGGCTGGGCCACGACCGACCTGGTGAACGCCCGTTCGCTGCTCGAGGGCAATCCCGGCGCCCGCCGGCTCGTCGCCTCCGCGCCGGCCGATCGTCCGCTGGCCATCCAGCTCTTCGGCAGCGTGCCGGAGGAGATGCGTGACGCCGCGGTCGCCTGCCAGGAGCTCGGCGCGCAGTCGGTCGACATCAACATGGGCTGCCCCGTGCGGAAGGTCGTGAAGATCGGCGGCGGCTCGGCCATGATGACCGAGCTCGACCGCACCGCCGCGCTGGTGCGCGGCATGGTGGCGGCGGTGCGCATCCCCGTGACGGCGAAGATGCGGCTCGGCTGGGATGAGGACAACCTCACCGCGCCCGACCTGGCGCGCGTGCTCGAGGACGTCGGCGTCGCGGCGATCTTCGTCCACGGCCGCACGCGCGCCCAGGGCTTTGCGGGCAGCGTCAATCTCGCCGGCATCCGCGCGGTCGTCGCGGCGGTGCGGGAGATTCCGGTGATCGGCAACGGCGACGTGACGACGCCGGAGGGCGCGCGGCACATGCTCGACGCCACCGGCTGCGCGGGAGTGAGCATCGGGCGCGGCGCGTTCTACGATCCATGGATCTTCCGCCGCACCGCCCACCTGCTCCGGACGGGCGAACTCCTGCCGGAGCCGGACCTCGCCGAGCGGCTCCGGGTCATGCGGCGGCACTTCGAACGCTACCTCGAATTCTACGGCGAGGACCACGGCCCGCGCCTGTTCCGGCGGGTCGCCCCGTGGTACGCCCGGCGTTTTGGCCCGGCGAAGCCGTTCAAGCGGCGCATCCTCGAGATCCGTTCGCGGGCCGACTTCGACGCCGCCGTCGAGGAGTTCCTCGCCTGGCGCCGTCCTTTCTGTGACGACCGCGGCGAACTCCGCCCGCAATATGCCCCCGCCCCGATGGTGCCGTCCTTCATGCGGGAAGACGAGCCCGCCGGCGTGGCCCGCGATGCCATCCCGGTCCCGAAAGGGCCGGTGGACGTCTGGTGACGCGCCGCGGGCGGCCCGCGGAGGGTTGCCGGCCGGCATCGCCCGCCTCTGATTGAGAACGCCTGCTTCTCCGGTTCCAACGATGCCTGACATCCGCCACTTTTGGGAGCTGGCCCTCGGCACGGTGATCGCGCTCCTGCCGCTGATCAACCCGCTCGCGGCCGCGCCCACCTTCCTGGCCATCACGGATGGCGATTCCACCGAGCGGCGCCTCGAGCAGTTGCGGCGGGCGTGCATCTACATGGTCGTGATCCTGGTGGGCTTCCTCGTGGGCGGCACGTTCATCATGGGCTTCTTCGGCCTTTCGATTCCGGGCCTGCGCATCGCCGGCGGCCTCCTGGTCGCAGGCATCGGTTTTGACCTGCTGATGGGGTCCCCGGGCCGCGGGGCGCACCGTCCTGACGAGGCGGCGGCCCGCGCCAAGCGGGACGTTTCGTTTTCGCCGCTCGCGATGCCGATGCTGAGCGGCCCCGGCTCCATCGCGGTCACGATCGGTTTCACTTCGCTCGCCCGCGGCTGGTACGACTACGCCGCGATCATCCTCGGCATCCTGATCGTCGCCGTCATCACTTACGTTTCCCTCCGCCTTTCGGAACGCGTGGTGCGGGTGATCGGCGCCAACGGCATGAACGCCCTCTCGAAAGTCATGGGCTTTCTGATCCTCTGCATCGGCATCCAGTTCGTGGTGAACGGACTGACCGCCGTGGCCACCGACCCGGCCGTGCTGAAGGCCGTGCGCGAGGCGCTGCGCTGACTGCGCCGAAGGGGTTCAGAAGCGGCGGGTCACGCTGGCACCCGTACGATCCTTGAACACGAGGTTCTTCCGGTCGCCATCAAGGCCGTCGAAGACGATGCCGAATCCCTCGTCCACGACCTCCCCCGCCCGCGTGAGCTTGCCGTTGATGACGGCGCGCGGCGGATTGCCCTGGAAGATGCCGCTGATCCGCGCGTGGGTCACGAAGGCCTTCAGTTCGGGCCCTGCTTCGGGCGCGGCCACGACGGCGGGCGGCACCGTGCCGCCGGGGGCATGGGTGCTGACCGCGGTGCCGGACGGCACCGGGCGGGCGACGGTGTCAGCCGGCTTGGCGGCGTTCGAGGCGGTCGCCGGCGCATCATCGCCCCGGGCTGCCGCATCCACGCGATCCTGGCCGCTCGCGCGGCGGGCGGCGAGCGCCTCCTGCGCCTTGTCGATGGCGTTGCCGGGAAGGTGCGCGAGCTTGTTTAGGGTTTCCGACGGCGTCGGGGCCGGAGCGGCGGTCGCCGCACTTCCCTTGGAAACGGAGAATCCGGGCTTGGTGCGCACGGTATAACCGGCGATCGCAATTTCCGCCGGGAGGTGCGGCCAGCCCGCCACGATGCCCGCGACGATCGCGGCGACGCCGAGCAGAACGAAGAGCGGCTTCTTCCAGCCCACGCGCGCCCCGCCTCCGACCGGCACGGTCAGTTCCGGCTCCGGCACCGGCTCGGGCGCCTTCATCTTCACGTGCGGAACCGGAAAGGGGGGAAGCGTTCGTCCGGCGCGCCCCACCGTGCCGGACTGGCCCGGCAACGCGAAGGCCGGGGTGGAGCCACCCGGTGCCGTAAACGACTGCCCGGTCACGCTTCCGGGAACGGACGGCGGAGCATCGTCGGGCAGGAACAAGGGCGGAATGGGCGGCGTCGACGCTCCGCCCGTGGTCGCCGCGGGCGCCTTCGGCTTCAGGCGAAACTTCCCCGGATCGCCGATCAGCACGGCGCCGGGATCCCCCGCAGCAGGCGCCGCTGGAGCGGAAGGGGCCGGATCGGTGATGAAAAGCGGTGGTACGAACGGTTTGTCCGCGGGAGTTGGCGTCGCGGCGGCCGGAGAAGTCGCGGGCACCGCAGGCGGCGGGGCGACCAGCGGCCGGGTGCCCGGGGCCGACGCCTCCGCGGAAGGAGGAGACAGTCTTGGACGCAGCCGCGCCCGGGGATCGAGCGGCGCCTCCTCGAGCACGACCGGCGCAACCGGCGCCTCCACGGGCGCCTCTGGAATCGCGCCCTCGGCCGGGCGAAGGCGCGGCTTCAAACGCAGGGGGGCGGGAGAGGAGGACGGCTCGTTGCTCATGCGACGTACCAACGTCTCTTTCGACACGAGCGCGAAACCAAAAAAGATTACCTCGCCGCCACCGGCGGCCGATTACACGATTAAACCCGATTTTAACATGACCAAAGCCCTTTTCCTGACCGTGAGCCTGACCACGCTCGCCTTCTCCTCCGGTTGCCTCTTCGCCAAGAAATCGGACCGCCCGAAGGAGAACACCGCCATCGCCGCCGACGTGGAAGAGAGCTTCCGCCGCCGCTGGGTGGAGAAGCGCACGGCGGAACTCACGGCGGCGGGTGCCACCGGCGAGGCCGCGCAGACCCAGGCAGCCGCCGAGTTCCGCGAGCGTTACGGCTTCACGCGCGCCGGCGGCAAGTAGTCGGAGCAATCCGGTGGCGGACGGGCGCACCCCGCTCCGACGGAGACCGGTACACCCCGGTGCGGGTTTGACCCCGCCCGTCGCACCCGGAACGTCAGCCGGTGAACCGCATTCCTTATCCCGATTCGGCGTCCGCGCGCGGCGCGGGCGCCGCGGTGTTGTGCTACTTCCTCTGGGGTCTTGTGCCCCTGTATTGGACGCAGCTCGCCGCCGTGAATGCAGTCGAGCTGATCGCCCACCGGCACGTCTGGTCGCTCGTCCTGCTCCTGGCGATCGTCGCGTGGCAAGGCGGGTTCGGAGCCATCGCCGAAGCCTTGCGCACCCCGCGACTCGTCGCGATCAACGCACTGGGCGGCCTGCTCCTCACCGGCAACTGGCTCGGCTACGTCTGGGGCGTGAATACCGGGCACGTGATCGAAACCAGCCTCGGATACTTCCTGGTGCCGCTCGTCAACGTCGCCACCGCGCGCTTCGTCCTGCACGAGCACCTGCGGCGGGCCCAGTGGATCGCCATCGCTCTCGCAGGCGCCGGGGTGGTGCTGCTGATCGTGCAGTCCGGTCGCGCGCCGTGGATCGCCCTGCTCCTCGCCGGCACCTGGGGCGCGTACAGCCTCATGCGCAAACGTTCGCCGCTGCCGGCCGTGACGGGACTCGCCGTGGAAACGCTGCTGCTCTCGCCGCTGGCCGTCGGGTTTCTGGCCTGGCGACAGGCGAATGGCGCGGGAGCCCTAGGGCGCGTCGACGCGACCACCCACGTGCTGATCCTCAGCGCCGGCATCATCACCGCGGTGCCGCTGCTCCTCTTCGCCTACGGCGCGCGCCGCATCCGGCTGTCGACCCTCGGCCTGCTCCAGTACGTGGCTCCCAGCGTCCAGCTCGCCCTCGGCGTGTGGTTCTTCCACGAACCTTTCTCGCGCGGCCGCCTCGTGAGTTTCAGTTTCATCTGGGCTGCGCTCGCCTTGTATACAACCGACAACCTGCTGGCCCAGGGGCGCTCGGCCCGCGAGCGGAAAGCGCGGAGCGGTTGAGCGGGGCCTGTCGTCCCCCGCCGAGTCCTGACGAAACCGGCGCGTGCCCGGCTATTCCTTGCCGAAGCTGAGCAGCTCGATCTCGAAGACGAGGGTGGCGTTGCGGCCGATCTTCGGCGGCTGGCCCCGCGTGCCGTAGGCGAGCTCGGGCGGAATGATCACGAGGCGTTTCTCGCCCTTCTTCATCAACTGGAGGATCTGATCCCAGCCCTCGATGACGGCCTCGCGGCGGACGCGGAACGAAAACGGCTGCGCCGGATCCTGCGCCTGGTCAAAGACCTTGCCGTCCAGCAGCCGGCCGACGTAGAGCACATTCACCTTGTCGCCCGGCTTCGGCATCGGGCCCTCGCCCTCCTTCTCGATGATGTAACGAATGCCGGTCATCGTCTTCTTCGCCTGGGGCCATGTCTTCTCGACGTATTCCAGGTCGTCGGGAGGAAGCTTCTCGCGCTGGGCGTGCAGCGCTGGGAGCAGCACGAGCGCGACGAAAACCAGGGCGGACTTGAGCGGGAGATTCACGGAGGGCACGGATACGTCTTTGCGGCATCCGTGGCATCCGTGTAATCCGTGGTCAAACCAATCCATGAGCCTGCGCCCCTCCGTCGTCATCCTCTGCCCCAAGGAGTTCAAGTTCACGGACAACGAAGCCAGCGTGGAACGACCTTTTTTGCAGGACGTCGCCGACCTCGCGACCGTTCGGCTCGACTTCGACGACCCGATCCCCGCCACGGTGCTCGACGCGCAGGCCCTCATCCTGTGGCACGGACCGCTCGTCGGCGCCGGCGTCATCGCGGGCCTGCGCCGCTGCCGCGCAATCATCCGCAACGGGGTCGGCTTCGACACGGTCGACATCGCCGCGGCCGCCCGCGCGGGGATTCCCGTCTGCAATGTTCCCGACTACGGCACCGAGGAGGTCGCCGACCACGCGATCGCGCTCACCCTCGCCCTCTACCGCCAGCTGTTCCCGCTGCACGCCGAGGCCGGCCGCCTCGGCTGGAAAATCGCCGTCGCGTCGAAGATGCGCCGGCTCAGCACGCAGACACTCGGCCTGGTGGGGCTGGGCCGCATCGGCACCGCCACCGCCCTGCGCGCGAAGGCGCTGGGTTTCAAGGTGGTCTTCTTCGATCCCTATGTGCCCAGCGGCACGCACAAGGCGGTCGGAATCGAACGCGTGGCGTCACTTGACGAGTTGCTGCGCCGGGCCGATACGCTCTCCCTTCACTGCCCGCTGACGGCCGAGACCCGCGGGCTCATCGGAGAAAAGGAAGTCGCGCGCCTGCGACCGGGGACCTTTCTCGTCAACACCGCCCGCGGCGACATCGTGCGAAAGGCGCCGGTGTTTGCCGCGCTCCGCTCCGGCCACCTCGGCGGCGCCGGGCTCGACGTGGTGGAAAACGAGCCGCTCCGCACGCCGGAGGAGGCCGCCACCCCCAATCTCATCGTCACGTGCCACGCCGCCTTCTGCAGCCCTGAGGGCATGGTCGAGATGCGAACCACCTCCGCCCGCATCGCCCGCGCCGCCGTGCTCGGCGAGCCGGTGTGGAACCGCGTCAACTGACTCCTGCCGACGCCACGGCCGGATGCCGGGCGACGAGGCTCAGCGCACGGCCCAGCAGGGTTATCCCCGGCTCCATGCGATGCCACGGCGACGCGCCCGAGGGATGCGGCAGCGGGATGCATTCGGCGGGGTGGCCGCGATAGGTGATCGGAAAGCTCCGTCCGATCGTGTCGATCAGCGGCCGTTCACCCAGAAATTGCGCGATCGCCAGCTTCCCCACCGGCAGCACGAGCTGCGGTTGCAACAGCGCGAACTCGCGCGCGAGCCAGTCCGAGCAGCGCTCGATCTCGTCGGGCGCCGGCACGCGGTCCCCGCCTTCGGGCCGCTTGCCCGGAAAGCAGCGGCACACCGCGGCGAAATAAATCCGGTCGCGCACGTCGTCCTCCGTCCAGCCGAGCGCCCCGTGAAACCACTTGAACAGCGTCCTGCCCGCGGTCCACGCGAACGGTCGCCCCAGTTTCGGCTCCTTGTCGCCGGGAGCCTGGCCGACCAGCAGCACCCGGCTGACGGCGGGGCGGCCGACGACCGCAGGCCGGTGCATCCGCGGACAGCGGGTGCAGGCGCGCAGGGCGTTGAGGTGGCGGTTGACGCGGGCGGCGGTCGGCATGCGAAAGCGCGATCCTGCGCCCTTGCCTGCCGCACCAGCAAGCCCGCGCCGCCGTCGCTCAGCGGCGGCTGCGAAAACGACGGAAGCCGCCGCGCGGCTGCAGGGTGCCCGGCTGATTGCCGGATTGCCTCCGTGCGACGGACTGCACCGGCTGCGGCGCCCGGGGCGCGAGCGGCTTGTACGGAAACCCTTCGAGCCTGAGTTCGGGGATCTTCGCGCCGATGAAGCGCTCGATGTCCCGGACATCCTTCGCGTTCTCCGGCGTGACCAGCGTGAACGCATCGCCGACGGCCTGCGCCCGGCCCGTCCGGCCGATGCGGTGCACATAGTCCTCGGGTTTCTCGGGCACATCGTAATTGATGACGTGCGACACGCCCGCGACATCGATCCCGCGGGCGGCGATGTCCGTGGCCACCATCACTTCGTACTTGCCCGACTTGAAGCCGGCGAGGGCCTCGAGCCGCTGGTTCTGGGAGCGGTTCGCGTGCAGGACGGCGACGGAATGATTGGCCGCCTTGAGCCGCCGGGCGATCTTGTCGGCGCCGTGCTTGGTCCGGGAAAAGACCAGGACGCTGTCGAAGTCCGTCTTTGCCAGGAGCGCGAGGAGCAGGTCGAACTTCTGCTCGAACGCCACCGGGTAGACCGCGTGTTTCACCGACTCGTTGACGGAGCGGTTCACGCCGACCTCGACGCGCGTCGGATTGCGCAGGGCGAACGAGGCGACCGCCTGGATCTCGGGCGGCACGGTGGCGGAGAAAAAGAGCGTCTGGCGATTCTTCGGGCAGCGGCCGATGATGTCGCGCACGACGGGCAGGAAGCCCATGTCGAGCATCCGGTCGACCTCGTCGAGCACGAGAATCGAAATGTCACGCAGGCTGATCGTGCCTTCCTTGAGATAATCCATCAGCCGGCCCGGAGTCGCGACGATGACATCGACGCCGCGCTTGAGTTCCTGGCGCTGCAGCCCGTAGCCGACGCCGCCGAAAATGGCCACGGCGCGGATATTGGTGAAACGGGCGAAGTCGCGAAACGCAGTCTCGACCTGCGCCGCCAGCTCGCGCGTGGGCTCGAGCACGAGCACGCGGGCATTGCCGCCAGGCCGGTGGGCGGCCAGCCGGGTCAGGATCGGCAGCGCGAACGCCGCCGTCTTGCCCGTGCCCGTCTGGGCGGAGCCGATCAGATCGCCGCCGCCGAGAACGACGGGAATGGCGCGAAGCTGGATCGGCGTGGGATCGGTGTAGCCGGCGGCCTGGATGCCGCGCAGGACGGACTCGGACAGTTGAAGAGCTTTGAAAGGCATGACAGACCGCGCCGGGCGCAGTGGAGCAAAAGGACAGGCAGCAGGAAACGGAAGCCCGGACGCTCCGCGCTGCCTGGGCGGGGAAATCGGCGTCCGATACCCGAATTCGGGCAAAGAAAAAGGACGGAGCCCCGAAAGGAGCTCCGTCCCTCGAAAATCGTCTCGTAGGAAACGGGAGTCTTAGTAGCGACGATCGCCACGATCGCGGTCGCGACCGCCGTAGCCGCCACCACCGCCGCCGCCGCCGAAGCCACGGCCGCCACCGCCGCCACCGCCGCCGCCGAAGCCGCGACCGCCGCCGCCGCCGAAGCCGCCACCCGGGCGCTCTTCCTTCGGACGGGCCTCGTTGACCGTCAGCTGACGACCACCGAGATCGGTGCCATTCATCTTCTCCGCAGCCTGCTTGGCCTCTTCAGCCGTGCCCATGGTGACGAACGCGAAACCGCGCGGGCGGCCGGTCATCTTGTCCATGGCGACGTAGACATCGGTCACGGAGCCGAACTGGCCGAAAGCGGCGCGAAGTTCGTCTTCCGTCGTCTTGAACGACAGGTTACCGACGTACAGTTTGGAATTACTCATCTGTGATGTCTCGTAGATCGACCGTCCGCTGCCAGTCCGTTCCCACTATGGGTTTCGAAATCATCACTTAAGCCATACGCTCAGCCAACGACTCACCAGATACTGTCATCTAACGCTTTCTCTCGTACGAAGCGGCGTCAACCTGCATGGGGCTGGAGTTTAGGCAAGGGAATTCGGGACCAGGGCCCGGGCGATGGCTGGGCGGCGGTCAACCCAGGAGGTGGTCGAGCAGCCGCCGATCGCGCTTGGTCGGGCGCCCGCTCCCCTTCTCCCGCGCCAGGAAATGCTGCACGGACTGCTCCTTCGCCCGCTCGATTTCAGAGGGAGGAGTGAGGTCGGTGCAGTATGCGGCGACCAGCTTGGGACCGACGCGCGACCTCGGAACGTCCACGACCCGCAAGGTGCGCAGGATCAGCCCCTGTTTCACGGTGACCGTCTCGCCCGGGCGCACGTCACGGGCCGGTTTAGCAGGAATTTGATTCACCGCCACGCTGCCGGCGCGGCACGCGTCGCCGGCGAGACTTCGCGTCCGGAACACGCGCACGGACCACAGCCACTTGTCGAGGCGGAGAGCGGGGACGGGAGCAGCGTTGCTCAAGCGAGGGGTAAAGAAAAACGGCCGCGGGCGTTGTCAAACGCCACGCGGCCGTCGATACACCCAAAATCCGGGGGCCAGTGAGCCTGCTACTTGGAGCGCACGCGGGGGAATTCCGCGCGGAGCCAGTCATCGATCAGCCCCTTCTCGTGGCGGACCGGGTCGTCCCGGAACGCCATCGTGATCTTCATCAGGAACGCCAGGTCGCGCAGTTCGCGGCGGCCTTCCTTGACCACCTGGCCATCGCCGTCGCGGAGCTGGAACGTGAGCACCATCCGCGGCGGATAAATGTCCTTCACGATCCGGACATCGTCGAAGCGGGGTCCACGCCAGGGCTCGAAATCGCCCGCCATGTCGATGTCGGTGAACGTCACGCTCAGCGTGTGATTCTCAGGCACGTAATACTTGGCCTGTTCGAGCAGGTGATCGCGGATCTGATCGAGATAGGTCGTCCGCTCGTAGTCTCCCATGGAGGAGTCTTTCACGTCGGTGAACTTCTTCGGCTCGAAGAAATTCACCTCAGCCCGGGCGACGATCTTGTTGGGCGGAGCTTCCGGAGTGCCGAAGACCGGCACCGCCCCGAGAAGCAGACAGAGGGCGAGGTGTGGGTTTTTCATGGGTTATTTGACGGCCACCACCCCCTTTAAGTTCCATGATCCGAACGGAACCGGCGGCCCGCCGTCACGCCTGCGCCGCGCTCGCCATGATGGTCACCACCACGTATTTGCTCGTCGGCGTGTTGCTGCGCGCCGCCACGCTGTCGATCGGCACCAGGACGTTGGCCTCGGGGAAATAGGTGGCGACGCAGCCGCGTGGGATGCGGTACGGCGCCACCATGAAGGCCCGCGCCACCCGCTCCACGCCGCCGTGGCGGTTGACGAGATCCACGCGCTGCCCCTGCTGCAGGCCCGCCGCCGCGATATCCGCCTCGTGCATGAACACCACCCGGCGCCCGCCGAACACGCCCCGGTAACGATCGTCCAGCCCGTACACGGTGGTGTTGAACTGGTCGTGCGTGCGGATCGTCATCATCAGGTACTCGCCCGGCCGCGAGACCTGCGGCGGTATCGGCGCCACGATGAAATTCGCCCGGCCGGTGCGCGTCCGCCACTCCCGCGCATCCCGCGGCGGGTTCGGCAGGTGGAACGGGCCGGAGCGCACGCGGCGGTTGTAATCCGTGAAACCCGGCACGACGCGCGCGATCCGCTCGCGGATCAGGTCGTAATCGCCTTCGAACGCCGCCCAGGGGACGGCGGGCTCCGCCGGTTCCGGACCGCCGGGCCGCGCTGCGAACAGCGCCCGCGCCAGCCGGCACACAATCGCGGGTTCGCTCAGCAACTGGTCCGACGCCGGCGCGAGCCGGCCGCGCGAGGCGTTGATCACGCCCATTGAATCCTCGGTCGTGACGAACTGTTCGCCCGCCGCCTGCACATCGCGTTCGCTGCGGCCGAGGCAGGGCAGGATGAGTCCCGTGCGCCCGGTGACGAGGTGGGCGCGATTGAGCTTGGTCGCCACATGCGCCGTCAGCCGGGAGCGCCGCAACGCCGCCGCGGTGAAGCCGGTGTCCGGCGTGGCGGAGAGGAAATTTCCCCCCATCGCGACCAGGACCTGCACGCGCCCGTCGGCCATCGCCCGGATCGTCCCCACCGTATCCAGCCCGTGGCGACGCGGGGAGCGCAGGCCGAACTCCGCGTCGAGCCGGTCCAGCCAGGCATCGGGCATCTTCTCGCAGATGCCCATGGTGCGATCGCCCTGCACGTTCGAATGCCCCCGGACCGGACACACGCCCGCCCCCGGGCGCCCCAGGTGACCGCCGAGCAGCAGCAGGTTCGTCACCTGCTGGATCGTGGCCACGGCCGCCGGCTGCTGCGTGAGGCCCATCGCCCAACAGCAGATCGTCGCCCGCGACGCCTGCGCGATCGCGGCGGCGGCACGGATTGATTCGGCCGTGACCCCGCTCGCCGCCACGATCTCCGCCCAGCCGGTGGCGCGCAGATCCGCCACGAGCGCTTCGAAACCATGGGTGTGATCGCGGATGAACGCCGCATCGAAGGCGGAGCCCGGCACGGCGTCCTCGGCCTCCAGCAGGGCCTTCATCAGCCCCTTGAACAGCGCGAGGTCGCCGCCGATCCGCGGCTGCAGCCAGAGGTCGGAAAGCCGCTCGCCCTCGCCGAGCAGCGTCTTGAACGCCTTCAGCGGGTGCAGGAAATCCTGCGGGTTCTTGAACCGTTCCACGCCGACCTCGGGCAGCGGGTTGATCGAGACGATCTTCGCGCCCCGGGAGCGCGCGTCGGCCAGCGCCGACAGCATGCGGGGATGATTGGTCCCGGGATTCTGGCCGATGACGAAGATCGCCTCGGCGCGCGCGAAATCGTCGAGCGTCACGGTGCCCTTGCCAATGCCGATGCTCTCGCCGAGCGCCGTGCCGCTCGACTCGTGGCACATGTTGGAGCAGTCGGGCAGGTTGTTGGTGCCGTACGCGCGGGCGAACAATTGCCAGAGGAACGCCGCCTCGTTGCTGGTCCGGCCCGACGTATAGAACGCGGCGGCGTCCGGCTCCGGCAGCGCGCGCAGCTCGTCCGCGATCAATTGAAACGCCTCCTCCCACGCCAGCGGCGCGTAATGGCTCCCGCCCGGCCGCAGCACCATCGGCTCGACCAGCCGGCCCTGGGCGTTGAGCCAATGGTCGTCGTGCGCCGCCAGCTCCACGACGCTGTGTCGCGCAAAGAATTCGCGGCCGACCCGCCTCGGGGTCGCCTCGTCGGCCACCGCCTTGGCGCCATTCTCGCAGAACTCGAATCGATGCCGGTCCCCATCCGGGCTCGGCCAGGCGCAGGACTGGCAGTCGAAGCCGTCGACCTGGTTGACCTCCAGAAGAAGGCGCGTCCCCCGCACGAGGCCGACGCTCCCGACCAGCCCCGCGGTTTTCGCGACCGCCGTCATCCCGGCCGCAGCGGCGCTCGCCGGCGCGAGGCGCGGCGGCGTCGGCTCCAACGGCGGCTCGGCGGCGGGCAACGGGGTTTCAGGCATGCCGCCAAGGTGCGCAACCCCGCGGCCACTTCAATGCTGCGCGCTGCTTCGTGCCGGCCGAGTCCCCTTTGCAATTCCGCGGCGGCCGGACATGCTGCGAAGACTCCGCATGTTCGCGAACCTCTTCCAACTGATCACCGGGCGGCCGTCCCATCCTGACGTCGCCCGGCACGCGTTCGTGAAGGAGGTCCGGGTCGGCCGCCCGATGCCGCGCAACCCGAGGGTGGAACGGATGATCCTGTTCTGCTGGATCCTCATCGCGGTGAAACACGTCCTCATCATCTGGGCGTGCCGTCACTACCCGATTCCTTTCCATCAGCTCTGGGTCAACGTTCCAACCTGGTTGCTGGGCGTCCTCGCCACCGGGCTCTATTTCGGCCGCCTGTACCGGAAGTGACCCGCGCCGACGTCGTCCGCCGCCCGATGTTTGAAGTTTGATGTCCGGGCCCGGGCCGCGAACGCTCGCTCGCTGCCGGCCGCCGCAGGATGCGCGGGCGCTCCTCCTCTCCTCCCTCCTCATGCCTCTCGTCCCCGGACTTCGCACTCCCTATGCCCGCGTGGGCCGCCTCGTGTATTTCGGGCGGATGCTCGACAAGATCCGGCTGCACGCGGCCGGACGGCTCCCGGCCGCCGATTACGCGGAAAACCTGGGCCGCGGCTTCGACCTGCGCTGCTGCAACTTCCTGCGGGTGCCCTACGCTGAACTCCAGGCCCGCACGCTCGCCGGGGATCTCGACGACCTGGGGCTGCTGCACTGGGCCGAGCAGCGCGGCGGCGAGCGCACCGACGAGGAGTGCGAGGTCTGGAACGGGTTCATGATGAAACGCTGCTGGCGCGACGTCGGCGCCAGCGTGCTCGCCCGCCGCATCGCGGAGAGCCGGCTCGAGGACCGGCCGGTGACGACGATGTTCGACTACCTCGACTTCGACGAAGGCCGCGATCCCGTGGTGAACCGGAGCTGGGAATTGCGCGACCCGGTCGTGGTGCTGCTCATGGGCGTGTCCGGCAGCGGGAAATCCACGGTCGGCGAGAAGCTGGCCGCGGAGCTGACGTGGGAGTTTCGCGATGCCGACGATTTCCACCCGCCGGCGAACGTGGCGAAGATGAGCGCCGGCCAGCCGCTCGACGACGCCGACCGCGCGCCCTGGCTCGCGGCGATCCGCGCTCACATCGCCACCCGGCTCGCGCGCGGGGAGAACGCCGTCGTGACCTGCTCCGCCCTGCGCCAGGCCTACCGCGACGCCGCGATTCCGGACACTCGCCGCGTGCTGCTGGTGCATCTTTCCGGCGACTACCCGCTCATCCTCGAACGCATGCAGCAGCGGCAGCACTTCATGAAACCCGCGATGCTGCAGTCGCAGTTCGAGACGCTCGAGCCTCCGGCCGACGCGCTCACGCTCGACATTTCCCGCCCGCCGGAAGAGCTCGTCGCCGCGATCCGGCGCGCCCTCGGGCTGTGAACCGCCTCCACGCGCCATGAACCCCGAGGCCGCCAAACGCCTGCGTCTGCTCGCCAGCACCGTCAGCGTGCTCATCGTCATCGCCCTTCTCGCGGGCGGCTGGATCTACTGGCGCGTGCGCGCCAGCCTGCCCCAGCTCGACGGCGCGGCCACGCTCGCGGGTCTGTCCGCTCCGGTGCAGGTCGAACGCGACGCCCTCGGCGTCCCCGCCATCAAGGCCGTGAACCGCGTCGATGCCGCCCGCGCGCTCGGCTGGCTGCACGGCCAGGATCGCTACTTCCAGATGGATCTCCTGCGTCGCTCCGCCGCGGGCGAGCTCGCCGAGCTCTTCGGCCCGCGCGCGCTGCCGCGCGACCGGCGGATCCGGATGCACGGTTTTCGCCGGCTGGCGCGCCAGGTGGTGGAGCAGCTGCCCGCCACGCAACGCGCGGTGCTCGACAGCTACGTCGCGGGCGTGAACGCGGGCCGCGATGCCCTTCGCGCCCGCTCCTTCGAGTACCTGCTCCTGCGCCAGGACCCGGCGCCCTGGCAGCCCGAGGACACGTTGCTGGTGCTTTATGCGATGACCATCGACCTGCAGTTCGAGGACGGCAGCTACGAACGGACGCTGATGACGCTGCGCGACACGTACGGACAGGAGTCGCTCGCGTTCTTCGCCCCGATGGCGTCGCCTTCCGACGCCGCGCTCGACGGCACGAGCGCTCCCGCCGCCCCGGTGCCCGGCCCTCGCGTGATCAACCTGCGCGCGCAGAAAACCGGCGCCGTGCCTCCGCCCGGAGAACCGCTGCGGCTGGCCGCACAGAAGGCCGGCCGCGCCGCCGCGGAGGCATTTCCCTTTCCCGCGCGCGATCCCGATTTCCTCGCCGGCTCGAGCGCGTTCGCCCTCGCCGGCAGCGCCACGGCCAGCGGAGCCGGCATGCTCGCGAACGACATGCACCTCGACCACGGCGTGCCCAACATCTGGTACCGCGCCTCCCTCGAGTACGGCGGCCGCCGCGTAGTCGGAGTCACGCTCCCCGGCGCGCCCGTCATGGTCGTCGGCAGCAACGGCAGCGTGGCCTGGGGCTTCACCAACGCCTGCATCGACACCGGCGATCTCATCGTGATCGAGCGCAACAGCCTTGCGCACACACTCTATCGCGTGCCCGGGCGCGACGAACTCGTGGCGATGGAGCGGCGCGCCGAGACGATCCGCGTCAAGGGCGAGGATCCGGTCACCGTCGAGTACGAATGGACCGTCTGGGGGCCGATCGTCGGAACCAACGACCGCGGGCTGCCCCTCGCGCTGCGCATGGCGATGCACGATCCCGCCGCCGCCAACCTCGGGCTGCTGGACCTCGAGGACGCGACGACGACCGCCGCCGGCATCGCGGTGGCCCACCGCGCCGGCATTCCGGTCCAGAACATCACGCTCGTCGATCGCGCCGGCGCCATTGCGTGGACGATCGCCGGACGGATTCCGCAGCGCGTGGGCTTCGACGGGCGCCTTCCCGTCACCTGGGGCTTCGGCGACCGGCGCTGGGACGGTTTTCTCACTCCGGCCGAAGTGCCCGTCGTGCACGGGTCCTCCAGCGTGCACCCCGGCCGGCTCTGGTCAGGCAACCAGCGTCACGTCGGCGGCGAGGGGCTCGCGAAGCTCGGCGACGGCGCCTACCGGCGTCCGGACCGCGCCGCCCAGATCCGCGACCGGCTGGTCGAGCTGCAGCAGGGCAAGCCCGCCGACTTCCTCGCGATCCTGCTCGACGACCGCGCCTTGTTTCTCGCGCGCTGGCACGCGCTGTTCCTGGAGACCCTCTCCCCCGCCGCCACCGCCGCGAAGCCCGCCCGCGCGGCGCTGCGAGCGGCCGCCGAACGGTGGGAAGGTCGCGCCACCGTCGAGGCGGTCAGCTTCCGGCTCACGAAACGGTTCCGCGCCGCCGTTCACGCCCGGATTTTCGATCCCATCTTCGCACCCTGCGTCGAGGCCTACCCGGAATTCAGCGCCGGCGATCTCCTGCTGGAAACGCCCGCGTGGACGCTGCTCCGGGAGAAGCCGCTGCACCTGCTCGCACCCGCCTATGCAAGCTGGGAAGAACTGCTGCTGGCGGCGGCCGACGACGTCAGCGCCGAACTCGCGCGCGAGGGCATCCCGCCCGAACGCGCGCGCTGGGGCGACGCCAACACTGCGCAGATCCGGCATCCATTCACGTACGCGTTTCCCTGGCTCGGACGCTGGCTCAACCTGCCCTCCGATCCGCTGCCCGGCGACGCCGACATGCCACGCGTGCAAAACCCGCGCAACGGCGCGAGCGAGCGGCTCGTCGTGTCGCCTGGCCACGAAGCCGAGGGTCTCTTTCACATGCCCGGCGGGCAAAGCGCTCATCCGCTTTCCCCGTTTTTCCGCGCCGGCCACGCCGCCTGGGTGAAGGGAGAGCCGACGCCGCTGCTGCCCGGTCCGAAGGCTCACGCCCTGGCGCTGCGGCCCTGACGCAGATACATCCGGAGTCTGGTCCGGGACCCTGGCAGGCGCTGTTCCGTCTGTCAGCGCCGCAGCTGCGACGGAGCGCAGCCTTCCGAAGAAGGCGATCCTTTCATTGAAGAAGGGGGCTGGTTCACGTCCTGCTTCCCTGCAGGCCGTTTTCGCACTTGGATCCGACCTGCGCGTCATGCCTGTCCACATTCTCAACCATCCGCTCGCCGCCCACTTCATCACGCACCTGCGGGACCGGACCACGAAACCGGCGACGTTCCGCACGCTCGCGCAGCACCTCAGCCTGCTGCTGGCGATCGAGGCCACGCGCGACATCGAGACCGAGGAAAAGAGCATCGAGACGCCGCTCGAACCGGTGCGGGGGCGGGTGCTCGCGCCGCAACCGCTGGTGGTCGTGCCGATCCTCCGGGCGGGCCTCGGCATGGTGCAGCCGTTCACCGATTTGTTTCCCGACGTCAGCGTCGGCTACATCGGGATCGAGCGCGATCACACGACCGCCAAGCCGCGCAGTTACTACTGCAAGCTTCCGCCGGTGACGGGCCGGCACGTGTTCATCGTCGATCCCATGCTTGCCACCGGGGGTTCGGCCGCGATGGCGATCTCGGTGCTGAAGGCCAGCGGCGCCGGCGACGTACGGCTGGTGTGCATCGTCAGCGCACCCGAAGGCGTCGCCACCGTCGAGCAGCAGCACCCGGGCACCGCGATTCACACTGCCGCGCTGGACCGCGCGCTCAACGACCGGAAGTACATCCTGCCCGGGCTCGGCGATTTCGGGGACCGGCTGTACGGAACCTGAGCCGGAATGATGCCTTGGCGGAGGAGCCGCCGGTTCCCCGGTGGCTGACGCGAGATGGGCCGGTCCGCAGCAGCTTGAGGACAGGCTGCTCCACCCCAGTCCGGCCGTTCTCACGGCCGACGTGAAGGCCAACTGCAGGAGGTCCGGCTGAGCCGGCGGAGATGGCGGCCTCGGAGGCACGGGAGGCCTCCGCACGGCGTCCGCCGGCTGGACCGGCCTGCATTGCCAACGTCAGGGAGCCGCGAGCTGCCGGCGCACGCGCGCGACCCGCTCGCGCGACGGCTCGTCGGTGGCGAGCCGTTCGGCCAGCTCGAGCAGGGAGGTGGCATCCTCCCGGTAGCCATGCGTCGCGAGCAACTCCGCGGCCCGGAAGACCAGCGGCGCGTGGCGCGGGAAGAAGCGCACGCCTTCGTCGAGCACGGCGAGGTGCTGCCGGTTGGGGGTTGTGGCCACGGCGGCCCACACGTCGCCGATGAGTTCGTACACCTCGGGAAGCGGCGGCGCCGCGGCGCGGGCGGCGAAGAGCGGCCTCAGCACGTCGGCGGCCTGGGCCACGCTCAACCGTCCACCGTCGGCGGCGGGCGCGGCGCGCATCTCCGCGAAGCGCAGGCGCGCGAGTTCATAATTTGCCCGCGGCCTGAGCGGCCCGATCGCAAACCCGGCCTTGAGGTACTCGCGGGCCCCGGCCTCGTTGCCCGCATCGATCTCGCACAGGCCGAGCACCGCGAGGAGCCGCGGGTCGCGTTCACCGCGATCGTAGCCGCGCCGGAGCGTGCGCCGGGCCTGCTCGACGTACTTCGGCGCCAGCTCGGCGGAGATCCGGCGCACGAAGGGAATCTCCAGGCGCTCCCAGTCGCCCTTGAGCCGCGCAATCTGCCCGTCGCTCGCATTGCGCAGCACGTACGGCGGCAGCGGCGTGGTCTTCTCCGGCCGGAAGGTGAGTGACCGGCGCACGGCCGTCGGGAGGTACGCGGTCAGCTGCTCCTGGGTGGCGGCGAAATCGAGCCCGAGGCATTCACGCCAGAGCTCCTCGCTTGCGCCGGCCACGGAGGAGCGCTCGACGTAGCGGAGCAAGCCCAGCCGGCGTTCGCCGCCCGCCGGATCCAGGCCCCACCGCACCAGCAGCAGCGCCTGCGCCCGCCACGCTTCCATGGGCGTGTAGGTGCCGTGGGCGTCGGCGGGCGGCGGCTCCGACCGGAGGATCCCGCCCACCGGCCGCACCGGCGGGGCCTGCTTAGGATCCTTCTTCAACGCCGCGGTGTGCAGCGGGGAGATCCACTCCATCGGCTCGAGCGTGAGCCGCCCCCCGTCGTATTTGATGTCCTGGTACAGGGCAAGGAAGCCGTGGACGAACCAGGGCGGCAGCGCAGGCAGCCTGGACTTCACCAGGTAGGCGACGTAGTCGGGCGTCAGCGCCAGCCCCCCGGCGTCGAAATCCCCCCGCCGCACGATCATGAACACCGCCATGCCGTCGCGATCCCAGAGCCGCAGGTTGGGCAGGAACTGCAGCCGCCGCGGGGCCCCCGGCGGGCCGAACCGCATGCCGCGCCCGCCCGGCAGGCCCACCCCGTCCTCCGCGACGGGCACCGGCTCCGGACGGAGCATCCGCTCGATGACCTCGCGCGACGCGGCCGGCTGCAGTTCCTCGTCGTAAAGAATGAGGATGCGCGGGACCGCGGTGCGAAGCTGCAGCGTTTCCGGCAGGAGGTGCGCGAGCAGGTGGTGCAGCGCATGGTGGCTTTCGATCACGCGCCGGGTCGCCGCATCGTCGCAGCGCGAGAGCACCTCGTAGCCCGGCGTCTCCGTATACCGCCAGGGCGGGCCCTTCGCGGCCTCCTCGACGAGGAACGGCGGCAGCGCGACGACCGGGCGGTCGTCGGCGGCCGCCAGCCCCGGCCCGGCCCCCGCCAGGAGGAGCAGCCACGGCAGCATCCGGCGGACCGTCGCGCGTATCGGCTGAACCATGACAAGGACGGTCGCTGGCATCCGGCGGCCCCGCGACGGGTCGCGCCGGCCGCACGGCTCAGGTCGCGATCGCCTTGACCACGTACGGCTCCCGGTACGGCCGCGTCAGGAGCGGCGTGGCCTCGCGCGCGAACTCACCGGCGAACGCCTCGCGCCCGGCGGCGAGCGTGAGCGGGACGCCGTACGTGAGCGGGGTGCGGGCGAGGTCGACCTGGTTCCTCGCCAGGTGCTCGACCATCCGGCCGTGGGCCTCCGCGAGCGGCGCGTTGCCCTTCACCTTCTCCAGCAGCACGGGTGGCGGCAGCGCCCGGCCCAGGACGTGGGAGATGTTGCCCAGGTGGCAGAGGGCGCTCGAGACGTGCCCTTCGAGGATCGGGCCGTAGAGCTGCGCGGTCTTCCGGCTGCGCACGACGTCGATGAAGTTCTGCATGTGCCGGTCCGCGCCCTTGAACTCCTTCACGACCTTGCCGGCCCGGTCGAGGGCGGTGGCGGTGAAATAGTTCGTCGAGACGATGCTGCCGCCTTCGCAGTCGATCACGTTGCCCACGCCGACGCCGCGGTACCTGTCCATCGCGTCGGGCCCCGTCGCGCCGGGCTTCGCCGGCAGTCCGCGCACCTCGAAGATGAGCGGCGCCGAGGCGTAATCGTGGATCACGACCTGGGTGTTCGGCGTGTCGCCGTCATCGACGTAACCGAGCCGGCCGCCGACGCTGAGCGTGCGGCGCGGGAGGCCCGCCTCGCCGAGGAACCAGCGGGCGACGTCCATCTGGTGGATGCCCTGGTTCCCGACGTCGCCGTTGCCCGTGACGTGCACCCAGTGCCAGTCGTAGTGCAGCCGCTTGCGGCGCAGCTCCGCCTTGGGGGCGGGCCCGCACCAGAGGTCATAGTTCACCGAGGCCGGGATCGGCTGGGGGCCGTCGACCGTGCCGATGCTGTCGCGCCGCTTGTAACAGAATCCGCGCGCGGCCGTGATCCGGCCGAGGTTTCCGGCCTTCACCCACGCCACCGCCTCCTGCAGGCCCTCGCCGGAGCGGATCTGGGTGCCGCACTGGACGACGCGCCGGTGCTTCGCGGCGGCGTTCACGAGCTGGCGCCCTTCCCAGATGTTGTGCGAGACCGGCTTCTCGATGTACACATCCTTGCCCGCCTCGCAGGCCCAGATGCCCTGCAAGGCATGCCAGTGGTTGGGCGTCGCGATGGAGACGGCATCGATCTCCGACGAGGCGAGCAGCTCGCGCAGGTCGACATACGTCTTCACGCTGCCGCCGTTGCGGGCGAAATTCGCCTTCGCGCCGGCGAGCACGGCGCTGTCGGCGTCGCACAACGCCACCACGCGCACTCCGCTGATGCGGCTGAGGCTGCCGAGGTGGGCGCGGCCGCGGCCGTTGAGGCCGACGACGGCGACCCGGACGTCGCCGTTGGCGCCGGCTACCTGCGCCCAGGAACGGGCGGTGAACGCGGCGGCGAAGGCGGCCGCGGAGGACTTGACGAAGGAACGGCGGGTAACGGGGTGCATGCGGAGTCGGGGCTCAGGGGGCGCGGGCGTCCCCGACCGCACACCGGCTCTCGATTCCTGCGGCCGGGGACGGCCGCGCTCCCCGTGAGAGGAGCAACTACTTGCCGGCGGCGTAGTCCTTGTACCGCTCGGCGACCTTGGCGGCATTCTCATCTCCCATGTGGAAGTAGAAGCGCCAGCGGAACGTCGTGCTGCCTCCAGCGGGAATCTTGAGATCGCCGGCCTGCTTGTTGGCCTTGTGCTCCGGCTCGAAGTCGTGCTTGCCGAACGGATTCGCGGCGAACAGCGCATAGCTGCGCACGTGCCACCAGGTCGGGTGCCGGGGATTCTTCGGATGATCGAACATCGCCACGCCGTACACCTTGCCCTCCTTCGGAGCGTGGTAGTCGACCCAGGTCGACTTCTTGCCCCAGGTGGCGTCGTTCTTCTGGCCGGAATCGTTGATGATCGTGCCCTTCCCCTCGTGCATCTTCTTCCCCGAGCGATGCGACGGCGTCATCCACAGCGGCAGCCGGATCGCCATCGATCCCTCCTTGGTGTCGCCGAGCACCACGGGCTTGTCGGCCGGCGCCTTCAGCGTGACCTCGTAATCGATGAACCGGGCATCGCCCGAACCGTGAAAACGGATGGTGGTTTCGTCGTGCATGTGCACGACGCCGTCGGCACCGACCCATTTGTTGCGCGACTTGATGGTGCCCACGCCACCGGCGACGGACGATTCCACCGCCTCGTTGAGAATCTTCCCCTTGTCGTTCCCGTTCTCCGCCCAGAAATCGACGCCATTGACCGCGCCGTGCGTGAACCAGAGCGCCCGGTGATGGGGGTGATCCTCCACCTCCCCAGCCACGCCCTTCTTCATCGGGAAGTTGCGGGTCATCTCCGTGCCGTCAGCCGCGAGCACCGGATACAGGATCGGCCGCGGCTGCCCCTTGAACAGGTACTCGGTGAAGAGCTTGCCGCCCACCTCGACCCGGATCCGGTCTTCGGCGCGGCTCAGCTTGACGTCCGTCGCGGCGGCGTGAAGCGCGGCGACCGGCGCCAACCAGCCAGCGAACACGAGAAGGGGCAGGACACGTGTCTTCATAGGACAGCAGAGACGAACCATCCGCGAAAAGGGAGCAACAGCAAAACGCCCGCCCGGGAAATCCCGGACGGGCGTCAGAGGTGAAAGGCGGAGGCGTCACGCCTCCGCGCGGCAGGCGGGGGACCCGCCCTTACTTCCAGTTCAGCACGAAGCGCGTGAAGTAGCCCGTATCGAGCTTGTCCACGCCGCGGCCGGGCTGGCTGTTGTAGTCGTTGTTCACGCCCATGCGCAGCTTCCAGCTCGGAGCGGCCAGCGGCACTTCGAAGAACGACTCATGGGTGAGGCGATAGTTGCCGAAATCATCGAACGCCGGAACGTACGAGACGCGATTCACGAGGCGCGCGTTCTGCAGCTCGAGCATGTGCGCCAGGCCGAAGTCGAGACCGGCGCTCTTCACATCCGTCGTGAGCGGGTTCTTGTAGCCTTCATAGCGGTAAGAGAGACCGCCGCGAAGGGTGAGCGTCTGCTTGGACTCCTTGATGGCGTCATAGCCGAGACCCGCCGCCGCGATGTTGTAGAGTTCGATGTCCTTCACACGGTCGAAGCCACCCTCGTCGCGCACATACCAGGAGGAGCGGCCCTTGAAGTTGTTCTGATAATCGACCCCCGCCTTGAACTGGTCGGCGGACTTGGTGCCGTCCGTGATCTGACGGTCGTACGCGGTGTAGAACTGCAGCGTGTCCTGGGCGGTCTTCAGGGTCGCGCGCAGCGAGGCCGCGGTACCGAGCTGCTCCTTGTTGCCCGTCTTGCCGGCGACATCGACCGCCGCTTCGTACGCCCAGCTCCGCTCGAGCGCCGCGACCGCGGGATCCTTGCCACCCGCCGCCCAGCTTGCCGCCAGCTTGTCGACGCTCGTCGTGATCGCGCCGTCGGAGCCCGCGACCTGAATCGCTCCGTTGCCCGAGCCCGTCAGCTTGCCATCGATCCGCGTCCCACTCGCCAGCCGCACCGCCACCGGTGCGTCGGTAGAGATCGAGGTGACTTCCGACTGCTTGATCGTGATGGTGCCGGCGTAGCCGGTATCCACCACGACGGCGCCGCCGTCGATCTTGGTGACCTTGCCGACGATGCGGGCGCCGCCTTTGACTTCCACGGTGTCGGCCATCAGCTGGGAGGCCAGGAGGGCAAACGCTACCGTAAGCGTACGTGATACGAGGGTTGTGTGCATGGGCATGAGAGGATATCAGTTCCGTCGCCTCCCCGACCCGGATCAACCGCAAAAGTTTCTCGATTAATGGATACGAAACTTGACGCGGCCAAAATACGCGCAGCCCAAACACGACTGGACAGGCCTGGCAGCGCCGCCTTCCCTCCCTGCTCGTGCCCGCCATGTGTGCCGTTCCCGTCCAGCGTCCCGCCCTCCTCGTCGCCGACCGCTGGCGCGACTACCAGCTCCTGGATTGCGGCGACGGCATGAAAAAGGAGCGCTGGGGGGACTACACGCTGGTGCGGCCGGACCCGCAGATCATCTGGCCCCGGCACATCGCAACTCCCTCCGGCAATAAGAGTTCGGGCTCCGTGCCCGCCGGGCTCGGCGGCGGTCGGGCGGGCTGGGACGGTTGGGACGGCCTGTACCATCGCAGCGAGCAGGGAGGGGGAAAATGGGAGTATAGGCGCACCTTGCCGGATCACTGGCGCATCGCCTATCAGCCGCTGGAGCTGACGTTTCGCATTCATCCGACTTCCTTCAAGCACACCGGCCTCTTTCCCGAGCAGGCGGTCAACTGGGAGTGGTTTACCGAGCGGATCGCGGCCGCGCGCCGGGCTGGACGGCAGGTCAGCGTGCTCAACCTCTTCGGCTACACCGGCGCCGCCACCGTCGCCGCCGCCAAGGCGGGCGCCAGCGTATGCCACGTCGATGCGGCGGAAGGAATGGTCAAGTGGTGCCGCGAGAATTCCGCCCTGAGCGGCCTCGCCGAGGCGCCGATTCGCTACATCGTGGATGACTGCCTGAAGTTTGCCCGCCGGGAGCTGAAGCGCGGGCGCACGTACGACGCGATCATCATGGACCCGCCGACCTACGGGCGGGGCAGCACCGGGGAGATGTGGCGGCTCGAGGACCACCTCTGGGAACTCCTGACCGAGTGTCGCGCGCTGCTGAGCCCCGAACCGCTCTTTTTCCTCATCAATGCCTACACCGCCCGCCTTTCCCCGACGGTCGTGGCCAACCTGCTCGCCGAATTGATGGACGGCCGCGGCGGCGCGATCACCGCGGGCGAAGTCGGCCTTCCGATCCAGGCCGACGGCAAGGTGCTCCCCTGCGGCATCTACGGGCGGTGGGAACGGGACTGAGCGAACCCGGCCGCTTCGCGACCGTCGGCGTCCCGGCTCACTTCGCTGCCAGCGGCGCCGTCTGCTCCGGCGTGGCGCGGCCGCCCGGCAGTTCCATGATCTTCACGTTGCGGAAGTGGATCGGAGCCCCCTCGGACTCCAGGCAGATGTAACCCTTCCGCTGCGAGGCGTTCATCATGCCGTTCACGAACTTGCCGTTGATCGAAAGTTTGATGACGCCGTCGATGCAGACGACGACGTAGGTGTTCCACTCGCCCTTGCCCTTGCAGCGCATCTCGAACGACATGCTGCGCGTGCCGCGCGGGTTGTCGGGAGTGGCGGTCAGCCCGTTGGCGCCGAACAGCTCGCCGGACACATAACCCTGGTGCCGGGGACGCCCGTCCTTCTCCCGGTTCAACTGGGGCCACTCGAGTTCGAGCATCTGCACCTCCATTCCCTTGGGCAGGCTCTTGCCCGGCGCGGGAACGGGATCGCTCCATACGAACACGCCCGAATTTCCCCCCGCTTCGAGATGCTTCCATTCCACGTGCAGGATGAAATTCTCGTACTGCTTCTCCGTGCGCATGACGCCGATCGGCTTCCCGGTGCAGACGAGGATGCCATCGCGCACCGACCAGGTGCCGGGGCTGGTGTTGACGTCGACCCAGCCCGTGAGATCGCGGCCGTTGAACAGATCCTTGAATTGCGGGACCTCGGCCCGCCCGCCCGCGACCAACGCCCAACCCAGGGCCAACCCCGCCAGCACCACCGTGATTTTCATGGGCGCCGAGCAAGCGCCAATTCCCCCGGCGCTTTCAAGCCTTTCACGCGCGTCCGCCCGGGCTCTTTCGCGCCCCGGGTCGTCTCCGGTCGCCCCGCACGCTGGCGTGCCGTCACCGATACTCTGCGAGTTCCAGGATCACGCCGTCGGGATCGAGGAAGTAGACGAGGGTCTTTTCGCCCGCGGCAAACTTCACCACCCCGGACGGCACGCGCACCGGGTCGCTGAAGAGGGTCACTCCCGCGGCCCGCAGCCGCGCGGCCATCGCCGCGATGTCGTCCACGCGGAACGCGAGATGCCGCAGTCCCGCGGTGTTGGCCTGCGAAGCTGCCGGCAACGCCTGTCCGACCGGCACAAAATACTGCAGCAGCTCGATCCGCGGGCCGCCGCCCGGCGCCTCGATGAAGACCGCCCGGGCCCTCACCCCCGCCAGCCCGACGATCCGACCGATCCACTCGCCCTCGAGTTCGACCTCGGCCGTTTGCCGGAAGCCAAGCGTTTCGGTGTAGAATCGCACCGAGCGATCGAGGTCCGAAACGACGATGTTCAGGTGGTCGATGCCGCGAATCATCGGTCCACCCTAGGCGCCGCCATCCGCCCGGCAAGGGCACGGTGACGCGGAAGCCGTTTCCCGCTTCCCTTCCGTCGCCGCTGCTTCATTCCGTGAAGCCCGGAACACCCTTCGCCCATGTCCGCCCTCGCCTCCGCCTACTATACCCGCGCCAACGAAATGCTCGCCCGCGCCTGGTCGGCCAACGCCGCTACGATCGCGCGCCTCACGCCCCTCCTCGGCGAGGGGGTGGCCCGCGGCGATGTCATCCACACCTTCGGCTCCGGCCACAGCGAGATCATCGCGCGCGAGATCGTCGGCCGCGCCGGCGGGCTCGTCTGCATCACCAGCATCAACGATCCCACCGCCGGCTTCATCGAAAACCTCGTCGGATACGGCACGCGGCTGGTCGAACGGTATGACCGCCAGTACGAGCTGCGGCCCGGCGAGGTCGTGATCGTGATTTCCAATTCCGGCAAGAACGCCTCCCCCATCGAGGTCGCCCTCCACGCGAAGAAAAAAGGGTGCGTCGTCGTCGGGCTCTGTTCGGTGGCCATGTCCGCCACCGCGAAAACCGTCCATCCCGACGGCCGCAGGCTGCACGAGATCGCCGACCACGTCCTCGACAATGGCGGCGTGCCCGGCGACACGATCCTCCCGGTCACCGATGCGATCATGACCGGCCCCACCAGCACTTTCATCGGCGCCTCGCTGCTCAACTGGCTCATGCTTTCAACCATGGAGTGGCTCCGCGACCGGGGGCACGACCTGCCGGTCCTGCGCAGCCAGAACCTGCCCGGAGCGATCGAACACAATCGCGCCGTGGGCGCGAAGTACCGGCACCGCCTGAGCAAGCAGCTCGCCTGAGCGACAGGACCGGATGACCCCCGATGAAAGCAACCGCGCTGAAAGGTGGAGCAGCTTGTCCTCAGGCTGCTGCAGACCGGTTCATCGCACGTCAGCCGCCTGGCGACAGGCGGCTCCACCCTTTCTGAAACGTTCTGGCATTCCTGCGACCATGGCCGGACCTTGCGTGAATCCCGTGTGATTCGAGGTCTTTCCCCACCCATGACCTTCCGGATCGGCATCGATGGCGGTGGCACCAAGACCGAGGGCATCCTGCTCGATGCCGCCGGCGAGGTCGTCGCGCGGGAAATCGTCGGCGGCTGCAATCCCAACGTCGCCGGCCCCGAGACCGCGCGTCGCACCGTGCTCGACCTGCTCACCGCGCTGCGGCGGCACGCGGAGGGCCGGCACGCCGGCGCGATCATCACGCACACGCACCTCTATGCCGCCGGCAACCGCGCGTGGTGGCGCGACACGGCCGCGACGTTCGCCGGTTTCGGCACGGTTTTCACCGCCGACGACTCCCACCCCGTGCTCGAGCTGGCCACGCGCGGCCGGCCCGGGCTCGTCCTGCACGGCGGCACCGGCTCCTTCGTCGCCGCGCGCGGTCCCGACGGCATCGTTCACTATGCGGGCGGCCTCGGCTGGCGGTTCGGCGACGCGGGCGCCGGGTACGACCTCGGCCGGCGCGCGATCGGTCGGGCGTTGCTCGAGCTCCAGGGCTGGGTCCCCGCGACGCCCCTCAGTGCCGCCGTGCGCGCCTGCACCGGGGTGGAGGGTTCGCCCGATGCCGCCGCCGTCACGCGCTTCTTTTATCAGCATGCCGACCCCAACCGCCAGATCGCCGGCCTCGCCCCCGCCGTGCTGCGCCTGGCGGAGGAAGGCGTCGCTCCGGCTCGTGACATCGCCCAAGCCTCCGTCGGCGAACTCCTCGCCCTCGCCCTGCAGGTTGCCCAGCGGCTGTTTCCTGGCATGTCCTTCGACACCCTGCCGGCGGGGCTGAGCGGACCGATCCTCACCCACCCGTGGGTGGTTGCGCACCTCGCCGCGACGGGACCGCTGCAGCTCATCCCGGTCGCCGGCACGCCGATCGACGGCGTCCGCCGCCTGCTCGCCCGGGCGTCCTGAACCCGGGCCCGCCGTCCGGCGCGACGCCTCGACCCGGGGATTGCGGGCCCCGCCGCTCCGTTGTTCGCTCCTCCCGGCCATCGCCTTTCGCTTCTCCATGCGCCTCCTCCTCCTCCTCCTCCTCCTGTCGCTGGTCTCCGCGGTGCGCGCTGCGCACTTCGGCACCGATCGTTACCTCGAGTACCGACCGGGCGACCTGCCGCTCGTGCTCACGTCCCCGCACGGCGGAAGCCTCACGCCCGATTCGATCCCGGATCGCAAGGAGGGCGTGACGTCGAAGGACATGTTCACGCAGGAGCTGACGATCGCGCTCTCCGATGCGCTCTTCGCCGCGACCGGCCAGCGACCGCACGTCATCATGAGCCACCTGCATCGGCGCAAGCTCGACCCGAACCGCGAGATCAAGGAGGCCGCCGCCGGCCAGCCCGCCGCCGAGCGCGCCTGGCGGGAGTTCCATGACTTCATCCGCACCGCCAACACCGCGGCCGTCAGCCGGCACGGCTTCGCATTCCTCGTCGACATGCACGGCCACGCGCATCCGATCGCCCGCATCGAGGTCGGATACACGCTCAACTCCGCCCAGCTCAACCGTGACGACCGCGCGTTCGACGCCGGCAATCTGATCGCTGTGAGCTCGCTGCGCGACCTGCACGCCCGCGTCGGCGGCAGCGCCGCCGACCTGATCCGCGGTCCGCGCAGCCTCGGCACCCTGCTCGCCGAACGGGGATACCGCGCGGTGCCCAGCCGGGCGGAACCGCGACCGGAGAACCACCCGTATTTCGCCGGTGGCTACATCGTGCAGGTCCACACCCGCGCCGCCGACACGCCCAAGGTCGACGGCGTCCAGTTCGAGCACCCGCGCGACGGCATTCGCGACACGGCCGCACACCGCACCCGCTACGCGGCCGCGGCCGCGGAAGTGCTGCTCGTCTTCCTGCGCGAACGCTACGGCTTTGCTGCCGCCAAGGCTGTCCCGCCGTCCCGCTGAGCCCGCCCGCCATGCCTGCACCCGTCGCGAACCTTCCGCTCGCGCTCCTGCCGGAGGCGGAGTGGCACGCGCGGCAGGCGGCGCACGAGGCGCGCGTTCGCGCGTGGACCGATCCGCATCAGGCGCGGGTCGCCCGCGGGGAAAAGCACCCGGTCTACGACTTCCTGTTCACGTACTACGCGTTTCGCCCTGCCTGGCTGCGTCGCTGGCACCCGGGACCGGATCTCGGCCTCGCCGGCGAAAGCGCCGCTCCCTTCCTCCGCTGGCCGGAGTACCGCGCCGCCATCGAGGCCGACGGAACGCGGGTCGTGCGACTCGATCCGGCTTCGCTTCCGACCGCGCGCCGCGAATTCGTCGGGTGGTTGCGCGGCCTGCTCCGGGGGATGCAGTCGCGGCCGGCGTTTTTCGGCTGCCACGGGCTGCACGAATGGGCGATGGTCTACCGGCAGACGCCGGAGGAACTTCGTCATCACGCCTGGCCGCTGCGCCATCCTGCCGGGGAACTCGCCCGCATCGTCGAGGCGTCGACTCTCGCGTGTTCGCACTTCGATGCGTTTCGCTTTTTCACCGCCCCCGCCCGGCCGTTGAACCGCCTGCAACCGACGCGAACCGATGTCGCCCAGCTCGAGCAGCGCGGCTGCCTGCACGCCAACATGGACCTGTACAAATGGGCGTTCAAACTCGCGCCGTACACGCCGGCGGAGCTGATCTCGGACTGCTTCGAACTCGCGCGCGACATCCGTGAGGTCGACATGCGCGCGAGCCCCTACGACCTGCGCGCCCTCGGGTTCGCGCCTATCGCGATCGAAACCGCCGCGGGCCGGGCGGAGTACGAAGAGCACCAGCGCGGCTTCGCCACCCGCGGCGAACCGCTGCGGGCACGGTTGATCGCGCTGTGCGACCGGCTGCTCGCGCCGCCGGCTGCTCCCGCAGCGTGAGCCGGCGCGGCCGGAGGAACGGCAGAATCGCGCGGAGGCGCAGGGAAACGCCGCGGATGTCTTTCTCCGCGCCTCGGCGCCTTCTCGCGAGATTTCTCCGATTACTTGCCGCTGCGCCCCGGCCCTGTTTTCGTCGACCGATGCGGACGCCCCTTCCTGCCCTCCTCGCTCTCGGCGGGCTTCTCCTCGCCGCCACGCCTCTGCACGCCGACGACGCCGATGTCCTGCGCGAGCGTCGTATCCGTGCGCACACGACCTTCCTGGCCGACGACCTGCTCGAGGGTCGCGCCGCCGGCACCCGCGGCCACGCGCTGGCCATGGCCTACGTGTCGGCGCAATTCTACCGGCTCGGCTTCGAGTCCGCGGGCATCGACGGCTACCTCCAGCCGATCCGGCTGCGCGAGTCGCGGCTCGACCGCGACGCCGGCCGGCTCGTGCTGCGGCGCGGCGGCACCGAGCGCACGCTCGCCAACGTCAACGAGACCATCGTGCGCCCGGCCGCCGGCGCCACCGCCGCGGAGGTCACCGCGCCGGCCGTGTTCGTCGGCTTCGGCATCTCGGCGCCGGAATTCGGCTACGACGATTTCGCGGGAGGCGTCGACGTCCGCGGCAAGATCGCCGTGATCCTGGCGGGTTCGCCGACGAAGCTGCCGTCGACCGCCCGCGCCCATTATTCCCGCAGCAAGAGCGCCGAACTCGCCGCGCGCGGCGCGGTGGGCGTCATCTCGCTGGAGACCCCGGCCGAGGAGCGACGCACGCCGTGGGCGATCCAGGTGAGCCGCGGCCGGTTTCCGACCATGCGACTGATCGAGCCCGACGGTTCGCTGTTCGAGGCGTTTCCCGAACTGCGGGCGTCGGCCAGCGTGAGCCGCGCGGCCGCCGAGGCGTTCTTCGGCGCCGGCACGCCCGGGATCGCGGCGGTGTTCGCCGCCTCGGAGCGCGGCGAGCCGCAGGCGTTCGCGCTGGACCTCGAGGTGACGCTGGCGGGCCGGGCCGAGGTCGGCGATACGACGAGCGCGAACGTCCTGGGGTGGCTGCCGGGCACCGATCCCGCGCTTGCCCGCGATCCGCTGGTGCTCACCTGCCACCTCGACCACCTCGGCATCGGCCAGGCGGTGAAAGGCGACACGATCTACAACGGCGCCCTGGACAACGCCGTCGGCACCGCGATCGTGCTGGCGGTCGCGGAGGAGATCGCCACCGGCCCCCGCCTGCGGCGTCCGGTGCTGATCGCCGCGCTGACGGCGGAGGAGAAGGGCCTGCTCGGCGCGTATCATCTCTCCCGCCACCCGCCGGCGCGCGTGCGGCGGTTCGCCGCCAATCTCAACCTGGACATGCCCGTGCTCCTCGCCCCCGTGCGCGACGTGATCGGCTTCGGGGCCGCCCACTCGTCGCTGGGCCGCGTGCTCGCCGCCGCTGCCGCCCACCAGGGCTTCTCGGTGAGCGACGACCCGAAGCCCGAGGAAGTGATCTTTGTCCGCAGCGACCAGTACGCCTTCGTGCGCACGGGCGTGCCGGCATTGTATCTGAAAAGCGGACACCGCGGTGCGCCCGGCGGGCCGGACATCGAGGCGCTGGAGGCGGATTTCCGGAAGAACCGGTACCACCAGCCGTCCGACGACCTTTCGCAGCCGATCGACTGGCCGTCCGCCGCGGCGCTGGCTCGGCTGGCCGCCGATGTCACGCGCCGCGTCGCCGAGGACCCGCAGCCGCCGCAGTGGAACCCCGGCGATTTCTTCGGCACGCGGTTCGGGTCGGAGACCGACCGGCCGCAACGCTAGGCGGGTTCAAGCCCGCCGCGGGGCTCGGGGCCCGGCGGCCGGCGTCATTTCTTCTTCGTCGCCGCGGGCGCCGGCGCGGGCGCGCGGTCCTGGTCTAGACTGCGCACGAAGATGTCCTTGAACCACATGTTGCCGAGCGTGCCCGAGTGGAGCTGGAGCGCGATGTAGCCGTCGAAGGACTTCGGCGCGGGGTCGGTGAAATCGAGCACGACGACGCCGTTGAGTCGCACCACGGTGCGGTTGCCCTCCACCTTGATCAGGAGGTCGTTCCAGTCGTGGGGCCGGATGACCGTCTCGTGCTCCGGCGCGGGCCAGGCGATCCAGCGGCGGCCGTCGCCGTAGAGTCCGCCGGTGTGCTTGCCGATCGTGCGGTCGATCTCGACCTGGATCCCCTGGGTGATGCTGACGGAATTCGGCGCGAAGTCCGCGTGGTAGAAGACGCCGCTGTTCCCGTCGGCATCGCACTTGAACCGGAGCGAGAGATGGAAATCGCGATACTTCCTCTCCGTGCGCAGGTAGCCGTACTGGCCGGTGACGCCCTGGCCGTGGATCGCGCCCTGCTCGACCTCCCACTTTTCGCTGCCGACCTTCACCCAGTTCGCGAGGTCGCGGCCATTGAAGAGAGAGACCCAGCCGATGGAGGGTTCCGGGGTGCGCTCCGCTCCGGAGCCAAAGGGGGCGAACGCAAGGGCGGCGAGGGTGGCGAGGGTGGAGAACAGGGTGAGCTTCATGGGGAGACGAGGCGCCCAGTCGGCCCCGTCGGCCCGCCGCCGGCAAGCCGGGAAAGATGACCCGAAGGAGGTGGGCCCGTCAGCCGAGGTGCTCCAGCGCCATGGCGGCGGCGGTGGTGCGGTTCTCGACTCCAAGTTTCGAATACGTGCTCTCGAGGTGCTTCTTCACCGTGGTGAGGCCGATGCCGAGGACGGTGGCGATCTCGTCGTTGGTCTTGCCGCGCGAGACCCAGAACAGCACCTCCGCCTCGCGTGGCGTGAGGCCGAGCGACTCGAGTTCGGACGGCTGGGCTTCGCCCGCGCGCTGGGCCCTCCGGCCGGGCGCGGCGGCGGCCAGCTCGGCGCGCCGCAGCCGGGCGCGGATCGAGGACAGCAGCTCGGCGGGCTCGACCGGCTTGGTGAGATAATCGTCGGCGCCGAGGTTCATGCCGGTGCGGATATCCTCCTGTTCGCTCCAGCCGGTCAGGAACACGAAGGGCACGTGCGCCAGGCGCGGCTCGGCGCGCAGCGTCTCCAGCACGCGGTGGCCGTTCATCTCGGGCATGGTGATGTCGCAAAGCACGAGATCGGGGGCATCCTTGCGCGCCCGCTCGACGCCCTCGCGCCCGTTGCGCGCCTCCATCACGTCGTAGCCGTCGAGCTTGAGCAGCTCCCGGTAATGCTCGCGCAGCCGGGCGTCGTCGTCGATCACGAGAATCCGTTTCACACGGGCGAAGCGTGCGGGTGGCGGCCTCGAAGTAAAGCCACGGCACCCCGGGCCGATCGGCCCAGTCCCGCCGGCCCATGGTGCGCGCCCGCGCGGCGTGGCATCATCGCCGCTCAACTCAATCCGCATGGTCCGCATGAACTCGCTCCCTGTTCCCGCCCTCGTCGCCGCCCTCGCCGCGGCCGCCGCCCTTCCCTTCAGCGTCGCCGCCTCCGGCACGCTGCTCTTCACCGCCGCCCTTGGCGCCATCGTCCATCTCGACTACGTGCAGCGCCGGCGGCGCGTGCGGCTGCCGCGGCTCGCGCCCCGGCCCGATGCCTCGGGCACGCGTCCGCCCTCCCGCGGCGAGAATCACCCGCTGGCGGCCTGAGCGCCCGTCCGCCGCCCATGACCCGCGCCCTGCTTCCGCCGCTCCGCACCCGCCGGCTCGGGCGCGGCGCGATCTTCCCCCGGCCCGCCGCCGGACTGACGCCCGGCGCGCGCCGCACGGTGGCCGCCATCGGCGCGCTGCTCGTGGCGTTCTCGGTCAGCGCGCAGGCGGCGGAACGACCCGCTGCGCCGTCCGGCGCCGGCGCCTCCGTCAGCTGACGCCGCCCTTGTGGCCGGTCCCGCCTCCGATCGCGCTCCTCTTGCCGCCGCCCGCGGCGGGGACCCGGCCGCGTGCGCCAAGTCCGCCGTTGCGCCCGGACTCTTCGCCCCTATCCCCGTGGAGGCAGCTTCGCGCGATCCCGTGCCTCCCCGGAAAAAAAACGCCGCCACCTCCGCGACCGAACTGGCGCGCGTCAAGGAGGCGCTGCGCCGGAGCGAGCTGAGCCGGCTCGAGTCGCAGGCGTTCTTCGAGCGGAGCTTTCACGGCAATCCCACGCTCATGGCGATCGCCAACGCCGAGGACGGCCGCATCATCGAGGTCAACCCGTCGCTGCTGCGGGCCTCGGGCTACACCCGCGAGGAGATCGTCGGCCGGACGACCGAGGAGATCGGGCTCTGGGCCAACCTCGAGCAGCGGCAGGAGTGCTTCCGGCGGCTGCAGAGCGAGGGCACGGTGCGCGACCTGCAGGCGGACTTCCGGGCCAAATCCGGCGCGCTGCGCACGATCCTGATCAACGCCGACATCATCGAGCTCGGCGGCCGGAAGTGCATGCTGACGGTCGGGGTCGACATCACCGAGCGCCGCCGCCGCGAACGGATCCAGGCCGCGACCTACGAGATTTCGCAGGCGGTGCTGGGCAGCAACGACCTGCTCACGCTGCTCGGCAAGGTCCACACCATCATCGGCGGCCTCGTGCCGGCGAAGAACTTCTACGTGGCGCTGCTCGACGCCGAACGCTCGATGCTGTCGTTTCCGTACTTCGTCGACGAACGGACGCCGCAGCCGCCGGCGCGTCCGCCGCGCAACGGGCTCACCGAATTCGTGATCGAGACGCGGCAGCCGCTGCTCGCCGGGCACGAGGAGATCCTCGGCCGCCTGCGGGCCCGCGGCAACTACTCGCCCCAGGGCAATCCTTCGGCGCAGTGGCTCGGCGCGCCGCTGATGGCGGACGGCCGCTGCTTCGGCGTGATCGCGGTGCAGGACTACCACAATCCCGCCGCCTACACCGACGAGGACATGCGCCTGATGCTGTTCGTCGCCGAGCAGACCGCCGCCGCCATCCATCGCCAGCAGGTCGAGGCGGCGCAGCGCGAGGCCCGCGCCTATTTCGAGAAGAGTTTCCACTCGAGCCCGGCCCTGATGGCGATCACGCGGGTCGAGGACGGGATGATCACCGAGGCCAATCCCGCGTTTCTGCGCGGCATCGGCTACACCCGCGAGGAGGTGATCGGGAAAACCACCCTCGAGATCGGGCTCTGGGCCAGCCCGTCCCAGCGCGACGAATACCTGCGGCGGTTCAAGGAAGAGGGGGCGGTCCGCGACCTTGCCGCGGAGATCCGGGCCAAGACGGGGCCGGTGCGCACGCTCCTGATCAATGCCGACCTGATCGAGCTGGGGGGCATGCTGTGCGCCCTGACGGTCGGGATCGACATCACCGAGCGCCGCCGCCGCGAGCAGGTGCAGGCGGCGACCTACCAGATCTCGCAGGTGCTGCTCGCGGGCGGCGACCTGCGCGCGCTCTTCGCGGAGGTGCACCGGATCATCGGCGGGCTGATGTCGGCGCGAAACTTCTATGTCGCCCTGCTGAGCGAGGATCGCAGCGAGCTGGCGTTCCCTTATTTCGTCGACGAGCACGTCGCCCCGCCCGCCCCGCGCAAGCTCGGCAACGGCTTCACCGAGTACGTCCTCACCACCGGCCGGCCGGCGCGGGTGACCGGCGCGGAGCTGCCGGACCTGCTCTCCGCCCGCGGCCCCTACCAGCCCCTCGAGCAGCCCGCGGCCCAGCGGCTGGGCGCGCCACTGCGCGTCGACGGCCGGGCGCTGGGCGTGATCGCGCTGCAGGACTATACCTGCGCCGACGCCTACGGCGACGAGGACCTGCGGCTGCTCAACTTCGTCGCGGAGCAGACCGCGGTGGCCGTGCGCCGCCGCCAGACCGAGGCGGCGGCCGCGCGCGCGCAGCGCCGCTACCAGCTCATCTTCGAGAACGCCGTCGAGGGCCTCTACGTGACGACGCCCGACGGACGCTTCCTCAGCGCCAATCCCGCCCTCGCCCGCATCCTGGGCTACGAGAGCTCGTCGGCGCTGATGCACGCGATCAATGACATCGGCCGGCAGATCTACGTGCGGCCGACGCGGCGCGACGAGTTCTTCGCGCTGGTGCAGCGCGGCGACGAGGTCAGCGACTTCGAGTCGGAGATCCAGCGCCGCGACGGCTCCACCTGCTGGATTTCCGAGTCCGTGCGCGTGGTGCGCAATCCCGACGGGTCGATCGACCATTTCGAGGGCGTCGCCACCGACATCACCCAGCGCCGCGAGGCCGCGCGCGCACTGCGGGAGGCGAAGGAGGCGGCGGACGCCGCCAGCCGCGCCAAGAGCTATTTCCTCGCGAGCGTCAGCCACGAGCTGCGCACGCCGCTCAACGGCATCCTCGGCTACACCCAGATCCTGCGGCGCGATCCCGTCCTCGGCCCGAAGCAGCGCGACGGCATCGGCGTGATCCACGAATCCGCCGAGCACCTGCTCGCGCTGATCAACGACGTGCTCGACCTGTCGAAGATCGAAGCCGGCCGGATCGAGCTCAACCCCACCGATTTTCAACTGGCCGAATTCGCCGCGGGGGTGGAGCGCGTGTTTACCCCGCGCGCGAAGGAGAAGAGCATCCTCTTCGAGACCGCGGTCGCCGGCGAACTGCCCGGCTGGGTGCGTGCCGACGAGCAGCGGCTGCGCCAGGTGGTGTTCAACCTCCTCTCCAACGCGGTCAAGTTCACCCGGACCGGCGGCGTGGTCTTTTCCCTGCAGCGCATCGGGTCGGGCGAGGCGGGCGAGGTCATCCGGTTTTCCGTGAGCGACACGGGCCCGGGCATCGCGGCGGAGGACATCGCCAAGCTTTTCGAGCCCTTCCGCCAGGTGGGCAATCAGACCACCGCGGCGGCCACGGGCACCGGCCTCGGGCTCGCCATCAGCCGGAGCCTCGTCGAGCGGATGGGCGGCCGCCTGAAGGTGGAGAGCAAGGTCGGCTGGGGGAGCCGCTTCTGGTTCGAAGTCCCCCTGCCGGTCGTCGCGGCCTCCGCGCCGGCCGCCGGCGTCCATCGTCGTCTCGCCGGCTACGAGGGCCCGCGGCGACGCGTGCTGGTCGTCGACGACAATGCCGCCAACCGCGCCGTCATGGTCGACATGCTCGTGCCGCTGGGCTTCGACGTGTTCGAGGCGGCCGACGGGCCCGCGGCGGTGCGCGAAGGCGGAAAGCTCCAGCCGGACCTGGTCCTCATGGACCTGCGACTGCCGGGGGAATTCGACGGCCTCGAGGCGACGCGGCGGCTGCGCGCCTCCACGCGCGGCCGGGCCCTGCGCATCATCGCCGTCTCCGCCAGCGCCTACGACCTCGACCGCACCGAATGTTTCACCGCCGGCTGCGACGAGTTCCTCGCCAAGCCGTTCCGCGAGGAGGAGCTGTGGGCGATGCTGGAACGCTTCCTCGGCCTGACCTGGCGGTACGCCGAGGTCGAGGACACGCGCCTCCCGTTTGCCGCCGCCCTGGAGCCGCCCCCGCCCGCGGAGGCCGCCGCCATTTACGAGCTCGCCGCGAAGGGCGACGTCGTCGGCCTCCGCGCCCGGGCGCAGGGATTGATCGAGCTCGATCCGAAACTGGCCCCGTTCGCCCAGGGCGTGCTCGACCTCGCCGCGCGGTTCAAGATGAAGGCGATCCGGCAGTTCGTGGCGCGATACCTCAACTGAGGCCGGACGCCGCGACCGACTGCGCATTCACGAAACCAATACCGCCGGCCATGCCCGAAACCATCCTCATCGTCGACGACACGCCCGCCAACCTGGGCGTCCTGGTCGAAACGCTGGGCGGCGCCGGCTACCGGCTCATGGTCGCGGAGGACGGGGAGGAGGCGCTCGCCCAGACGGCCCAGTCGCAGCCGGACCTCATCCTCCTCGACGTGATGATGCCGGGAATCGACGGTTTCGAGACGTGCCGCCGGCTGAAGGAACGCGCGAAGACGCGCGACATTCCCGTGCTGTTCATGACGGCGCTGCACGAGACCTCGGACAAGGTGAAGGCGTTTGCCGCCGGCGGCGTCGACTACCTGGCCAAGCCGATCGCGCACGAGGAGGCACTCGCACGCGTCCGCACCCACCTCACGCTCCGCCGCCTCCGGCGCGAACTCGAGTCCCAGCTCGCGCTCAAGGAGCGCTTCATGCGGATGGCCGGCCATGACCTGCGCAATCCGCTTTTCCTCATCCTCATGGCGGCCGATCTCGCGCGCCGCCAGACCGCCGCCGCCACCGCGGGTCCCGCCCTCGGACGGGCGCTCGACAACATTTCCGAGTCCGCGGCCCAGATGCGCCGGATCATCGACACGTTCCTCGACCTGCGGATGCCGACGACCGGCGGCGCCGCGGGCGGCCGCGTCGACCTCAACGTGCTCGGCCAGGCGATCGTGCGCCAGCACGGCGCGGCCGCGGAGCGCAAGCGGATCGCGCTCGTCACCGAGCTGGCCGAGGGCCTGCCGTCCGCCCGCTGCGACGCGATGCTGACCTATCAGGCCTTCACCAATCTCACCACCAACGCGCTCAAGTTCACGCCGCACGAAGGCAGCGTGACGCTGCGCACGCGGCTCGTGGAAGACCACATCCGCGTCGAGGTCCAGGACACGGGTCCGGGCGTGCCCGCCGCGGAACGCGGTCAGCTCTTCCAGGAGCACGCCCGCCTCTCGCCGCGGCCGACGGGCGGCGAGGAAAGCAACGGCCTCGGGCTCGCCATCGTGAAACACCTGATCGAGACGCAATCCGGCCGCGTCGGCGCCGAGTTTCCCGACGGGCGCGGCAGCGTCTTCTGGTTCGAACTGCCCGCGCGCTGAGCCGGCACGATCCAGTCGGTCTTCAGATCAGCCCTGAGCTTGGCCGCCTGAAGGGTGGAGCGGCTTGTCCTCAAGCCGCTATGAACCGGTCCGTCGCATGCCAGCCGACTGGGGACAGGCGGCTCCACCGCGACGGCATGAGCCCGGCTATGGCAGATTCAATGGTTCTGTAGCCCAAACCTAAACGCACAGTCGCAAAGGAACGCGAAGTTTCGCCACGTTTTCCTTCGCGAGTCTTTGCTCTCCTTCGCGTCTTTGCGTTTCGGATCCCGCCCTGATCGGCTACCTTTTGCTTGAGGCGCTCTCAGCGTTCCCGCTGAGCGAACGTGGCACGCCGCGAATGGGCCTCACCGCACCTCGACGTTGAAAAGGGCGAACGCCAGCACACGCCCGCCGTCGCCGGGCGCCTCGGCGACGCCCGGCTCGTCCGTCGTGAATGCGAGCGGCAGCACGCCCCCGGGCCATGACAATCCTGGCAACTCCACACGCACCAGCTCCCCCGCCACCTCGCCGCGCCAGCGCAAGGTCCCATCCTGCGTCACGGTCACGATCCGGCGACCGGACGACCGCAGCCCAAAGCGCAACGTCACGGCCGCACCCGGCCGCTGCGCCGCGTAGACCCACAGCGTCGCCGGGCCGCTGCTCCACGCCCAGCGGTCGCGGTCGTGCCGCTCGGGTGCGTGCCAGCCTTCGCCGAGCGCCACCGTCACGCCAGCGGCGGCGCCACGGCCGAGCGCGACTTCGCGCGCCGCCGGCTGGCGCGCCAGGGCGGTGCCGAGCGCCAGCGCCACGCCCAGGTTCACCAGCACCAGCCCGGCGCCCAGCAGCCGCTCCGTCCGCACCGGCATCCCGACCGACCCGGTCGGGACCGGCGCGGCCTCGGATGCGTCCACCGCCGGCACGGCCAGCACCCAGCCCAGGATTGCCAGCGGCCAGAGTTGCAGCAGCAGCCGGACGAGGGAGGTGTTGAGATGCCAGCCGAGGTCCTGCGGGGAGAGGAGGTAAACGACATAGTATCCGGCCAGCATGAGGCCGGTCAGCGGGCCCACCGTGCGCTCGGTCCCTTCCAGCCGGCGACGCCGCCCCCAGGCCAGGAACGGCAGGGCGAGCGCGACGTACGGCGGCCAGCGCCATTCGCCGAAACCGGCCAGGTCGCGGCCGAGCGCCGCCAGGATGGTGCGATGCCGAGCCGCGTCGAACACGCCCGCCAGCCGCGGGCCCAGCGGGGCCGAGAGCAGGTCGTTGCCCGGCGCGAGCGTGAGCTTGAACACGGTCACGGGCGCGAGGCCCGCGACGAGGCCGAGAGCCAGCGCGCCACAGGCCGCCCGGCCATGCCGGCGTCCGACCGCCATTCCCCCGAGCACGGCGAATAGCAGCGAGAACAGCAGGCCCTCGTTCTTCGTCCACCCCGCCATGCCAGCCGACAGCCCCGCGAGAAACAGGCTGCCGCGGAGAGGGGCGGCGCCGCCGGTCCCGGCGAGAAGGAAACCCACGGAAGCCAGCAGGTACGACGCGAGCGGCAGGTCCGCATGCTGGTTGGGCGCGAAGGTGATGAAGAACGGCGTGCCGACGAGCGCGAGCGCGGCCGCGCAGGCAAGCGTCCAGCCACGCACCCTGGCCGCCACCGCCAGCAGCACCCCCGCCCCTCCCGCGGCCAGCGCGCTGGAGACGAGGGCCGACGCCGCCGGCGCCTCGCTTCCGCCCCACGCCCAGAGCCGGGCCACCGCCGACGCCACCAGCCGGGGATAATCGGGATGCGTCCAGCTCAGCGCCGGCTCCGCCAGCAGGGCCGGCCACGCCATGCCCGCCTGACCCATCGCGCGCGCGTGGAAATTCCAGATGGCCCAGGCATCCCAGCCGCCGTACGGCTCCGCCCGATACGCGCGCCAGCCGCACACCACCGCGACCACGAGCGCCTGGGCCAGCAGCGAGGCGAACAGCCAGCGCAGCCAGGAGGAGCCGGCCCGGCCCGTGGCCGGACGGGTAACCGGGCCCGGGCGCCGCCACCGACGCCAGCCGAGCATCAGTCCCAGGGCCAGCTCGCCGGCGCCGGCGGCGAGGGCGGGGCGGGGACTGAGCAAGCTCGCCCCGAAGAAGAGCGTGCCCGACAGGGCCAGCCCGAGCAGCAGGCCGGCCGAGAGCACGAGCAAGCGGTCGCCCCGGGCCCGCGGGCCGGGACCGCGTAACGCGTCCACCAGCAGGATGCCGAGCAGCCAGGCTCCGGCGAACGCGGCGAAGCTCCCGGCGTTCATGGGGCGACGCGCCGTAGGAGCATGACGCCGGGCCCGCACTCCTCGACGACCGTGAAGCCCTCCGGCAGCCGCTCCGCGGGCGGCACCCGGAGCACGTTGAGCACGGCCCAGGTGCCGCGGGCCGGATCGGTTTCCAGCACGCGGGGCAGCAGGGCAAACTGCGCGAGGAAGTACTGCTCCATCGCCGCGGTGTCGCCTCCCATCGTCGCCGCGGGCAGATCGCCGATATATCCCAGGCGTCCCGGCACGCCCCGCGCGTCCAGCGCGGCCCGAAGCGGGGCGAGCCGCCGCTCCGCCCGCCGGACGTTGTCGGCCGGCACCGGCGCGGGAAGGCGCGAAGGGGGCGGCACCCGGCGCGCGGTGGCGACGAGATTGACCCCCACGACCACCGCGAGCGCGAGCAGGGCGATCGCGGGCCATACCTGCCCGATGCGGCCGGGGAACGGATTCATTTCACCTCGACGTCGTACACGGCGAAGCCGAGGGCCCGCGCGTCGGCGTGGTCGTTTTCCCGCTGCGGAGCCGCGGCCGACCGCAGCTCGAGCTCGAACCGGCCGCGCTCGCGCGGGGTGGCGCGAAACTCGATCCACGCCGGCCGCTCGGCCACCTCGCCGCGCCACACCACCTCGCCGGCCGTGTGCACCTCGACCGGGCGCGGGGCGATCGTCCGGACCTTCACGCGGAACGTGCGCGACGCGGTGTCGCGCGGCGCGGTCTCGACCACGAGCTTCGCTCCGCTGCCACTCCACGCCCAGGTGCTGCGGCCGTCGCGTTCGATCCCATACCATCCGGTGTCCAGGCGCGCGAGGTAGGCCCCGTCGGCGCCACGGCCCGCGGCCAGCTCACCCTGCGCCTGCGGCACATGCCAGAGCGCCAGGACACCGCTGAAAACCGTGAGCCCGCCGCCCGCGATCCAGCCCCAGCCGGCGCCGAGGCGCACGGCCAGGACGGCAAACGCGACGCCCATGGGCAGGAGCACGCGCGTCGCCGCTCCCGGATGTCCCTCCCATACCGCGGTGCCGAGCATGACCATCATCGCGACGCCGGTGGCTCCGACCCGCCACCAGGGGTCTTCAAGGCGGCGGCGCCGGAGGAGGAAAACCGCCTGGACGGTGAGGCCCGCCAGCGCCAGCAGCGTGGTGGTCGTGAGCCACCGGAATTCCGGATGCTGTCCGTAGGCGCGGAACACCTCGCCCCATTTCTCGATCCAGCCGATCACCGGCCAGGAAAAATTGCCCAGCCCCTGGGGCGCAGGGCCGGCCTGCCAGCGCACATAGGCCATCCACGCGGCGAGCGGGAGGCTGACGAGGGCGGCGCGCAGGGCGTTGCCGGCCCACGCGCGGGGCGACGCCCACGGGCCACGCCATAGCGCCGCGACGGCGGCGAGGGCGGTCTCACGCGCGAGGCCGGAAAGCGCGAGCACCGCCCCGCCCAGGCGAGGCCGTTGCCGCTCCGCCAGCGCCACGCCCGCCGTGACCAGGGTCGCGGCGAGCAGATCCGTCAGCGCGAGCCGCACCGCGTGCAGGGCTCCGGCCGAGAACATCACGCCCGCCCAGGCCGCGAACGCCCGGGCTCCCGCCACCGGCAGCACGCGCCACAACAGGACGCCGAGGACGAGCCAGACGCCGAGGTTCAACGCCGCGTAGGTGCCGGCGATCCGCGCCGGGTCGCCGGCGGAGAGCAGCCAGGCGAGCGCGCTGCCGAGGATGCGGCGGGCGCGGTAGGGCACGTTGCCCAGGGCGGGCTGCAGCTCCGGCGAGTCGAGCAGCGGGTGGTGGGCAATCTGCACGTACGCGGCGCCATCGTAGCCGTTGAAGCCCTCGTAGGTGAACACCGGATACTCCCGGACCTCGCGCACGCCCGCGGCCGCGTCCGCGGCATCGAGCTGCACGAACCGCGTGAAGCCATAATAGGGGTGCCAGAACCGCCCCGCCAGCCACGCGAAGGCCGCGACCGCGAGCACGCCCGCGAGGAGGAGGAGCCGGCGGACGGCGGCAGGCTGGGTTGTGGAGGACGGCACCGCGCGCGAGCGAACACGTTTCGCCGGCTGCCGCAAGGTTGCGTCGGGGCGGGGCGGCGGTCACGGTCGCGCCATGACCGACCCGGGCTTCGCCACGAAGCAGCCGACCCGCCGGAAGCCGAGCTTCCCGGTCGGGCCCGAGCTGCACGGCTACCTGCGGCGCTACAAGCGCGAGCGCGAGCTGCCGGTGACGTACGAGCGCCTGCGGGCGTTCCAGGAGGTGATCCCGCTGACGGACGACGCCGGCCGGCCCACGCTCTGGGACACGGTGATCTACGACGCCAGCGAGATGTCCGCGCTGAACGAGGACCTGAAGGAGGTCTACGCGTGGCTCAAGGTCGACGGCGACCTCTCCGTGGTGAGCCACCTCTACGTCGACCGCGTGGATTTCTGCACCTTTGGCAATTCGACGCCGTTCCGGGTGCGGATCGTGAATGCGTACAACGACAACCAGGACTACTTCTACGTGAAGCAGGCCGATGCGTCGCGGGTGTACGGCATCGAGCTCGAGCACCTGCTGTCGCCGAACCGGATGCAGTTTCTCCTGCATGGCCGGACCCTCGTCGAGGAGCACGTGGCGGGGATCCCCGGCGACACGTTCATCCAGCACTGGCTGGCGCGGCCCGACCTGAAGCCGATCCGCGTGGCGAAGGAGCTGGTGAAATTCAACGAGCGGTGCTTCGTGCGGCTCCTCGGCGACATGCGGTCGTACAATTTCGTCTTCGTCATCACGCCGGACTTCGAGGAGTCGCAGATCCGGATTCGCGCGATGGACTTCGACCAGCAGAGCTACGACGGGCGGAAGAACTTCTACCTCCCGCAGTTCTTCAAGGACAACAGCCCGCTCGTCCAGTACTGCACGAAACACCTGCACAGCGAGACCGCGCGGCAGTACCAGCGCGAGGAGCAGACGCTCATCCTGCAGCGGGCCGCGATCGCGTCGGAGCGGCTGAGCCTGCTGCTGCACCACATGGCGCGCGACCCCATCGCGCCGGTCGACCACGTGCACTCCCTCCGCGCCGCCCTCGCGCAGCATTACCAGCGCAACGATTACCTGCGCTGCGAATCCATGGGCGCGCTGATCCGCGAGAACCTCGAGTCGATCCGCCGCGACATCGGCCGGCCGGTGGTGCCCGAGCTGGTGCCGGAGTGACCGGCTCCGCCTCCCGGCCCGACACTACGATGACTCGCGAAGCTGCCCCGCCCGTGCCGCCGCGGATGCGTGCAGGACGCTGGGCCGCGGGGGCGGCGACCGTCCTCGTGCTGGTTTGGGCGACGCTGGCCGTCTGGCAGATTTCCGCGCCGGCCGCGCTCGCGCTCATCGTCGCCTCCGGCGCCGGCGCCTGGCTGGTGCGACGCCGCGCCTGGGCGCCCCTCGCCTGGCCGGTGGTCCCCGCGCTCGCGCTTGGCGCCTGGAGCCTGCTGCCGCCGCGCAACGACCGCGCCTGGCTGCCGGAGATCGAGCGCACGGCCTGGGCCGAAACCGCGGGCGACCGCGTCACGGTGCACAACGTGCGCCACTTCGCGTGGCGCTCGCTCACGGACTACACGCCGCGATGGGAGACACGGACGCACCACCTCTCGCAACTGCGGCACCTCGATCTGGTGATGACATACTGGGGCTCGCGCCATGTCTGCCATACCATGCTCACGTTCGACTTTGGACCGGAGGGGCGGCTGTGCGTCTCGATCGAGGCGCGCCGGGAGGCGGGCGAGGAGTACTCCGCACTCGCCGGGATGTTTCGCCGCTACGAGCTGATCTACGTGTTCGCCGATGAGCGCGATGTGGTGCGCCTGCGCACCGGCATCCGGCCGGACAACGACGTCTATCTCTACCGGCTCACCGCCACGCCGGAGGTCGCCCGCGCGATGTTCCTGGATTATCTGCGGACCGCCAATTCGCTCCGCGGCCGGCCCGAGTGGTATCACTCCCTGCTGACCAACTGCAGCACCACCATCCGCCAGCACGTGCGCCGCGCCGAGGTGCCCGACCCGTGGGACTGGCGCATGCTCGCCAACGGGCATGTCGACGGGCGGCTGTACGACTTCGGCTATGTCACCCGCGAGCTTCCGCTGCCCGAGCTCAAGCGGCGAAGCCTCATCACGCCGGCGGCACGCGCCGCGGACACCGCGGAGGACTTTTCCGACCGGATCCGCCGCGGGTTGCCGGGGATCTGATCTGGCGCGGCGCTTCAGTGCAGCGCCGACAGGCCCGCGGGCCACTCGGCCACCAGCGCGGTGGCGCCCGCGCGACGAACCACCACCGCCGCGTACTGGCCGGTGAAAACCAGCGCCCACAAGGCCGCCTTCGCGTCGTCCTCATGCCGCAGCCGGGCCACCACGGTCCAAGCCGTTTCCTCCTTCCGCTGCGCGCTGATCTCGAACGCAAGGTCGGTGGCGCCGGCGGAGGCGGGCCCCGGACCCGCAGCGGCGCTGGTTTCTTCACCGGGCAACGTGGGCTGAATCATGGGCAAATCGGGGAAAGCGGCGCCAGGGATGGCAGCCTTGAAAGTTTATCGCACGTTCGAAGAGACGCTTTAGGGAAGACGGCGGGAAGCCGGGGGTATTTTCACGCCCATGCTGGGGCACGGATCGTGCGAATTCAGGAAATCCGCGGGGGCGGAGGAGGGACGGCGGCGGCCGACAGGCCGATTCCGCGGGAGACCGGAATCGCTTCCCGGAGTACCCGCACCTTGCGGTCGTCGTGCGTCGCGGGCGTCTCGTGACCGAGTACATGAGACAACCCTCCGGGACCCGGAACCGACTGCAGATAAACCCATCCCTCCGCCAATAACCGGTTGGCCGCAATCTCGCTCTGCACCACCTGAATCTGACGCACCGCGGAACTCATACCCGATCACTCTTGGGGGTTTTCCCGACGGTTGTCGCGAACGAATCGCGTGCCTTCCGGAATTTACGTAGCACCGTCGGCGCGCGGAAAGCGCCCGCCCCTTACGCGGCCGCGCGACGAACCAACCGCCCACTTCGGAGCCGGCAGGCACCCCCGCTTCCCTCGAAAACGGCGGTAGGCAAATTCTTCCGCCTCCCAGTCCCCGGACGCACCGCACCGCGGGAAAATTTGTCCGCCGGAAAAAAAGCGCTCTCTAAGTAGCTTCCGTAGAAACACGTACGGCCACCCTGAAATTCTTGGCGCGGGTTTAGCGAAACGGGCGGGCATGAGTGCTTCCTCTCCCGCCGCCCTGCTCGCCGACTCCCGTACCTCCTCGTATCGACGGAATGCGGACCAAGATGAGCGAAATGAGCGGATCGAACGATTTCTGCCCCTGGTCGCGCAGGTGCTCGCCAAGATCCGGCGCTCGCTGCCGCCCCATGCCGACATCGACGAGTTGTACAGCGCCGGCGTGACCGGGCTCGTCGCCGCGGTCGAGCGCTTCGACCCCTCCCAGGCCAACTCGTTTCCCGGGTACGTGTGCCTTCGCATCCGCGGGGCAATTCTCGACGAACTCCGCCGCCTCGATCCCTGCTCGCGCAGCTCCCGTTCGCGGGCGCGCAAGATCCAGCAGGCCATCCTCGAGGCGGAACAGGAGCTGGGACGCACCCCGACGGATCGTGAGTTGAGCGCACGGTTGAAGATTTCCGTGGCCGAACTCGAGCGCTGGCGCGGGTTCACCACTCCAGTTCGGCTGCTGTCGCTGGACGCGCCCGTGGACACCGACGCGGACTCGAGCTCGGCCCTGCACGAGGCGATCGCGGATGCCGAGCAGACCTCGGTGCAGGACCGCCTGGAACACTCGGAGCTGCTCCAGTTGCTCGCCGATCGCATGGGGGCGCTGCCCGAGAACCAGCAGCGCGTCCTGTCGATGTATTATTACGAAGGGATGCGATTCGCCGAGATCGGCCAGGTCTTCGGCATCACCGAGACGCGCGTCTGCCAGATCCACAAGGAAGCCGTCCGCAAGCTCGAGCGGGTGATCCGTGCCGCCCGCCAGCGCTGACACCCGTGGGGCATTTCGCGCCCCAAGGGGTAGCGGACAGCAGCCCATTGGGTGGAGCCGCCTGTCCCCAGGCGGCTGACGCGCGACGGACCGATCCGCAGCGGCTTGGGGACAAGCCGCGCCACCTCGCCACGCGCGGCCGCCTTCACCCGAGGGGCAGCTGCGCGGTATCGGCTCAGGGTTGCGCGGCGGCGATTGCCTCCCGCACTGACTTGCGGCCCAAACGGGGAACGTTGACCGGGGCGTCGACTCCGTCGCGCGGGATCGCGTCGGCGAACTGGCCCGTGTCGCCCAGCTCCCGTTGCAGGCGCACGATTTCTCCCTTCAGCCGGCTCATCGTCGCGGCCTGGGAGGCGTCGGCCGCGAGATTTCGCTGCTCGGTGGGATCGCGGGTGAGATCGTAGAGCTCCCACGCGTCCTTTTTCCAATAGTGGATCAGCTTGTGGGTCGCCGTGCGCACGCCGTAGTGCGCGCGGGTGTTGTGGTGGCCGGGATCGTGATAATAACGGTAGTAGACCGCGGTGCGCCAGTCAGCCGGTCGTTCACCGCGCAGCAGGGGTACGAGCGAACGGCCGTGCATGTCGGCCGGCACCTTGACCCCGGCGAGCTCGAGAAACGTGGGCGCGAAGTCGGCATTGAGCGCGAACAGCGGCGTCACCGCGCCGGCCCGCACGCCCGGGCCCCGGGCGATGAGGGGAATGTGCAGGCCGGGTTCGTACATGAACCGCTTGTCGTACATGCCGAGGTCGCCGAGATACCAGCCGTTGTCAGCGCTGTAGATCACGACGGTGTTCTGGGCCAGCCCGGTGCGATCCAGGTAGTCGAGCACCTCGCCGATGCTGTCGTCGACGCCCTGCACGCACGCCAGGTAATCCTGCATGTAGCGCTGGTATTTCCACCGCACCAGCTCGCGACCGGTGAGCACGCGCTTCGAGCCATCGGGCTGCGTGACCTCAACCTCGGTCGGCTTCGTCTGGAGCCATTTCTGCAGCTCGGGCCCGGGAGCGAGGCCGGCCGGAGGCGTAAGCTTGAGATCCCGCCGGGTGAGGTCGTTGGCCACCGTCTGCTGGTTTTCCGGCAGGGCGGCCGGCCGCGTGGCATAATCGTCCCACAGCGTGGCCGGTTCGGGGATGACCCTGTCCTTGAACAAAGCCTGGTTCTTCGCGTCGGGTTCCCAAGGGCGATGCGGAGCCTTGTGGTGCAGCATCAGGAAGAACGGCCGGTCCTTCGGACGCGACTCCAGGAATTCGATGCCGAGCTGCGTGGTCAGCGGCGTGGTGTGGCCCTCGATCGTCACGCGGCCGTGCGGCGTGAGGAAGTCCGGGTTGAAGTAGATGCCCTGCCCGGGAAGGATGATCCAGCGGTCGAAGCCCGTGGGCATGCTGCCGAGGTGCCACTTGCCGACCATGCCCGTGTGATAGCCGGCCGCCTGCAGCATCTTCGCCACATGCGGCTGGCCACCGTCGAAGACGTTGAAGACGGGCACCCCGTTGGCGTGCGAGTACTTCCCGGTCAGCACCACCGCCCGGCTGGGGGTGCAGATGGAGTTGGTGACGAAGGCGTGCTCGAACCGCGTGCCGCCCCGCGCCATGCGATCCAGATGCGGCGTCTGATTGACCTTGGAACCGTAGGCGCCGATTGCGTGCTGCGCGTGATCGTCGGAAAAGATGAAGAGAATGTTGGGCCGGGAGGGAGAGGCGGCGCGGCCGACAGCCACGGCCAGGGTGAATCCAGCCAGGAGGGTTGAAAGGAATCGCATGCGGGTGGAGGGGTCGACCGCAGCATGGGGGGCGCGAGCGCGAGGAATCGAGTCAGAAGCCGGCGTCTACCCCAAATTCGGGTCTCGCACCCATTGCTTTGCGAATACGCCGGCGCAGAGTGTCCTCGCCTTCCCCGATGTCCTCTTCCTCACCTGGATTCAGTTCCGAATATCACGTCGAGATGCAGCGCCGGGTCCGCCAGGAATTCCCGGCGTACTTCGCCCTCGCCGATCCGGCCGAAGCCCAGATCCTCGACGCCGCCTACGTGGGAGCGCACGCCTACCGCCAGGCGGTGAACACCCCGCGGCCCGGCCCGTACGACCCGATGCGTCACCCGCTCGAGATCGTCACCAACAATGCCGAGCAGCTCCTGATGTTCGTGCGCGAGTCCCTCGTGCACACCCTGGCGTTCCTCCGGCTGCCAGCCGAGGAGCAGGCGCGAATGCGCGCACGGCTGTTCGAATGAGCAGCTCCGCGCCCGGTGACATTCCATCGCGCTCGAAACATCGATGAAAACAGCCGCACGAGCGGCGGAGCGGCTCGTCCCGAGCTGCTGCGGGAGGAGGAGCCGAACGTCAGCCGCCTGGGGACAGGCGGCTCCACCCGATGGACGAGTCTTTGCGTTGCTTCGCGTCTTTGCGTTCAGGATCCCGCTTTAAGCGCCTACGACTCTGGTTGCTGCGCTCTAGGCGCGCACCAGCCGCACGAGCATCTGCACCGTCGAGGCGATGCGTTCCTCGATATCGCCAGCCCAGCGCAGGGCCGGCCGGCCATACTCGAAGAGGTTGAATCCGCCTTCATACCCACCTTCCTCCCACACCCGGCGGGAAGGAATGTAGGCGATCATGTCGTCCGTGTACCCGCACACCCAGGTGCCGGGGCCGAACTCCCGTTTGAACCGCAGCGCATAGTCCACGACCGTCTCGCCGCCCGTTCCGATCAGCAGGAGCTCGCGGCCAAGCTGCCAGGCGTGGACCGGATACGGGTAAGCCGGAGCGAAGGTCCGGCCCGCGTCGAGCTCCCGCAGCATCCGGGCCGCCCAGCGTGCGCGGATCGCATGCCGCGTGTCCTCGGCGTAGGCCTCCAGTTCTTCCCGGCCCAGCACATGAAGGTACGCCAGATCGACATGAGCGAACGCGGTCCGCACGCCCGCCGTCACCGGTCGCAGCGGCCCGCGCAAACCCTCATCCACTCCGTCCGCCAGCTGCCGGCCGTAGCGCTCGCAGAGCGCGACGTTGCGGCGCGGCAGCGGATTCTGGTCGGCGCCGCAGGTGTTCATGAAGAGCGCAAACGCCCCCGGATGCCGCCGCTCGAGCTCGATCTGCGCGAACCCGGGATAATCGCCGCACCACTGGGTGAAGCTCAGCGTCGTGGGATGGCAGGCGTAGCCGAACACGAGGGCGAGCCGGGTGCCGTCCGGCCGCGTCACGGCCAGCACCGGCACGCTGTGATCGACCGGGCCCTGCAGCGGCACGCCCCGCGCCAGCAGCGCCGGCACTTCGGCCTCGCGGTTGTTGCGGCGATTCACGGCGAAGGTGGCCCGCCCCTCCCCTTGGGCGAGCCGGGCCGGGCCGAGACCGGCGAGCGCCTCGCCGACGAGCGTCACGAGCCGCTCCACCATGAGCGCGGTGTAGTCCGCCACCAGCCGCTCCTGCGCGGCCTCGACGGGATAGTAGTCGACCAGATCATCCCCGAGCCGCGGCCCGCAGTGGTTGTGCGAGAAGGTCAGCATGACCTGCGCACGCTGCAGCCCGTGTCGTCGCCGCAGGCGGGCGAACACGGCGTCGCTGACGCCTTTCGGCACGCCCTGAAAATCGCTCGTGATGAGGACGACGCGGTTGCCGGCACCGTCCTGCAGCGCCAGCGCCTTGGCCCAAAGCTCGTGCAGCTTCCCCTCCGGGGCGCGTTTCGACCCGTAGCCCGCCAGCCACACGCCGGTCTCGGGGGTGATGACCGCCTTTGCGACGCCGGCCTGCCATTCCGGCGCCGCACCCCCGACCGCCGCGAAGCCAGGGGCGCCGCCGATCCGCGCCCACGCCGCCACCGCGGCCGCCTGGCCCGTGCGTTGGAGGAAGCGGCGGCGGGTGGGAGCGAAGGGCATGTGAGAACAAAGGGGGACGTCCGGGCCGCGCTGGTGGGCCGACTGGGATTCGAACCCAGACTCAAAGGATTATGAGTCCTCTGCTTTGACCGTTAAGCTATCGGCCCGCACTGCGGCTGCGACTGTGGCGTGGCCGATGGATACGAGTCAACCGACGGAATGGAGACGCCCCGCCGGGCGCCCACGCTTCCGCCGGGCGGAGCGGCTTGCCGTGCGGCCGACCGTCCGGCGCACCCCCAGCCCTCCCGGGGATTATCCTCAAGCCCGCCGACGGGCGTGCCGAGGAGAAGAGCTCCACTCCGTCTCTCGCCATGCACCTTTTCCGCCCTTTCGCCGCCCGTCTGGTCCCCGACCGGAAAACCACCGTCCCGGCGCTCGCACGGCGGCTTGGCCTGGCCGGTATCGCCTGCCTGCTGGCCGGCGCCGTCGTCCTGCCGGCCGCCGAGCCCGAGGCCGGTCTGCGCGAACTCATCGAGCAGAACCGGTTGCTGCGGGACCAGGCGCAGCGCCAGCAGGAGCAGATCGACGAACTGCGGTCGCACGTGCAGCGCCTCGCCGGCGAGGTCCCGGATCGAACGGCGGATAACGGCTCCGGCGGTCGCGGCCCCGGTGCGGAGCGCGCCGGGCGCCAGCTCGTGCTCTCCGGCTTTGCCAGCATCAACTATTTCTCGGGCGAGGATCAGAACCGGTATTCGGAACGTGACTTTCGCGTCGACGAAGCGCGGCTATTCGTCGAAGCCGAGCTGCGGCCGGGCACCTATCTCTTTGGCGAGCTGATCCTCGCGCAGCGCGAAGCCCTCACGGAAGGCTTCCAGCTCGGCGAGCTGTATCTCGAACAAGAGAACCTGCTCGGCGACCTGCTCGCCCCGCGGTCGCTCAACCTGCGCGCGGGTCGCGTCGCGGTGCCGTTCGGCGAGGAGTACAAGGTGCGCTCGCCCGTGCACAATCCGCTGGTCACGCACTCCGTGACGGATTTCTGGGGCGTCGACGAGGGCGTCGTCGTGTACGGCGAATGGGAGCAGCTCTCCTATGCCTTCGCCGTGCAGAACGGCGGCATCAGCCGTCTGCGCGACTGGCACAAGAGCAAGGCGCTCGTGGGTCGCGTGGGCTGGGCTCCCCTGCCCGGCCTCTACCTCGGCGGCAGCGCCATGCAGACCGGCAAGCTCGACCACGCGCACGAATTCGGATCCGAAATGTGGATCGGCAACAATGTGTTCCGCAGCATGGGGGGCGCGGGCACCACCCGCACGTTCGAGGCCGACCTCGCGCAATTCGACGCCCGCTGGCGCGGCCGCGGGGGTCACGTCGCGGGCGCCGTGGGCACGGGGCGCTACCGCGACGACGACACGGCGGCGAACCACCGGCGCACGTTCGACTTTTTCCAGGTCGAGGCGGCGCACGATGTCATCGGCCGGCTCTACGCCGCGGCGCGCTACAGCGAGCTGCGCGCCGACCGCGGCTACTTCCTGGCCGGCCTCGGCAAGTTCGACCGCTACTTTCTCGGGACCGAGCTCACCCGGAAGATCGCGCGCCTCGGGGTGGGCGGCGGCTACCGCTTCACCAACGACCTGAATCTGAAGTTCGAATACACGTTCGAGGACGCCCGCCGGGTCGATGGCACGAAGCGGCCGGACGAGGATCAGTTCGCCGCCGAACTCGCGGTCAAGTTCTAGCCCCCGCCATGCGTCGTCGTCACCGCCGTCTCGCCGTGGCTGTCGCGCTCGCACTCGTGGCGGCGACGCTCGGCGATGCCATGGCGGGCACGATCGTCGGCAAGGTGGAGGCGCGCTCGCCCGAGCGTTCCCAGGGGGCGGCGGCAGCGGGCGGTGATGCCGCGTACGCCAACCGCCGGTACAAGTTTCTCGAGCGGATCGACTATGACACGTTGCGCGACTTCGTCGTCTCGATCGACCGCGTGTCCCATCCTGCACCCACCCCCGCGCCCCGTGCGGTGATCACGCAGAAGGACGGCCAGTTCAGCCCGCACGTGCTGCCGGTCGTCGTCGGCACCGAGGTCGAATGGCCGAACCTCGACGATATCTTCCACAACGTCTTCTCCATCTCGGATGCGTGCGGGTTCGACCTCGGGCTCTACAAGCGCGGCGAAGGCGCGAAGAAGGTGCGCTTCGAGCTTCCCGGGCGCGTCGACGTCTTCTGCTCCATCCACACGAAGATGTCCTGCATCGTGCTGGTGCTGCCGAATCCCTGGTTCGCCCGGGCCGACGAGCGCGGCCGCTACGTGATCAAGGACGTGCCGCCGGGCACGTACCGGCTCAAGGCCTGGCACGAGCGCCTGCCGGCGCAGGTGAAGGAAGTGGTCGTGCCGGAGGCCGGCGAGGTGAAGGTCGATTTCACCCTCGGGCTCGGGCAGCAGCCCTGAGCGGGGGAAGCCTGCCATGCCCCACTCCCGGCCCAGGCTGCGGTTCGGTTTCCAGACGAAGGTGCTGGTGCCGGTGCTGGCGCTGCTGGTCCTGCTGCCGGCGCTGACGCTGTGGATCGTCGATCGCCACATCTCCGACCAGATGGAGGAGGAGGCGAGCTCCACGCTCAGCACCGCCGAGGCGGTCTTCCGGCAGTCGCTCGCGATCCGCCAGCGCAGCCTGGTCTCGCGCTTCCGCAACGCCGTCCACGAACCCCGGTTTCGAGCGGTCGCGGGCCTCGGTGACGTGAAGACGATGTCCGCCTTCCTGGGCGAAGCCCTCGCGGAGTTCGGCGAAGAGACGGAGTTTCTCGCCTATGCGGACGCCGCGGGGGAATTCGCCGGCGGCGCCGCCCGCCCTCCGGGCGCGGCCGTCGACGCCTTCGTCCGCGCCGCGCAGTCGATCACGCAGCGTGCGCTCGAAGGCGAAAGCGCCGTCGGCAGCGTGGTGCTCAACCGCCACACCTACGACATCGTGGCCGTTCCGGTCGTCGCCCCTGATCGCTCGGTGCTGCGCGGCGTGCTCACCGTCGCCGTCCGCTTCGGGCAGCAGGTGGTGAGCGAACTGAAGACGCTCACCCACACGGAAATCGCGCTGCTGGCCGGCGACCGCGTCACCGCGTCCACCCTGCCGCCCGCGAATCTGGCCGGCGCCCTCGCCCAGGCGGGCGAGGAGGCGAGGAACCCGCGGCTCCGCCGCGACCGCCGGCCGGTGGTCGTGGGTGGCGAGCACTTCCTCAGCCTCGGCGGCGAACTGCGGTTGGAGGGATCGGGCGCCGGCATCCGTTACCTGCTCCTTTCCTCCTACGAATCCCGGCTCCAGGCGCTCGCGGAAACGCGCTCCCACCTGATCGGGCTCAGCGCCTGCGGCATCCTCGGGGCCGCCGTGCTGGTGAGCTTCCTGGTCCGGAAAATCACCCGGCCGCTGATCCAGCTGCGCGACGGCGCGGAGGCGGTCGGCCGCGGCGATTTCTCGCGGCGGATCCAAAACGTCTCCGCCGACGAGTGCGGCGACCTCGCGCATGCGTTCAACCGCATGGTGGGCAACCTGGACTCCTCGCGCACGCAGCTCGAATGCACCGTGGGCACGCTGCGCTCCACCGAAGCGCAGTTGCGCGAAAGCCGCGAGGAGCTCCGCCTGATGATCGAGAGCGCCCGCGATCACATGATCCTCTCGTTCGACCCGCACGGGCGCGTCGTCTCTTGGAACCCCGCGGCAGGCCGCCTGCTCGGCTACTCGGCCAGCGAGGCGCAGGGCATGGTGTACGGCGTGCTCTTCGCTCCCGCGGACCGCGCCACCGGTCTGCCCGAGGAGATCCTGCGAAAGGCCAGCGCCGACGGGCGCCACGCGTTCGAAGGCCTCCGGGTGCGGCGCGACGGCACCACGTTCTGGGCGGATGTCACGGTCTCGCGCCTGCCCGACACCGCCGGCAACGGGCGCGGCGGCTTCGTGGAAATCGCCCGCGACATCACCGCGCGCAAGGAAGCGGAGGTCGCCCTGCACAAGGCCCGCGAGGCGGCCGAGGCCTCCAACCGCGCGAAGAGCGAGTTCCTCGCCAACGTGAGCCACGAGCTCCGCACGCCGATGAACGCGATCATCGGCATGTCGTGTTTCCTGCAGGACCGGCTCGCGCAGGCGGAGGAGGGCGATTGCGTGCGGACGATCCAGTCCAGCGCCGCGAGCCTGCTCGAGACGATCGATGACATCCTGGACATCTCCAAAATGGAATCGGGCCAGATCCAGCTCGCCCCGCGCCCCTTCGATGCCGTGGCCTGCCTGGAGAGCCTGGTCGATGCCTACGCCCAGCGCTGCCAGGCCAAGGGCCTGGAGATCGGCGCTTTCGTGGGCACGGACATCCCGGGCCTGCTCGTGGCCGACGAGCGCCGGCTCCGGCAGGTGCTGTCGGCGCTGATCGCCAACGCGCTGAAGTTCACGCCCCAGGGCACGATCACGCTGACCGCCGCGTATCACGCGGACGCCGGCGGGACGCGGCTCGAGTTCACGGTCGAGGACACCGGCATCGGCATCGCGCCGGACCAGCGCGAGCGTCTCTTCAAGTCGTTCTCCCAGGTGGAGTCGTCCGCCTCGCGCCGCTTCGGCGGCCTCGGGCTGGGCCTCGCGATCTCACACCACCTGGTGACGCTGATGGGCGGTTCGCTGCAGGTAACGTCCGAGGTCGGGCGGGGCAGCCGCTTTACCGTGTCGATCCCCGTGCCGGCGCCGCGCACGCCCGTCATGTCGTTCCGCCCGCTCGCCGGCGCCCGGGTGCTGGTCGTGCCAGCGGAGTCCCGGAGCCAGGCGGCACTGCTCCGCCAGCTGGCGGCCTGGGGCGCGAACGCGGAGTCGGTCCCGGGCGGCGTGAACGGCGTGCACCGGTGGTTCGCCCAGGGCGGCCGTTGCGATGTGGTCCTGCATTGCTCCGGCCCGGGTGAACCCACGGTCGCGCAGCTGCACGAGGCGCTCCGGGAACGGGCGCCCGCCCAGGGTTGCCAGCTCCTGCACCTTGCCGCCAGCGACGACACCGGACGTTCGACGCCGCCCTTCGGCCGCACGTGCCCGCGCCCGCTCAAGCCCCGGCCGCTGCACGCCACGCTGTGCCAGATGCTCGAGACGAGGCTGGCCGCCGCGTCCGACGCGCTCGAAGTGCCACCCCTGCGCATCCTCGTCGTGGAGGACAACCCGGTGAACAGCCGCGTGGCGCTGCTGCTGCTCAAGCGGCTGGGATTCGCGGCGGACTGCGTCGTGAACGGGCGGCTCGGGCTCGAGCGCATGCGCAGCCACGCGTACGACCTGGTGCTGATGGACCTCCAGATGCCGGAGATGGACGGCCTCGAGGCGACGCGGCGGTTCCGCGCCGAAACCGGGGCGGAGCAGCCGCCCTACATCTGCGGGGTGACAGCCAACGCGCTCAAGGAAGACCAGGACGCGTGCTTCGCCGCCGGGATGCAGCAGTTCATGGCCAAACCGGTCCAGCTGGACAAACTGTCCGCGCTGATCGCCGAGGTGGCGGTCTGGCTCAAGACCACGCCTGCCCCGGAGGCGAAGGCGGGCACCGGACCGGGTGATGCCCGTCATACGTGAAGCCCGGCGTTCCCGAGCAAGCCTCCGCCGGAATGATGCCGTGGCGGTGGAGCCGCCTGTCCCCGGGCGGCTGACGTGCGGTGGACCGGTCCGCAGCAGCTTGAGGACAAGCCGCTCCACCCTTCAGTGCGGCCGTTGTCACGGCTGATTTGAAGGCCCCGGAGGCCTGCGCTTCGTCGCCGCCGCGGCTCCTGACGCGGCAGCGCCCTCCGAGCGTCTGCCCTAGCGCTCGAGGCGGTACAGGTGCGTCTTCGTGCGCACGAAGAGCGCCCGGCCCGCGATGGCGGCCGAGGCCATGACGCCGGTCTCGAGCTTGTTCTCCGCCAGCACCTCGAACTTCCGTCCGGCGGCGATCACCGGACAATGGCCGTTCTCGTTGAAGAAGTAGATCCGGCCTTCCGCGTGCACGGGGGAGGCGGAGTGGTTGCCCACCCCCGGCAGCCGTTCCCGCCACACGAGCGCACCCGTCTTCGCCTCGAGGCACGTCGCCATGCCGGAATCCTGCTGCACCATGTAGATCAGGTCGCCGACCAGGACGGGCGAGGGGCGGTTGGGCACGTGGCTCTTCTCCCGCCAGGCCACGTGCGTGTCGGTGACGACGCCTTCGCCGCCGAGCCGCACGGCCCACAACTCGCCGCGGGCGAGGCCCGTCGCAGTGTAGACCATCCCGTGGCCGACGACCGGCGTCACGCTGCCGGAGTGGAAGCGACGGTCCTCCACCCGCCACAGCTCGCGGCCGTCCTTCGGATCGTAGGCGTACAACGCCTTCGAGGCGGCGCTCAGCAGCAGCGGCCGGCCGGCATGCTCCACGACCAGCGGCGTCGCGAACGCCTTCCGGAAATCACCGTCCCGGATCGGCTTCCCCTCCGGCGTGAGGTCCTGGAAATCGATGGAGCGCGGCGTCTGCCAGACGGTGGCGCCGGTGCGCTTGTCGAGCGCGACGACGTACTGCCGGTCGGAGCCGTCGAAATGCAGCAGCAGGAGGTCGCCCCACAGCGCGGGCGACGAGCCCGCGCCGCGCCAGTGGTTGCACTCGAGGTCGCGGCGCTCCCACAGCACGCGGCCCGTCGTGGTATCCAGGCAGGCCGTACCGGCCGAGCCGAACGAGACGTAGACGCGGCCGGCCTCGATCACGGGCGTGGGCGAGCCATGGCTGTTGAACTTGTCGGCGTACTGCGGCTGCTCGACGTGAAACACCTTCACGTCATGCACGATCCGGCCGGTGGCGCGGTCGACCGCGACCGCGAACCGCTCGTGCCCTTCCTCGGTGGCGGTCGTCACCCACACCTGGTCGCCCCACACCACCGGCGAAGACCAGGCCTTGCCGCGGAGGGCGGTCTTCCACCGCACGTTCTCCGTCTCGCTCCACGTCACCGGCAGGCCCGTGGCGTCCGACAGGCCCTGGCCGGTCGGCCCGCGGAACCGGGGCCAGTTTTCCTCCGCGGCGGGCCGGCCGCAGAGCAGGACCAGGGACGCGAGGGCAAGGCAGGCGCGCTTCATGGCGGGGAGGGGAAAAGGCGTCGGCCGCACCGGGCCCGCCGGATTTCCGGACCGGAACCGGCGGGTCACGGGAGACCCGATGTCACCAACGGCCGGATACACCGGCCTTGATCGCGGTGGTGAACACCTGGTTGTAGCGGGTGCGATGGGGGACGTAGATGAAGGCGTTGGCGATCGGGTCGTCGAAGAGGTTGATCACGTCGACGAAGAGCGTGAGCCGCGGATGCCACTTGTACTTCAGGTTCAGGTCGACGTTCTTCTTGGAGTAGTAGTACACGCGCGCCAGCGGGTTGGCGTTGTAGTCGCGCAGGTTCTGCGCGCGGTAGGTGTACTTGATGCCCGCCTCCCACGCGCGGTAAGCGTAGGTGAGGCCGGCGTTGAACGTCTCGGGCATGAAGCCGGCAATCTCCGCGCCGGTCTGGGTGCCCGTGGCCGAGCTGTAGTTGCCCCGGCTCTTGATCCGGGTGTAGTTGGCCATGAATCCCAGGCCGCGCCAGACGCCGGGCAGCCAGGTGAAGCGCTGGTTGTAGGAGAGCTCGATGCCGCGGACGCGGCCGAAGCCGCCGTTGCGGTTCTGCGTGATCTCGTAGCCCTCGTAGAGACCGTCGAAGCCGTTGTTGGCGCCCGATCCCACCACGCCACCCGTGTCGCCATAGATGAAGTCCTTGATGTCCTTCTGGAAAAGGCCGAGCGAGAGGTAGCCCGCGGGCTCGAAGTAGTATTCGAGCGAGAGATCGTAGTTCTCCGTCGTCTGCGGCTTGAGGTCCGGGTTGGCGGCGGTGATCCGCATCGTCTCGTTGTTGACCGTCGTCGTGCGCAGCAGGTTGGAGAAATTGGGGCGGCCGATGCCGGTCGAGTAGCTCGCGCGCGCGAGCAGGTTCGACGTGACATTGTATTTGAAATGGACGCTCGGGAGCCAGTTGCGGTACTGGCCGTCCTCCTCGCGGATGTTGCTCCATTCCGCGGTGGTCCGCCGCCGCTGCTCCTCGTTGGTGACCGGTCCGACCCAGGCGGCCCGGCGGGCCCGCTCCTCGGGCGTGATCTCCTGCCGGACGCCCCGGCCGGTGAGCTGCGTCTCCTCGACGCGGATGCCACCCGTGACATCGAGGCGGCCCAGGCGCACGTCGCCCATCAGGTAGGCGCCGTACACGTCCTCCGTGACCTTGCCGTTGAACTGCAGCGCGTCGCGCGCCGTCGCGACGACGTTCTCGGGGAACTGCGCGGGGTTGGCGCGGAAGAACGCCACCAGCTTGGCCGGATCGACCACCGGCACCGGCTCGTAGCGGCCGCGGGCGGCGCCGTAGCGGTAGCCCGGGTCGGCGAACTGGCCCACGTTGTCGTCGTTGATGCCGGTGGCCGCGTTGCGGCCGACCACGCCGTCGGCGCCCGAGTACGAGTAGGCGGGGCGCTGCTGGCGCCGGTCCCGCTCCTGCCCGCGCCAGCGCAGGCCGGTCTTGAAATTGGAGGTGAGGGCGATCGGCAGGCGGTGCTTCCAGTTGACGTGGGCGCCGCGGACGAGGTCCTTGTCGTCGAAATCCTGGAAGTTGAGCGTGGTGAGCCGGTGGTCGGTGCGGTCGGTCAGCGCCGGGCCGCTCGTCTGCGTCATCTTCGGGTAGAGCGGATCCGAGCGGTCGAAACGGAACCCGACGCCCAGCACCTGCACGGTGGGGATGATCCGGTCCTCGGAGCCCTCGGACGGGGAGAGGTTGGCGCCGTAGTCGAGGGTGCCGCCGGCGTAGCGCAGCTCGCCGCCGAAGACGAAGTTGAACGTCTCCGTGTCGCGCGTGCGGTGGTTCTGCGCGAGGCTGATGGTGCTGTTGAACGTCTCCGTCACGGTGCTGTTCGAGCCCGGGCGCACCTGCGCCGCCGTGGGGGTCATCGTGATGTGCCGCCGGTCGAGGCTGTCGTTATAGTCCGAATACATCATGTTCAGGAACAGCCGGTGCTGCCGCGTGAGCTTGTAGTCGACCCGCGCGCCGAAGCCGATGCGCTCGTGCTCGAGCTTGTCCTCGCCCAGGTTGCTCATCCAGAAATACGCGGGCGCGTTGGGGTCGGCGAGCTGCTGCCAGTTCTGGTAGACGGAGTCGCGCGGCTTGTGCGTCTTGTTGTAGCTGGCGGTGACGAGCACCCCGAAGGTCTGGTCCGCCCCGAAAGTGTCCGAGTACGACACCGACCCGATGGGCGAAAACGTGTCGCGGTCGAGGTTCCACGACATGCCGCCCATGTAGGAAATGTAGCGGCCCTTGCGGTCGAGGGGCGATTTCGTGCGCAGGTTGACGGCGCCGCCGATCGCGTCGCCGTCCATGTCGGGGGTGAGGGCCTTCGTCACCTCGATCCGCTCGACGAAGTCGGCGGGGATGCGGTCGATGGCGAACCCGCGGTCGAGCGTGCCGGTGTTGCCGCTGGCGCCGCGCGTGCCGTCGACGGTGACGGCGTTCATGTCGGCGCTGATGCCGCGGATCGAGACGGAGGCGACCTCGCCCTCGAGGATCTCCTCGGCCACGCCCGGCAGCCGCATGAGCAGGTTGCCGAGGTTCTGGTCGGCGATGTTGCCGAAGGCGTCGGCGGAAATGACGTTCTTCACGTTGGGCGCATTGCGCTGCTGGGTGATCGCGAGCGCGTTGCCCTCGCGTTCGCCGGCCACCGTGAACTTTTCCATCGCGTAGATCTGGGCCGTCAGCGCGATCTCGCGCGTGGCGGCCTGGCCGGCGGCGAGCGCGACGGAGACCTGCTGGGAGTCGAGGCCGGTGTACGAGACGGACAACCGCACCTCGCCCGCGGGCAGCGACGGAAAACTGAAGCTGCCGTCGCGCTCGGTCAGGGCGCGGCGGCCGCCGGGTTCGACGGTGACGACGGCACCTTCGAGGTATGCGCCGGTGGCGGCGTGCTGCACGCGACCGGAGAGCGAGGCGGTCCCCTGCCCGGCGGCGGGCAGAGCCAGGAGAACCGCGAACAGGAAGAACCGGAGGAGAGGTGATCGGAGCATGGGAGGACGTAGTGGGGCCACCCGCTCGCGCCGGTTCGGGCGGGCCGGCGGTCGGGCGGTGGGGGAAGGCTCAGTTCAGCGGGGCGATGCCACCAAAGTTTCCGCCTGCGGCGTTGTCGAGCGACGAAATGGCCTGCCATGAAATCGCCACCCGCAAGGCTGGTTTTCCAGCCAATCGGTTTGACTCGGCCGGCCGCACTCACGCCCACTCTCCGCGGCGCCCGCGACCCCGCCCACGTTCTTCCAATTTCACCATGCTTCGCTTCCTGCTGCTGTCCCTTTTCCTCGCCGGCCTCGCTTTCCTCCCCGCGCGCGCCGCGGCCCCGAGCCGCCCGCCCAACATCGTGTTCATCCTCGCCGACGACCTCGGCGTGGGGCACCTGGGCTGTTACGGGCAGGACAAGATCAAGACCCCACATGTCGACCGCCTGGCATCCGAAGGGATGCGCTTCACGCAATTCTACGCGGGCGCCAACGTCTGTGCTCCGGCCCGCAGCACGCTCATGACCGGGCTGCACACGGGCCACACGCCGGTGCGCAACAACGGTCTCGACCGCCACCTGTACGACGAGGATGTCACCGTGGCCGAGGTGCTGAAGCGAGTCGGCTACGCCACCGGCGGTTTCGGCAAGTGGGGACTCGGCCGCGAGAACACCCCGGGCGTCGCGGTGAAGCAGGGTTTCGACACCTGGTTCGGGCAGTACAGCCAGACGCACGCGCACTTCTATTATCCGTACTACCTGATGAAGGACCTGGAGCGCGTCCCGCTGCCGGAGAACGAGGGCAAGCGCCGCGGGCGTTATGCGCAGGACGTCATCCATCAGCAGGCACTCACGTTCATCGAGAACCAGGCGCGCGCGGGGAAACCATTCTTCGCCTACCTGCCCACGATCCTGCCGCACGTGGAACTCACCGCCCCCGAGGAGTCGTGGCGGCAATACCGGGGCCGGTGGAAGAAGATCGCCCGGGCCGATCCGCGCCCCGGGTATCTCGGGAGCGAGGACGCCCTGCCGGAGTTCGCGGGCATGGTGTCGCGGATGGACCAGCAGGTCGGCGAGCTGATGGCCCTGCTGCGGCGGCTGGGCATCGACGACAACACGATCGTGTTCTTCTCCAGCGACAACGGCCCGCAGCCCGGGGCCTGGCGCGACATCTTCGTGGAGTTTTTCGACGGGGCCGAAGGTCGCCGCGGGGCCAAGGGCGATTTCTACGAGGGCGGCATCCGCGTGCCGCTGATCGTCCGGTGGCCGGGCCGGATCAAGCCGGGCACCGTGACGGACCACCTCGGTTATTTTCCCGACGTGATGCCCACGCTCGCCGAGCTCGCCGGGGCCGCGCCGGCGCTGCCGGCCACCGACGGGATTTCCCTGGTGCCGACCCTCCTGGGCCAGCCAGGGCAGAAGCGCCACGCATTCCTCTATTGGGAAGCGGCCGGCCCGAACCAGTCCGTGAGCCAGCAGGCGATCCGTTGGGACCACTGGAAGGCCGTCCGAGGACGCGCCGCCGGCGACTGGGAGCTCTACGACCTGCGCGCCGATCGCAAGGAAAGCACCAACGTCGCCACGCGGCATCCCGACGTCGTCGCGCAGGTCAAGGCGTGGGCCGCTTCAGCGCGCACGCCCGAGCGCAAATACGACGCCGCGCCCAAGGAAGGCGCCGCGCTCTACGTGCGGTGATGGTCGAGCCGGGGCGCAGCCTGTCGCGCGGCTGCTCGATCCCCGCGTCGGACCGGACCGCCGGAGCGTTCGTCGGCGAGCGCAGCGGCCTGGGGACAGGCCGCTCCACCACCTCATGCCAGCTTCCAGCCGGCGCGATACTCGCGCTTGAGGAAGCGTTCGGCCTCGGGCGCATTCGGAATCTTCATCGCCTTCGCGTTCCACTGGATCTTCTTCCCGGAACGATACGCGACGTTGCCGAGGTGGTTCGCCTCGGTGAGCGGGCCGCTGTAGCCGAAGTGGCAGGTGGTCGGCGCACCGGTCTTGCAGGCATGCAGCCACTCCTGGTGATGACCGAGCGAATCCGGAATCGTCTTCGGCGGCGGCACGAATCCCGCAAAATCCTTCTCCGGCAGCAGCACGTGCTTGCTGTAGTTCGAGAGCAGCATGCCCTTGTCGCCGATGAACAGGTGCCCGTCCGGCCACTGCGGGATCTTCTTTTCGTGCCACGCCGGCGGCTTCATCTGGCCCTGGTACCACACCATCTTCACGGCCGGCCGGTTGCCCCGCGCCGGAAATTCGTAGGTGGCGCTCATCGTCGCCGGCGCGATCTCCGGATGCGGCGGCGGACCCTTGGCCTCGACCGTCACCGGCGCGTCGAGATTCAGCGCCCAGAACGGCAGGTCGTTGTAGTGCGACCCGAGGTCGCTCATCGTCCCGTTGCCGAAGTCCCACCAGCGATACCACTTGTTGCCGGGGATGTAGACGCTGTTGAACGGGCGCCAGGGCGCCGGCCCGATCCACAGGTCCCAGTCCAGCTCCGGCGGCACCGGGTCGGCCTGCTTCGGCCGCTCCTGCGTGCTGACGCGATCCTCGTACTTCTTCGCATCCTCCGGCGACTGCCAGCCCCAGGTGCGGTTCACCCACACGTGCACCTCGCGCACCGGACCGATCGCACCACCCTGCACGAGCTCCACGACGCGCCGGTAGTTCGTACCGGCGTGGATCTGGGTGCCCATCTGCGTCGCGACCCCCGCCGCCTTCGCCGCCTCGGTCACGACCCGCGCCTCGTACACGTCGCGCGTGAGCGGCTTCTCGCAGTAGACGTGCTTCTTGCGCTTGAGCGCCGGCAGGGTCGCGAAGGCGTGCGTATGCTCGGTGGTCGAGACCACGACGCCGTCGAACTCCCCGTCCTTGAGGGCGTCGTACATCTTCCGGAAGTCGCGAAAATGTTTCGCCTTCGGATGCTTCGCCGCCGCGGTGAGCAGGTTCTTCTCGTTCACGTCACAGAGCGCGACGATGTTCTCGCTCGCGACGCCCGCGAGGTTGGAGCCGCCGCGGCCCGTGCAACCGATGATCGCGAGGTTGAGCTTGTTCGCCCCCTGCGCCCGCACGATCGCGGGGAAACCGAGGGTGCCGGCACCGGCCGCACCGGTGAGTTGGAGGAAGCGACGACGGGAGAGGCGGGAGGAGGGCATGGGGTGGAACAGCGACGCGATCCAAGGCGGAGCGCGCGCCCAGTTCAAGCGCGGGCGCAGGCTCCTTTCGTTCGACCCCGCTCCCGCGGGTCAGGATTGCAGTTTTCACGCGCGAGGGCGTGATCGACCCGCCCCATGAAGCTCCGCCTGCTCGCGCTCCTGTCCGCCCTCGTCGCCTGCTCCTCCCTCGCGGCCGCGCCTGCGCGACCGCCGAACATCATCCTGTTCCTCGCCGACGACCTCGGCTACGGCGACCTCGGCTGCTATGGCCATCCGGTGATCAAGACGCCGCACCTCGACGCCTTCGCGCGCCAGGGCGTGCGGCTCACGCAGGCGTACGCCGCCAGCGCGGTCTGCAGCCCCTCGCGCTCCGCCCTGCTCACCGGCCGGACGCCTCACCGCAACGGCGTATACACCTGGATCGCGGAGGGCTCGGAGGTACACCTGCGCCGCAGCGAGATCACGCTGCCCACGCTGCTCCGCCGCGCCGGTTACGCGACGGCCCACAGCGGCAAGTGGCACCTGAACGGCCTCTTCAATCATGCGGGTCAGCCGCAGCCCGGCGACCACGGCTACGACTGGTGGCTCGCGACCCAGAACAACGCCGCGCCCACCCACGAGAACCCGGTCAACTTCGTGCGCAACGGCCAGGCGGTCGGGCGCCTCGAGGGCTACTCCGCCCCGCTCGTGGCGCAGGAGGCGATCACGTGGCTGAGGGAAAAACGCGACCCCGCCAAGCCGTTCTTCCTCGCCGTCTGGACGCACGAGCCGCACTACCCGATCAAGTCGGACCCCGCCTTCAAGGCACGGTATCCGGACCTCAACGACGACGTGCAGCGCGAGCACCACGCCAACGTCACCCAGATGGACCATGCCTTCGGCGCGCTCATGCAGGCGCTCGACGAGCAGAAGCTCGCCGACTCCACCTTCGTCTTCTTCACCTCCGACAACGGCCCGGAGGGGGACGGCATCCGGACGCCCGGCCGCGGCTCCACCGGCGGGCTGCGCGGCCGCAAACGCGACCTGCACGAGGGCGGCATCCGCGTGCCCGGCCTTGCCCGCTGGCCCGGCCGCATTCCGGCCGGCAGCACGAGCGACGTGCCCGTCATCGGCAGCGATATGTTCCCCACGATGCTCGCGCTCGGCGGGGCGCGCGTGCCTTCGGACCGCGTGATCGACGGCGTCGACGTCCTTCCCGTCCTCGCAGGCCGGGCCACACGGGTCGAACGCCCGCAGCCGCTCTACTGGCGGCTGCACATGGCGCCAAACGCCAAGGTGGCGATGCGGGTGGACGACTGGAAGATTCTCGCCGACGCCGAGCTCACCGAATTCGAGCTGTACGACCTGAAGCGCGACCCCCGCGAGACGACCGACCTCAAGGAGAAGGAGACGGCCCGCTTCGATGCGCTGCGTGCCCAGCTTGTCCGGCACCACGCCGCCATCGACGCCGAGGGACCCGACTGGTGGCGGCGCCTCACCCCGAACGGCGGCACCGACCCGGCGGCGACCAAGGCCGGCAAGAAGGGCAAAAAGAAGTAATCGCCCGGAACCGGTGCCTCCGATCCGGGCGAGCGCGACGCTCGCGGCTCTGCGGCAGGCCGCTCCGCCAGAGCGCGCGCAGCCGGTCGCCTTCAGCGCATCCTCGAGTCCCTGGAACGTGCACGTGCGGTGCATGGCACGGCCAGCGACTGCGGCGCGCCCGGTATCGGGACCAGCGGCCGGCCATTCCGCCCGGCCGCTCCGCGCGCGCCGGTCACACGATGTGCGCCCGCAGCCGCGCCAGAGCCTCGCCTTTCCGGCGGGCGTGCATCGCGGCCACGATGCCCGCATGCTCGCGATGGCTCTCGATCAGCGCCCGGTGCCGGGAGTATCGCAGAAACATGCGCAGGATCACGGGCAGCCAGATGTCGACCAGGCTGCCCTCGTCCGCCGACTCGACGATCAGGCGGTGAAACGCCATGTCGAGTTCCACCACCGTCCCGAAGTCTCCGGCGCGGCAAGCATCGCGGTAGCGGGCGAGATTCGCGTCAAGCGCCGCGAGCAGCCCCGGATCCCGCGAGGCAAACCAGGACGCGAGCGCGGCGGACTCGATCTCGCGGCGCAGCTCGACGATGACGCGCCGCTTGAAGGCGGACGGCTCGACCGCGACCTTGACGCCGGCGTTGGGCCGGGCCGTCAGCAGGCCCTCCTTGGTCAGCGTGAGCAACGCATCGCGGATCGGCCCCCGGCTGATGCCGAACTCCCGCGCGAGTGATTCCTCGCGCAGCGGCGTCCCGGGCGTCAGCCGGCCGGAAAGGATCCGCTGCCGCAGATGGACGACGACTTGCTCCTGCAGATTGGCGATGAGTTTCATGGGCCGGGAAAGGAGAGCGGCCTGAACCCAGGCCGCAGTTCACATCGATCGCAAGGTCCGCCGTGCCGCGCTCACGTGCTCGCCGCCGGCCGCTCCTTCTTGCGCAGGAAGGCCTGCAGCCGTTCGGCCGCGTCACCGTCCGTCAGCACGCGCCGCGACTCCGCCGCCTCGATCTCAGCGTTTTCCTCGAGCCGCGTGCGGGGGCACGACTCGAGAATCCGCTTCATGGCCGCGAGGGCGACCCGGCCGTTGCCGGCCACGCCCGCCAGAAACTCCGCCAGCCTGACCTCGAGTTCGGCGGGCGCTCCCGCCCACTCCGCCAGGCCGATCCTCACCGCCTCCGCCGCGTCGACGATCCGCGCGCTGAAGACCAGCTCCTTCGCGCGAGCCAAGCCGACTCGCCGCACCAGCCGGTAGCCGCCACCCCAGCCCGTGACGAAACCGAGTTTCGCCTCCGTCTGGCCGAAGCGCGCTGAGGCGGAGGCAAAAATCAGGTCGCAGGCCATCGCCAGTTCGAGCCCGCCGCCGAGAGCGTAACCCTCGACGCGGGCGACGACCGGCACCGGGAGCGCCTCGAGCCGGTTGAGCAGGGCGTGCCCCCGCCGCACCCACGGTCCGATCGAGTCGCGGTCGATCGTTTCCATCACCTTCAGATTGGCTCCGGCGCAGAAGAATCGCGGCGAGGCGCTGCGCAGCACGACCGCCCGCACCTCGCCGGCCCGGGCCTCGATGCCGGCGAGCTCCCGCTCGAACGCCTCCATCACTGCATGGTCCAGCGTCGGCGGTTTCCCCTCCGGCGGCTCCAGCATGAGCGTGCAAACGGCTTCCGTCAGGGTGGTCGTGAGGCGGGTCGTCATGGGGTCGGGTAACGTGCGCGCAGCGTCGCGGGTGTTTTGTTGACAATCAACAATCCTCTTCCGGTTTTTGATGAACCCCATCATGACCACCCCCACCGCGCTCTCGGGTCTTCGCATCGTCGACTTCAGCCACGTCTACCAAGGGCCGGTCGGCACCCAGCTGCTCGCCGACTACGGTGCCGACGTCATCAAGATCGAGCGCCCCGACGCCGGCGACTGGAGCCGCCGCTGGGGTCCGTTCGTCCACGGCGTGAGCCTGCCGTTCGCCGGGCTGAACCGGAACAAGCGCAGCTTTGCGATCAACGTGAAGAGCCCGCGCGGCCGGGAGGCGATCCACGCCCTGATCGGCACGGCCGACGTTCTCGTGCACAACTTCCGCTCGGGCGTGATGGAGAAGCTCGGCCTGGGTTACGAACAGCTCGCCCCGCAGCACCCGCGCCTGATCCACGCCTTCTCGGGCGGCTGGGGCGACCGCGGCCCCTCGGCCGACCGGGCGCGGGGCGGCCACGACCTGATGGCCCGGGCCGAGGCGGGCTGGTTCACGCAGCCCGACCCGGCGAAACCGCCGTTTCCGGCGGGCATCTCGGCCGACTACGCCGCCGGTCTCATGCTGGTCCAGGGCATCCTGCTGGCCCTGCTTGCCCGCGAGCGCACGGGGAAGGGCCAGCGCGTGACCACCGACCTGCTCAGCGTCGCGTTCCATGCCCACTCCTGGGAGGGGCCGGCCGCGATGAACGCGTCCCGGATCACCGAGGTCTCGGGGGTCAGCGCCAACGAATCGATCGTCGACAAGTCCTTCGCGACGCTCGACGGCTACATCGAGATTTCCCCGGTCTTCTCCGACAACGCCGTGCGCGACATCTCCGTCGCCATCGGCCTGGGCGATCTCTCGCTCGACCCGCGCTTCGCCACGCACGCGCTCCAGGTCGAGCATGGACGCGAGCTCAACGGCCGGCTCGCCGCGCGTTTCCGGGAGCGAACGACGGCCGAATGGCTGGCCGAGCTCGAGCCGAAAGGCGTCTTCTGCGCCCGCATCAACACCCTCGAGCAGGCGATCGAAGATCCGCAGGTCAGGGCCAACGGGATGGTGATCGAGATCGAGCACGCGCCCGCCGGGACGCTCCGGCTGCCCGGCACGCCCGTCCGGCTGCACGGCACGCCGCCCGTGCCGCGCCGTCCCGCCCCCGACCTCGGCGCGCACACCGTCGAGCTCCTCCGCGAGCTCGGCTACGACGAGGCCGCGCTCGCCGCCCTCCGCGCCGAAGGGGCGATCGGCTGAAGGGAGAACCACGACACACACGAAAGTATCCGGAAGGCGTTTCCCTTCCGTGTATTTCGTGTGTTTCGTGGTTCACCTCCCCGACTTCGGGATCCGGTTCAAAGTGTAGTACGCATCCGGGTACTCCAGCGTCGCCCCGCCCGCGGACCGGACGCCTTCCGCGCGGAGCTCGTGGACGTAGAGCTCGCGCAGTCCGTCGACCTTGAGCCGGACGCTGCGGCGGTCAGCCGCGACCGTCGCGCTCGTGACCTTCAGCGGCCGGTTGTCGATCTCCGCGCTGCCATAGGCGCTCGAGTAGAGATAGGTGTAGCTCTTCAACGCATACGACGAGGCCCGGCCGGCCGTCGCGGCATCGACCTCGCCCGTGAAGCGCAGCTCAAAACCGTCGGGCTGCGCGCTCATCTCGCGGATCGCGAACGGCGTCACCCCGTTCCAGCGCACCCGCTGGAGCCCATAGGACTTGGTCCCCAGCGAGGACCAGCCGCGACTCGACATGCCGACGAACAGGCTGCCGTCAGGACCGAAGTGCAGCCGGACAACGCCCGAGGCGAGGCCGGAAAGAAACGGAAAGGCCGCTCCCTGGTACTGGCCGTCGACCTGCTCGAGGAAGACCCGGCTCACCTTCGCGTCGGTGAATTCGCCGACGAGGAGCTGGCCGTCGAAGGGGCCGAACTTCCCCCCCTGGTCACAGACCACGAGGTCGGTGCCGCTCCGGCCCATCTTGTTGTACGGCAGCCAGACGGCCGGCGGCGCCATCTCGGGCAGGGCGCGCACCGCGTCGGGATAGGGCACCTTGTTCGGCACGGGCGCGGAGAGCCGCAGGGGGGAGTCCGGCCGCTGCTCGGAAGCGATCCCCTCGGGATTGAGGAAGAAGACGCCGCGCCTCAGGTGGTAGATCGGCGTGGTGGGGATCCACGTGCCCTGCTGGTCCACACAGAACATGTCGCCGGCCAGGTTCGCGCCCAGTCCGCAGGGCGAACGCATACCGGCCGCCATGGCCTCGAATGAGCCGTCCGGCCGGAGGACGCCGGCCCAGCCGCGCCAGGCCGCCTTGTTGTCGGAGCGCTCTCCCAGATCGAGATTGAGCGACACCCAGAGCTTGCCCCGGCCGTCCCGCTTCGGGCCGTACGCATATCCGTGATAGGCCCCGGAGACATTCCAGCCGCGGCCACCCGTGAGGTACTCGTCGGCCTGGCCGTCCCCGTTCGTATCGCGCAGGCGAGTCACCTCGGTTCGCTGGGCGACGAGCACGCTGTCCCCCTCGCGCAGGAGCCCCAACGGCTCGTGCAGCCCCGACGCGAAGAGGGTGTAGCCGACCCGGTCGAGGGCGGGCTCCAACACGCCGCCGAGCAGCCAGACCTCCCCCTTGCGAATCGCGACGGCCAGCCGGCCATCGGCGAGGAAGTCCATGCCGCTCACTTCGAGCGCGATTCCGTCGCCCGGCTTCCAGGAAGTGCTGCGCGAGGCCGACGGCGAGCTCGCCGTCAGCACATCCTGGACGATGTAGCCTTCCGCCGCCGGCACCGGCACGGTGACGGTGAGGCACCCGGCCGCCAGGGCCAGCGGGACACGCCGCCACCGGTGCGGGGCGGGCCGGGGGAGGGAGGAGGGCTGATCAACCGGACAGCGCGCAGGAAAAGGTCTCATGGCCACGTGTAGATGAACTCGAGCCGGCCGGGCGCGCTGTCCGGGGCGACGGTGACGGTGACCCCTTCGGGATGGGACAGCGGCAGGGTGGGCAGCGCCTCGAGATTCCACCGGACGCGGCGACGCAGCCCGTTCCCGGTGGCCTCGAACCGTTCCTCCACCGGCACGCCGGAAACGGTGAGAAGAAAGGTCGGGATGCCGGCAGCATCCAGCCGGTAGCCGTCGAACCGGCGCTCGCCGGCCGGGGCGTCCGGCGCCGGCCACCGGACCATGCCCTCGCCCAGCGGTTTCTCGAAGGGCGCGAACCGCACGAACCACGTGCCATAAGCGTCGAAGAAACGCCCCTTCCAGGCGAGCGCGGGCCGCCCCGCGCGACCGTCGAAGGCCAGGTGAAACCCCGCCGGGAATCCGACGAGGATGGCGTGGGTGCCGACGTCCTCGAGGAACGTCCGCATCACGATCGGCCGGTCGGTCGGGGTCAGCTCGAACTCCCGTTTCGTCCGCGACGGAAACCCCTCCGGTATCCCGCGACCCTCGCGGGAGAAGGCCAGGAGCGACGCGATCTGCCGGTCGGTGTCGCCCCCGAGGATGGCCGCGTTGGCGGATTTTCCGTCCGGCCAGAAGGACGGCATGAGCGTACCCGGGCGGTACGCGGCCGGGTTGACGAGGTACTCCCGCAGCCAGCCGGGCTGCAGGCGGGCGGCGAGGTTCGAGATATTCAGGGCGTGGATACCAAGTGACGCCTGGTCCCCCCAGCCGTGGCAGGTGATGCACCCCGCCCCGCCCTGCGTGCCGAGCAGTTTCCGTCCGGCCTCGATGTCGCCGGCGGGCAGCGGCTCTTCCGGCCGCCGGTCCGCCTCGGCCAGCAGGACCGGCAGCGCTCCGGTCGCGCCGCCGTAGACCGGCATCTGCGTCTGCAGGTACGGCCGGACCCTCGCCTTGCCCTGCAGGACCTGGACCAGCCAATCCGGCTGGAGCTTGCGGCCGATCCCCGTCAGCGGCGGCGGGTAGCGGCCCGTGTCGCCGAGATTGTGATCGCCGTTGAAGTACGCCTTCCGGGCGGGGTCCGGACCGCCGCGGCCGTCACGTTCGTGACAGGCGGCGCAGTTCAGGGCTTCGAGCGAAAGCCGGGCGCGCGCCTCCGCCTCGAGGGGACGGTCCCTGTCCGCCAGATACGCCTGGAGTGACTGGCGCTGGTTCGCCTCGAGCGCGTACCGCGGGACACCCGCTCCGGGCTGCGGGCCGAGGCAGCCGGCCGTCGGGTCGCGCAGGGGCACCGCCCGGGCGGCCACGTCCGCGGGCAGGTCATGGCAGGCCGCGCAGCGCAGTTCCGCCACGACCGCGCGGCCGCGGGCCGCCCGCGCGGGATCGGGCGCGAAGGCCGGCAGTTTCGGCATCGCCTCGCCATCGCTGCCGGGGAGGCGCAGGAGGTAGCTCGCAAGGTCGAGCGCGTCCTGGTCCTCGAGTTCGAGCCGCGGCATCCGCCCGTCGGCCCGCACCTTCAACGGATCGCGCAGGAACTCCGCCAGCGTCCCCAGCACGTACTTCGCCCCGAGATCGGGGAACTCCACGCTGCGGTGCGTGAACTCGGCCGCCGGCGGCCGACCCTCGGGCGGCTGATAGTCGTCGCCCGGGGCGTGGCAGGCGACGCAGCCGCGGGTGTGGAAAAGGTCGCGCCCGCGTTCGGCATTGATGTGCCGCATCAGCCTCGGCCGGCCGGACCCTTTCGGCGCCAGCGTGCCGAGGTAGTGCACGACGGCCTCCGCGTCCGTCGCGTCGCGGCCGGCCAGGAGCTGCGGCATCGACGTGCCGGCGTGGTTCCGCACGGGATCCGCGATGAACGCCTGCAGCCACGCGGACGTCGCCCGCGCCGTCGCCGACTTCAACTCCGGGCCGCGCCGCGCCGGCAGCCCGGTGTCGCCGCCGTGGCAGTTTGCACAGCCGAGCTCGTTGAAGAGGAGCCGACCTCCCTCCGCCGTGGGTGCCGCGGCGTGAAACCGCTCGAAGCCGGCCACATGCGGCCCGGCGCGAATCCCGGAGGCGGCGAGCAGCGCGACCCCCACGACCGCCGCGGTGCGGGTCATCCCGCCACCTCCCGCAGGCACTTCTCGACGTACGCACGGGAGCGGTTGATCGCCCCCGTGATCTCCTCCACGGTCGGCAAAATCGGGATGCCGCGCGGCGTGGGGTGCATGAAGATCTCGACGTAGCCGGAGTACCGGATGTCGCGCAGCGCCTTCACGATCGGGCGGTAGTCGAGCGAGCCGTATCCGGGCATCTGGCGCATCTCTATCTCCTTGGGTGCCTTTTGGCGGATGCCTTCGGAGTGCTCCTGGAAGTACATGAACGGAAGCTGCGGCGCACCGAGCTCGCGGAGCAGCGCGGGGATCTGGTCCGACCAGGGATGGAGGTGGTGCGGAGCGAACGCCACGCCGAGGTGCCGCGAGCGGTTCAGCTCCGCGAAATACCGCAGCGAATCCGGATGATAGAGGAGCTGCCGGTCGTGATTCTCCACCGCGATCACGACCCCCGTCTCCTCGGCGACCGCCAGGTGCGGCTTCATCAGTTCGATGAAATCGCGCACCGCGGCCTTTGCTGCAGCGCCTTGCGGTTCCCGCGGACCCTTGCTGCCGGTGACGATGATGCCGCCGCCGAAGCGCTTCATCCAGCGCATCTCCTCCTGCAGGCCGGTGGGTCCGAGCGGGTAGCGCGTGCTCACGCCGAGCTTCACCCGGTGCTTCGCGAGCAGCGCGGCGAAGGCGTCGTCGCCCATGGCGTCGATCTGTTCGCGCTGGTTGCCATGCACCTTGCACCAAATGTCGATCGCCTCGGAGCCGGTCTTCGCCACCTCGGGCAGGATGACGTCGAGCGGCATCTCGCCGTACATCGCCGAGGAAAGGATGTAGCGCAGGCGAAACGGCTCGCCCGCGGCGGCCCGGCCGGCGAGCGGGGCGGCGGCCGCGAGGGCCAGCGACTGAAGGAATTGGCGGCGGGGCAGCATGGGGAATGGGGTTGGGGAGTGGCAGCGAGGCTCAGCCCGCGCATCCGCCGCGGCCGGTGGACGGTCGTGGGACGAGCCCGACCCGGCGGCCGTCAGCCGGCCCGGGGGAGCGCAGCTTCGAGCATCCGGATCCAGGGCCCGAGATAATGTCCGTTGTCATGAAACGTTCGGCCCGAGACCAGGTTTCCGTCCACCACGCTCGGAGCATCCACGTAGATGCCGCCGCAGACTTCGAGATCGAATTTGCACTTCGCCACCGTGGCCATGCGGCGTCCGCGCACGCAGTCGGCGTAGGCGGGGATCTCGACCCCGTGGCAGACGGAGGCGACCGGTTTGTTGGCCGCGAAGAAGTGCTTCGTGATCCGGACGAGGTCGCGATCGTAGCGGATGTACTCCGGGGCGCGGCCGCCCGAGAACATGATGCCGAGGTACTCCTCCTCCTTCACCTCGGAAAACGGCACGTCGGCGTTGATCGTGTAGCCCTCCCATTCCTTGGTGATCGTCCAGCCCGGCTTCACCTCGTGCATCACCATCTGGTAGCGCCGGCGTTCGGGCGCGGTCACCACCGGCCGGATCCCGGCCTCGATCAGCCGGTAGTAGGGATAGAGGGTGTCGAGCGTCTCCGACGCATCGCCCACCACGATGAGGGCCTGGCCGCGGAAGGAAGTCATCGGACCAGTCTAAACGGCTTGGCAGCGGGCGTCACTACACAGATGGTGCACGCCGACTCAGGTTTTTCGTCATCTCCCCCCGCCATGTCCACGCGCCCGCGCCGCCGCCCGCCCCGGGTCGCCCTGCTGGTCGAGACCACGCGCACGTACACGCGCGAGCTGCTCGCCGGCGTGCGCCGCTACGTGGCGGCGCACGGTCCCTGGTCCTGCTTCCTCGAGCTGCGCGCGCTGGAATCGGGCCCGCCCGCCTGGCTGGAACGCTGGGACGGCGACGGCATCCTCACGCGCACGTTCTCCCAGGAGATGGCCGACGTGATCGAGGGGACCGGACTGCCGGCGGTCGAGCTGCGCGCCACGGTGCTGGCCAGCAACCGGCCCTTTGTCGGGATGGACAACCGCCGCGTCGGCCAGATGGTGGCGGAGCATTTCTTCGACCGGGGCTACCAGCACCTCGCGGTCTATAGCCTGCACACGGAGCGGTTCTTCGAGGAGCGGGTGGAGAATTTCATCGCCACGGTGCGGGCCCGGGGCGGCTCGTGTTCGCTCCTGCCGGAGGCCACGTCCGACCGGGCGGCCGACTGGGAGCGGGGGCAGGACCGGCTGGTCGACTGGCTCACCACCCTGCCGAAGCCGGTCGGGGTTTTCGCGGCCAACGACCAGCTCGGCGTGCGCGTGCTCGATGCCTGCCAGCGGGGCGGCATCGCGGTGCCGGAGGAAGTCGCGGTCGTCGGGGCGGAAAACGAGGAGACCCTCTGCGCCTTCGCCTCGCCACCGCTGACGAGCGTCCGCTTCGACGGCGCCAAGGTCGGCTACGCCGCCGCGGAGCTGCTCGCCCGGATGATGCGCAACCGGCGGCTGCGTCCGCCGCGCGAGACGCTCGTTCCCCCGAAGGGCATCGTGGTGCGGGCATCGTCGGACGAGTTCGTGATCAACGACCGGCTCGTCGCCCACGCCGCCCGCTTCATCCGCGAGAACGCGACCGCCGGCATCAACGTCGACGACCTCTGCGGGCGGCTCAACGCCTCCCGCAGCACGCTCGACCGCCGGATGAAGGCGGCCCTCGGTCGCACGCCGAAGGAGGAGATCCTCCGCGTGCGCTTCCGCGAGGTGGAACGCCTGCTGCGCGAGACCGACCTCACCGTCGACGCCATCGCCGCCCTGACCGGCTTCGCTCACAGCCATTACCTGCAGGCGGCGTTCCGGTCGCTGCGAGGCCAGACGCCCGGGGAATACCGTCGCGTGCACCGGAGTTGACCGCCCGAATCCGCCGCGCGGCCGGGACGCGTTGACGAAAAACCTGAGTCCGGAAGCGACGAAACCGCAGTGACGCCCTGCGGCGCTCTGCTATCCTCCCGCCGGCCGAGCTGTCGTCGGCCGCCGCGACCCCACCCCACCACCGGAACTTTGCCGCCGTTGTGCGGTTCACCCCCACCCCAACCCCCAGAACATGCCGACC